>JAYTUG010000463.1:0-18287 GCA_043744695.1 Gemmataceae bacterium
GGGACGGCCGCGCTCCCAGGTGGGATCACTTCAACCCGGCCATAAACTCCGAGACGTTCTTGATCTCGTCCGGCGTCAGCTTGCTCGCGAACTCCGGCATGCCCGACCCCGGCTTGTGCGTTTTCGGATCCTTGACGTGGTCCGACAACCACTCCACGTTGCGTTCCGCTCCCACCTTGGCGAGGTTGGGCCCCTTGCGCTTGGGGCCACCTCCCGCCGACACCGAGGCGGCATGACACCCCAGACAATTTTTGTCGAAGACGGCGTTGCCCGTGGGCGTGCCGCCCATGCTCCCCGGATTCATCGGCGGGCTTTCCGGTGCCGTGGGGTCCGACTTGCCGCATCCGATCGTCGCGGCGAGCAGGCACGCTCCCGCCAGACCAGTGAACGTTCGCAAACACATGGTGTTAAACCTTGAAAGAATGGAAATGAGGACAGTGAAAGCAATAGAAGTTGGGCGCGCCTTTGGCCTCTCCGGTGAGGCGCGAGGTTTCTACAATCTCCCCCTTCGACTAATCTCTTGAGCCCGGCCCGCTTCCCGAGTAGGATTGACTCTGCCCCGTGAAGAAGCCGCCCGCCCCCAACCGATCATCTCACCATGAAGAACGATCACCCGAACGGTCAACCCTCGCGGACGACCGCGTCCGATTCGCCGGTCCTCACCGAGACCTTGCGGCGGCTGCGGAATCAGTCGCCGCGCGAGTCGCTCGGCCTCCCGGACGGCAGCGGGCTGATGAAGCCGTTCATTCAAGCGGGCATCGTCACGGCCGTTTTGATCGGCCTGCTCACCGTGCTGCCGTACTTCCTGGATAAGGGGAAGACGACGGAGGCGAAAGGAACTTTACCCGCTGGCGAAAAGCAAGAGTCGAGCGAGACGCCGAAGCAGGCCACGCCCGAGAGCCCGGTCAAAGCGCCCTCCGGGACCAAGGGAGACACTAAGGCAGAAGTCGTTTCGAAGCTAAAAGAAAACGTCAGCAAGCCGGCTCCCCTCTCGGTGAATCCGCTGGACAAGAAAGACGACGACCTGCTCAAGGACATCAAGTAGTTTTTAGCCGCCCGCGGCTCAGGATGAATCCGTGCCTCGACTCCGACTCACCATGCGCAGCGCCGGCATCCTGACCGGCCTCTACGTCATCCTGTGGCAAGGCGTCGCCTTCGCCATTGGCGAGAGTCTCGTCGATACGATCGGCTGGTCGCTCTTCTACCTCATCGGGCTTGGATGGACCATCTTTCTCGTCGAACGCGCGGCTCGCCGCATCGAACTGCGATACCGCAACACCGACCCCGCGCTGCGGCCAGCCATCTCGGTTGGTGGCGAATCCGTTTCCAATCGTCGCGGCGGCTGGAACCCACTCGACCCAGCGGCAGTTTACTACAATCTTGGTCCTGGCTTTTTTTTGGTAGTGATTTGCGTCGTCATCAAATTGATGACGCAATTCAAGCGGTACCTACCTGAGCGATACGGCGACGCAATCTCTGAAATTGGAGTGATTTCTCTAGTCTGCGGTGTTTTCGCGCTCGGGCTCACCGTCGCGCAAAGTCGAAAACTTCGTCAGTCGCTCGCCATGCTCGCGGCCTACTCATTCCTGTTCATGCTGGTCTTCTTCCTCGTGCACCTGCGGTTCGGCTCGGGTGAAGAAAGCGAGTACGATCTGCCCGCCGGAGGCGGCAACGATTCGCCCCAGGCCATGTCCGTGAAAGTGACCAAGGTCGTCCGCAAGAAGTACGTCATCAACCCGTACAGTTCGATCTTGTTTGCCGCGCCGCCGCCGATCGACAACGTCGATGTCAAGCTTACCGAGGAAACCGCAAACCGCTACCAGGTGGGTCAGGGCGATGGCGGTCTCGGACAGGGTGAAGGCGAAGGCGGCGGGTTCGGCAGCGGCAAAGCCGGCGGCAAGATTCGCTTCATCCGCCTTCGCCACGCCGACAAAACCTGGGACAAGAACTTCGGCATCGGCGGCGACCGCAACCTGCTCACCGAACTCGAAGTGCGGTTCCCCAAGATGAAGGGCCGCATCGCGGAGGAGACCGAGAGCGTCGATTGCGTCGGGCTCGGGCTGTTCAAGGAGAAGGCCGCCCCGCCGTTGATTTACATCGGCGGCGTTCACAACTTCGCCCCTTCCGCCGCCGATAAACGCATCTTGAAGCAATACCTCATCGATCGCCACGGCATGATCCTCGGCGACAGCCTCGGCGGCGGCTTCCACGGTGGCTTCGTCGCCGCCATGAACGAAATCACCGGCGTGACATCTGTCCCGATTCCACGCGACGATGCCATTCACAAGCGGCCCTTCGAGATCCCTCAGCTTCCCATCGTGGTCGCCCACGGCGGCACGACTCCTTACGGCTGGAAGATCGACGGCCGCTGGGCCGTCTACTACCATCCGGGTGCCCTGAGCGATGCTTGGCGCGACGACCGCGCCGGCATCAAGAAGGACATCGCCGACCAGTGCTACCAGCTCGGATTGAACATCGTCTCTTACGCTCACCGGGAGCACGACACATGGCGTCGTTCGCAGCAGCCTTAAAAGCCCACGCTGGGAGCGCGGCCATCCTGGCCGCTCTTCTCTTAATTTCATCCGCCGCCGCCGGGCCGTTGGACGAGATGCCCCTCGAGCGTTGGGCCAAGCTTAAAGAAGCCGAGCGCTTCCAACTCACGGCCGCGGAACGGCTCTACCGCGAAAGCCAGTGGAAGGCGTCCGCGGATGAGTACGAGAAGTTCCTCAAGCTCTACGAGAAGAGCGAAGGGGCTCCCTTCGCGCAACTGAAGTGGTCGCACTGCCAGGTGAGTTTGCGGAAGCAGAACGCCGCGATCAAAGACGGGTATCAGTCGCTGCTCGATTATTATCCGGATTCGCCGGAGGCTCCGATTGCCGGGTTGCTCATCGGCCGCACCTACCGCGACATCGGCGACCTGAAGCCCGCCAAGAAGGCCTACGTGAAGGTGGTTTCCACCTACCCCAAGCACTTCGCCGCCGTGATGGCCCGGCTCGATCTCGTCGAGATTGCCGCGAAGGAGAACGATGCAGCGGCCAAGGCCAACCTGCTCCGCGAACTGACGTTCGACGTGAAGCGCGAAGGCCCGACGATCGAACCGTGCGTCAGCGCCGCTCGCCAATATGCCCAGCTCTGCTTCCGCCTCGGCAACTTCGACGACGGCCTCAAGGCGCTCGCCACCACTTGCTCCGAGGGGGAGCTACCCCACCACCTGATGATCGGTCAACCGTATGGCTGCTTGCCGAACATCATCGGCGAGTTGACCGGTGCGATGGACGAACCGACGAAGAAGCTCGGCGAGAAACTGGCGGACTCCGGAGCGGCGTGGCTCAAAATTCAGGCCGCGAATCTCGTGAAGGATGTGAAGACGAAGCCGGCCGGTTTGCAGGCGTGGTACGCGGTGGCCGACGTGCGAGCCGCGGCCCGCCACCCGGACAAGCAGAAGGCCGTGTACGAAGAGATTCTTGCATCGCTCGGGCCGGACGACGACACGCTCGCCCGGCTCGCCCAGTGGTACAAGGTGGATAAGAAGCGCGACCTTGCACGAGCCGCCTATGCCAAGTTCAAGGATGTGGCCGAGGGTCAGGGTCAGATCGCTTACAGCTTCATGGAAGAAGGCCCAACCGGCACCGACAAGGCCGTCGCGATCTATCGGCAACTCGCCGCGGACGTGAAGTCCGCGCCGAAGTGGCTCGGTGCCGCGGCGCAAGCCTACCGCCAGGGCGGCAAGCCCGATCAGGCCATCGCGGTTTATCGCGAACTGCTGACATCCGATGCCAAGAACGCCGATGGCTATGCCGTCGCAATCGCGGATACGCTGTATTACGCGGGCCGTTGGGCGGATTGCATTGCGGCCTATCGCGGCACCAACAACTTCCCCACCAACTACCTGCACATGGCGGCCGCGAATCGGCAACTCAAGAAGTTCGACGAAGCGATCACGCTATATCGGCAGGTGATGGCGGGCTCCGCGCCGCACGCTTCCGCCGCACTTTGGCAGATCGCGCTCACGCAGGAAGAGGCCGCCAAGAAAGAAGATGCCATCAAGACGTTGAAGCAGATCTGCGACAAGTTCCCGAAGTCCGGCGAAGGCAGCGCCGCACACCAACGCCTGAACGAGGTCTACAAGATTCCCGTGACGCTCGGTGGAGCAAAAGACTGAGAATTGATTGAACAGGCAGGCAACGTCGGCCCTGCCTGTTATCGATCGAGCCGAGGCGGGCACCGGGCTGTTCGGCCGCGATCTTCAGTGCCTCGTCGCGCGAACCGGCCAGGATCAGGTAGAAGCCGCCGAGCACTTCTTTGGTTTCGGCGAACGGGCCGTCGGTGATCTGCCGCTTCCCGTCCCGCATCCGCACGCATGTGGCCATCGCGATCGGGTGGAGCGGCGAGGCGTTCAGGTATCGTCCCGAGTCATTCAACTTCCCGACTCGTACGACCGCCTCAGTCTTGGCCCGTTCGAATGCTGCCGGGCCGGCTTCGTTCAACGCGGCTTCGTTGTGGTAGCAAAGTAGCATGTACGGTGTGGTGCCCGCATCGAATGGACCGCCCGGTCGCGGTCGGGTTGGAGGCAGACCTTCCATCGCGAGTAGCGGGCGAATCTCCGCCGTTCCCTTCGCAATCGATGGAAGGCGGCTGGCAACCGCAATCGCTTCGTCGAGGTCTTCGAGGTCCAAGAGGAAGTAGCCGCCGAGTTGCTCCGTCGTTTCGGCAAATGGCCCATCGGTGATCATCGGACGACCGTCTCGCACGCGAACGGTCGCAGCCGTCGTTACCGAGTGGAGTGGTGCCGTGTCGAGGAACTTCCCTTTCGCGGCCAGTTCATCGCAAACTCGAAGGCTTTCGGTCATACACTCCTTGCGCTCGGCATCCGTCCAGCTGTGCTCCGCCCCGTACATGAGCATCAGGTACTTCATCACATCCTCCGAGGTGTCGTGGTCTTTTCCTATCTGCCGTCCGCCGCGTCCTGAAGCAACTGAACGTCCAGTTTGGTCATCTTCATCATTGCGTTCATCACCCGCCCCGCCTTGTCCCGATCCGCGGATCCGAGGAGTTGTGAAAGCACCGCTGGCACCACCTGCCACGACAATCCGTACTTGTCCTTCAACCATCCGCACTGCCCCTTCGATCCACCTGCGGAGAGCTTCTCCCACAGTTCGTCCACCTCGGCCTGCGTGTGGCAATCGATCGAGAGCGACATCGCCTCGTTAAATTTGAAATGGGGACCGCCATTCAGGGCCAGGAACTGGAGTCCGGCGAGCTGAAACTCGACCACGAGTGCCGCACCGTCCGGCCCCGATGTAGTAGAGGTGATCGCGGAGTCTCGAAACAGCGAGACGTAGAACTTCGCGGCCTCTTCGGCACGACCATCGAACCACAGGAAGGGCGTAATCTTCTGTCGCGTCATGGTTATATCTCGCTTCGTGAAAGGGTTCCAAAAGTAGTCGAATGACGGAGCCTCGGATCGACAAGAAGAGAAAAGTTTCGCTCAAAGTTCTGCGAGCCGCTTCATCAAGAAGCGTCGTTCCGGCTCCTGCTGTGCCAGTTCGAGGGCTCGCTGATAGGCAAATCGGGCTTCGTCCCGCTTCTCGAGCCGTCGGAGCAATTCAGCGCGAGCGGCGTGGAGGAGGTGATACTCGGCCAATTCACCGCGACCCAAGATGCGGTCGATGAGATCCAGTCCGATGGCGGGCCCGTCGCGCATCGCGAGAGCCACGGCGCGGTTCAGTTCCACCACCGGCGACGGGTTCAGGGCGAGCAGTGCATCGTAGGTCGATGCGATCTGCCGCCAGTCGGTGGCCGAGGCAGTTGGGGCTGCCGCGTGTGCGGCGACGATGGCGGCCTGGAGAGTGTACGCCCCGAACCCTGCGGTACTCGACGCACGTTCGACCAGCGCTCGTCCTTCTGCGATCAACGCAGCGTCCCACGCCGATCGATCCTGGTCTTCGAGCAGTACGATGTCGCCAGTCGGAGTCGCCCGCGTGTGGCGTCGCGATTCGTGGAGCAGCATGAGCGCGAGCAACCCGATGCTTTCGGGGTCGGGTTGCAATTCCACGAGCAGTCGACCCAGACGCATGGCCTCCCCCGAGAGGTCGGCTCGCGTTAACGCCGCGCCCGATGTGGCGGAGTAGCCCTCGTTGAAGACCAAGTACACGACCGCCAGTACGGAGCCCAATCGCTCCGGGAGATCGGCGGCAACCGGAACGGCAAAGGGAACGCCAGCATCGCGGATTTTGGCCTTCCCACGAACGATTCGCTGGGCCATCGTTGCCGGCGCGGTGAGGAACGCCCCAGCGATTTCCTCCGTCGTCAGCCCGCACACTTCGCGCAAGGTCAGCGGGACCTGCACGCTGCGATCGATCGCAGGATGGCAGCAGGCGAACACCAGCCGCAATCGGTCGTCCTCGATCTCTCGATCGGCCCGATCGTCGTTGGCCTCCGCAACCTCCACCGAGCGATCCGCGAGTTGTGGTTGGAGTGCGTCGAAGTGCGTTCGTCGTCGGAGTGCATCGACCGCTTTGAATCGGCCCGTGGAGACGAGCCAAGCGCGCGGATTGTCCGGAATCCCGTCCCGACCCCACCGTTCGAGCGCGACCGCGAACGCTTCGTGCATGGACTCCTCGGCCAAGTCGAAATCCCGCAGCAGCCGCACCAGCGAAGCGAACACCCTCCGGGACTCGGAGCGATAAACCTCATCGATCCGCGCGCGGACTTCGGCCGGAGTTGGAAGCACTCGATTCATCTCCGTATTTTCAATCCTGGAGAATCGGCACGGCGGCCCACCCGTTGAAAGCTTCCGATTTCATTTTTTGAACAGTGGGCCTTCGGGAATGAGAAGCCGCCAGATCGGGCTCTTGCTCGCGATGCCGAGGAAGACGAAGCACATCTCGTCCGTGGTTTGCTCGCCGAACCGCACGTCCTTCGGCGGGCTCGTCGGGTTGTTGGGATTGTCCTTCGAGTTGTCGAAAGTCGCCCGCACTTTCAGGATCGTCCCCTTCGGCAGCTTCAACGGCACCTTCAATTCGTATTGCTCCTGCCAGTTATAGTCCCACTCGGGAATGCGAATGAGCAGCCGTTCCTTCTCGCCCGGCATCGTGGCGAAGAGTTCGACCTCCCGGCCGAGCAGGTGCATGTGCGGAACGAGGCGATACACGGACACCTCGTCCATCAGTTTCCACGACGTTTCCACTTTGAAGGCTTTGTCGCCGGCCGGGATGGTTTTGAACAATCCGGTCGCGGCCACGGAGCGATACGTCTCTTTGATCGGCCCCTTGGCGAAGTAGATGCCGATCTTGGTGCGGTCCTTTTCTTCCTTGCCGGTGCGGTGGAAGTGGAACTGTACGCACACGTCCGCCCCCTTGGGCAATGTCTGGCCGATACCTTCGGGGAGTCGCTTGGGAAGCAGGCCGGGAGCCCAGCCGCCGAGCAGGTTCGCGGGGTTCGGCAGGAAGCCCCACCCCATGGAGACGCTGTACCCCGGGCCGCGGTCGGCGTCGTCCGCCTTCGCTTTCTTCTTCGCCTCGAGTTGGAGCTTGCTCGCTCGGCTATCGGTGTCGATCATTTGCAGCGTGTGGTGAACGACGCGCGGGTTGCCCGGCTTCACCTCCATCGCCGCGATGAACTTGTCTTCCGGCAGGTTCGTGGGGAACACGACGACGCGGAACAGATCCTTGCCGTTCGCCCCGACCGCGACCTCTTCGGGTGCTTCGAGAATCAGGTCGGGTTCGCCGAGCGTCCAGCCTTCGGTAAACTTCGGGGCCGGCGGCGCGTCCTTCGGATCGCCCTCGGGCAAGCCTTGTGCCACCCACTTTTCGAGAACCTCGATTGCGGATTCCGGCACGGCCCGGCTGCCCGCGAGCAGGTCGTTCTTCTCCGCCTTCCACGGCGGCATCTTCTTCGCCTTCATTTCTTCGAGGCACGAATCGGCCCACTTCGCGGCCTGTTTGTAGTTCGCGAGCGAGAACGGCCCGACCTGCCCCGGACGATGGCAACTCTGGCAGTGAGCTTGCAGCACCGGCAGCACGTCCTTGTAAAAAGTCACGGTCGTGTCGTTCGCGTTGGCCTTCTTCGCGGGTTCCCCGAGGGGGCAGCCGAAGGCCTTGGTCTCGGCCATGCTCACGGTTTTGCCAGCAAGCACTTCGTCCAGGGCCAGCACGAGGTCCTGACGCATCACGGTGGGCTTGGCTTTGAGCCGTGCGGAATATCCGTCGTCGATCCGGCCGTGATAGCGGACCGCAAACGTGTCGTCGAGCACGAACACTTCGGGCGTGACCTTCGCGCCGAGCGCCGTCACCGAGGCGTGGGTTTCGTCGCGGAACAGCGGGAAGGGAATCTTGAATTCCTTGGCGTGCTCGGCAACTTGCTCGGCGGTCGCGTCGGCATCGGGGAACACGCCCACGACCGCGACTCCCTTCTCGGCATACTTCTTCGCGAGGTCGGCGAGTGTGGGAAGGTACCCCCGCGACATGGGGCACTCGCTGGACAGAAACGCGACGACCGTGGCCTTCGATTTCTGATCGTGGAACTTCCACGGTTTCCCGGTGAGGTCCGTCAGCGTGAAATCGACGGGTTTCGACTCGGCGGCGACGGACGTGGGGACGGCCAGAACGGCGGCAGCGAGTGCGGTGAGAACGATGCGGAACGCGAACATCGCGATGCTCCTCGTGATGGAGAGGGCGTGTGCTGGTGAGTATTGTACTCGTCGCCGTCGAGGCGGGTTTCGCGATGGGATCGCGGTCTCACTTCGCTATCAGGATCAGCCGCTTGCGGCTTCGCGATGAGGTCGCCCCTCACTTCGCCTTCAGGTTCGATTCGAAAAAGCGATACAGCTGCTCGTTCGATTCCTCGGTGGGCGAGTGGCCCTTGCGGAGGGTCAGCGCTACGCGGTTCTCGAAGCCGAGCAATTTGTTCACGGCAATCGCGTGGTTCAGCGGCTTCCAGCGTTCCGCCAAATCCTCGGAGCCGCCGGAGACGAGGAATGGCCGCGGGGCCAGCAATGCGTGCAGTTCGTGCAGGTCGCGGCCGTCGGCCATCATCTGCTTGTAAGGCCCGGTGCGCGGGTTCTTCTCGTTCGGGATGCCGGCCTTCCGCTGATCTTTGCCGAGTTCGAACCCGAGGTACCACGGCTCCCAATAGTTCACGTTCCCGCGCTTCTCATCGAAGACGATGCCGGGATCGGACCACGCGGCACACGCGAACTTCTCGTGCAGCGCGGAGGCGAACAGCGCCCACTTGCCGCCGTAGGAGTGGCCGACGATGCCGATGCGCTTCGCGTCCACCTCCGGCATATTGGCGAGGGCGGTGCAGCAGTTCGCGGCCTCGTAAGCGTGGAACGAGAGCGGCTGAATGCGGCAACTTTCCTTCGTGGGGTAGTAGGTGTTCGGGTCGCCGCCGAGTGAGAGGGCGACGAAGCCGCGCTTGGCCAGATCGATCGCGAAGCCGCGATTCTCGGCTTTGCCGAGGCCGATGGCCGTCTTGGCTTCGTAGAAGACGACGACCACAGCGGGGAACGGGCCCTTGCCTTCGGGAATGAGCAGGTAGGCGTCGTCGGTGGTGCGGCCGGGTGCCGTTTCGAGCTTGATGTGGTGCTGCGTGACGGTGCCGCGCATCTCGGTCTTCAGGATTTCGACCTTGGGTTTCGCGAGGAGTGCGGGCCACTCACCCATTGCCCCGTGCCAGTACTTGAGGATCTCCACGCGGCGCTTCTTCCAGTCGTCCGCCGTTCGAACGGGCGTACCGTCGTCGAACTTGAGCAGCGAGCGATAGCTGCCGAGAGCGGTGGCGAGATCGGCGGGCGGGTGGTACATCGAGGCGGTGTTTTGAGCCGCGGAAGCACCGAGGCACAGAGAGAACAGAATTGATTGCATGTCGAGACTCCGGGCCGGTGGGCGAGCCAATGGCCATTCTAGCTTCGCGGTTGGATCGAAGCGAGCCGCGAGGTTGAATAGAATCTCCGAACGAACCGATTCGCTCGTTCTTTCCTACTCGCTGCGACACGATGCCCCTCCTCCGCCCGTTCCTTTGGCTCTTCGTTCGCCTGCTCTATCGCTTTCGCGTGTATGGCCGCGAATACGTCCCCGCGTCCGGTGGGTGTCTGATCGTCTGCAATCGCGTGAGCCTGCTCGATCGGTGGGTGTTGCGCGCGGCGTGTCCGCGTTCGCTGATCATCGCGCCGGATCGGGGTGTGAACATCGAGGCGATTGCCGCCGCGCTCGATCGCGGCGAAGCCGTTCTGATGTTCCCCGAAGGGCACCTCACTCGCAGCGGGCACATGCTGCCGTTCGGCTCGGAACTCGACGCGATCCTTCAAACGGTGAAGTCGACCATGCCGGTGATCCCGGCCTGCACCGGTGGCCTGTGGTGTAGCATCTTCAGCTATCGGGAAGAGCGGCTCGTGTGGAAGTGGCCGCGCGGCTTCCGCCGGCATGTGGGCGTGATGTTCGGGAAGCCGCTGAACCTCTCACTCCCAACCCCCGAGATTCGCCTCGCGGTGCAAGAACTCACCGCCGAGTGCGCCATCCGGCAGAGCGACCACCTTCCGCTCGTGCATCGGGTCTTCGTCCGCAACGCGGTCAGCTTCCGGAATCTGTTCCGACCGTGCGTGATTGATAACGCGGCTGGGGAGCGAATCCTGACCTGGGGGAAGACGTTCGTCGCGGCCATGTGCGTGACGAAGTTCCTGCGGAACAAGCTGGGCAGCGAACAGAACGTGGGCGTCTGGCTGCCGACGAGCCTGGGCGGGGCACTCGCGAACCTCTCCATCGCCTTCCTGCGTAAGACCTCGGTGAACCTGAACTACACGGCGGGGCCGGATGCCGTGGGCTCCTCGGCTCAACAGGCCGGGTTGCGGGCGGTCATCACGTCGAAGCGGTTCGTGCTGCGCGTCGCGCTCGACTTGCCGGAGAGCGTAGAGCGAATTTATCTCGAAGACGTACTCGCGGGCATCACGAAGGGCCAGCAGATTCGCACGTTCCTGATGGCTCTATTGCTGCCGGGCTGGTTCATCGATCGCTTCGTGCTCGGCTTGCATCGCCATCGCATCGACGACGTGCTCACCATCGTCTTTTCCAGCGGCAGCACCGGCGAACCGAAGGGCATCGTGCTCACGCATCGGAACGTGGGCTCGAACGTCGATGCCGCGATTCACACGATCCAGATTCATCGTCGGGATCGGCTGCTCGGCGTGCTGCCCTTCTTCCACAGCTTCGGGTACACGGTGTGTCTGTGGGCACCGTTGGTCGCGGGTGCCACCGCGATCTACTATCCGGACCCGCGCGGGGCCAAGGAAGTCGGAAACCTCGTTCGCAAGCACGCGATCACACTCCTGCTCAGCACGGCCACGTTCCTGCGCTTCTACATTCGCCGCTGCGATGCTGGGGATTTTCGCACGCTGCGGATCATCATTTGCGGCGCGGAAAAGCTGCCCGTGAAGCTACAGGACGAGTTCCACGCGAAGTTCGGCGTGCTCCCCCTCGAAGGCTACGGCTGCACGGAACTTTCGCCCGTCGTCTCCACCAACTTGCCGGACCTCACGCTCGGCGGCTTCACGCAAATTTGCAACGTGCGCGGCACCGTGGGGCAGCCCATCGTCGGGGTCGCGATGAAGGCCTTCACGCAGGAAACGCGCGAGCCCCTGCCAACTGGAGTCGAAGGCGTACTCTGCGGGAAAGGGGCCAACGTGATGGTCGGCTACCTGAACCAACCCGAGAAGACGGCGCAGGCCATTCGCGATGGCTGGTATAATACCGGCGATGTGGGGCTCGTTCAGGCGGATGGCTTCATCAGGATCACGGGCCGGGTCAGCCGCTTCGCCAAGATCGCGGGCGAGATGGTGCCGCTCGAAAAAATCGAAGAGGAACTGCTCGACGCCCACGGCGGTGGCGACCGCGTGCTCGTCGTGTCCGCGGTTCCGGACGAGAAGCGCGGCGAACGGTTGGTCGTGCTCTACTTGCCGGAACTGGAAGGCAAGCTTGCCGGCTTGTTGGAGGCGATCGGCCATCGCGGCATGACGAACCTCTGGATTCCGGACGTCCGCGATTGCTACAAGGTGGACGCGCTCCCGACGCTCGGCAGCGGCAAACTCGACCTCAAACGCGTCGGCGAAGTGGCGCGCGAATTGGCGCAGGGTTAGACCCGTTCGCTACGCCTTCTCCTCGATACTCAAATCAACACCTCGATAGATGTCCGCGAGTTGGAGGCGAACGGGGACCGAAGTGAGCACCAGTTCAATATGGCGCTCGAAGATGCCGTCGCGTTCCCATTGCTCCTTCTCGCCACGGACGTAGTGTTCGATCAGCATCTGATCCTGTCGGACCAAAATGTACTCGCGCATCGAGTCTAGTGTTCGGTAACTTTGGAACTTGAATTCGCGATCGTATCGTTCGGTCGATTTGGAAAGCACTTCGAAGACGACCTGGGGATTAACCAGCGTGTCGAGATGTTCGCCGTCCAGAAACTCGGGTTCTCCGCAGACAATAAGTACATCGGGATAGGTGAAAAGCCCCGTTCGCGGAATCTTCACGCGCATGTCGGAGCTGAAAGCGTGGCACGAAGACCCCTTCAATTGACTGTAGAGTTCTCCGCAGATGTTAAATGTAATCGTGTTGTGCTTGCGGCTAGCGCCGGCCATCGCGTAGAGGGTGCCGTCGAAATACTCGTGTTTCTCAAGCGATTGGCGCTCGAGTTCCAGGTACTCCGCTTCGGTGTAGCGCTTCTTCTTGGGAATCGCGGACATGGACTACCTCACTTCGCGGCTTTGGCTCGCTCCTTGGTCTCATTCACGAACTCCAGCGCCTTCGCAGGTGTCGCCAGTTCGTCCGGCAGCAACACCGAGCCGGTTCGCATGGGGATCGGCATCTCGACCGGTTGGCCCTTGTGGTATTGCTTCATTTTGCGAACCTTGTCCTGAATTCGCATGAGGCCTTCGAGCAGGGCCTCGGGCCGGGGCGGGCAGCCGGGCACGTACACGTCCACCGGCACGACCAGATCCACGCCCTTCGCGACGTTGTATCCGTACTTGAAGTAGGGCCCGCCTCCGCAGGTGCAGGCACCCATCGCGATGACGAACTTCGGTTCGGGCATCTGGTTGTAGAGTCGGCGCACGCGGTCCGCCATCTTCAGGTTCACGGTGCCGGCCACGATCATCAGGTCTGCCTGACGCGGCGTCGCGCGGAACGCACCGGCCCCGAATCGGTCGATGTCGTAGCGCGGGGCACCGGTCGCCATCATCTCGATGGCGCAACACGCGAGGCCGAACGTCATCGGCCACAAGCTCGACTCGCGGGCCCAGTTGACGGCCCATTCCAAATTGGTGGCCACGAACCCGTCTTCGAAGTGGCCTTCAAGCATTCCCATGAACGGACTCTCCGGTTGTCTCAGGGCACGACCACGACCGTACCGAACTGGCGGAAGTGATGGTCGAACGTGAATGCGGTTTCGATTCCAAACTGTTCGATGACGACCTTACTGGTGCAGTCGGTGAAGCTCCAGTCTTTGTCGTCGAAGTCGCGGAAGACTTGCCAGGCGGCATCGATTTCGTCCGGTTTGAGGTAGTGAATCTTGGCCATGCGGCCCGAGAAAGCATCGCGTCCGTAATCGAGTGCCACCAACCGTTGTCCTCGTGCACGCATCAGAGTGATCGTCTCGTCAACGATATAATCGGTCGTGAAAAGGAGAGTGGGGTTCTCAGCGATCCACAAGCATGCCGTTCCATGAAGTGGGTCGTCCCGAACATAGAGGGCGAACCAGGCAGCCGTATCAACGAACGTCACCGGAACCTCCTCGGCCACCAGACCCATACAAGATCGTGTCGACGTTCTCGCTCGTGACGTCGGGGCGGTCCGTTGTCGGATCGAACTTCGCCCAGGACTTGCTGATGTGTTCGAGGAGTTCGGAGCCTGTCAAGGTGCTCGCGGATTCCTTCCAGTCCTGCTCAAAGGTGAGACGGACTTTAGTCCCGTCCTGCAATTCCTGAGGGTGGTCCGGGTGAAAAGCACCATCCCTGTAAACCGCGTCCACAGTCGCCATGACGATTCTCCCAGTTCCTGCCGTCATTCTACCACAGCCGGCGCATCTTGTGCCGCCGTGCTGCGCACCCAGTTCAAGTCGCCGCGGCGCCAGAGGTAGGCGAAGCCGACGAGCAGCACCGCGAAGAAGATCATGATGTCCGCGAAGGCGAGCCAGGCGAGTTGGTTCATCGCGCCGGCGTCGATCGCGGCCGTGCTGTTCGCCACGGCAATGGGCTGGATCGCCTCCGCCGCCATTCGTTGTTCGGCGATGTTTGAAACATCCGCAGCCCGATTCGCGCTGCCGAACACCACCGCCCATGGGAAAAAGAACGCGAGTTCCACATCGAAGATCACGAAGAGGAGCGCGACCACGTAGAAGCGCAGGTCGAACTGAATCCAAGCCGAGCCGATGGTCGGTTCGCCGCACTCGTAGACGGTGCCCTTCTCCGCGTTCGGCTGGTGCGGGCGCACGAGTTTGCCGAGGAACAGGTTGCCGCCCAGCACGGCACCGCCGGCCACGAGGAAGATCACCACGAAGAGGACGAGTTCGATCATGTTTTGCTCGCTTCGAGCCCACCCGTTGCCAGGGGTGGGATTGCGCCCGCCTTGGTCCACACCGGGAGGCTCACGCGCTTCGATTCCTGCACGGCAGTCGGATTCAGACTGTCCTGGCCCCAGGCGATGTCGAGCGGCAGCTTCGCATAGTCCACCACGCAGCCATCCCGGGTGTACGTGCTGATGTCGTAATTCGACCCCATGAAGATGCAATCGACGGGGCACGGGTCCACGCACAGGGCGCAGAACATGCACTTCGTGTAGTCGATGGCGAAGCCGGTGACGACGAAGCCCTTCGCGGGGGCGACTGCCTTTTCCTTCTCGATGTAAATGCAATCGACGGGGCAGGCGCGGGCGCACTTGTCGCAGCCGATGCACGTCGTGAGGTCGAAGCGGTGGAACCCGCGATAGCGCGGCCGAATCGGCACCGGCTTTTCGGGGTACTCGAAGTGCTCCGCGAACGTCTTCTTGCGATACGATTGGACGAAGTACGACAGCGTGACGTACATGCCCCGGGCAATGGTGGACGTCGCCAGGCGAACGTTCCGGAACCAGGTCCGCATGATTGGAATTCGCGGTTCGGGGTGAAGAATGCTCCCCAGAGATTGTATGAAGCCAAACGAAAGAGCGAAGCCGACCTCGGCTTCGCTCTCGCTGGTGATTTTCGCCATCGCGAAGCCGCAAGCGGCACTACGGAGCGATCTCGTCGCTGCTCGGATGCTCGACGTGCTTCCAGCACAGTTGCCGAGCCAGCGTCTCCAGGAAACCCTGGCGATAAACGTTCACGTTCGTGTTGCTCACGTCAGGCGACTTGTTCGGCTTGTATTCGAACGGATGGTTGTAGTGTCGTTCCACGGGCTTCTCGCCGGTCAAATCGTAGACGTTCACCTCGACCTCGGCCTTCCCATCGTAAAGCTGATTCTGCGTGCCCGGCTGGTAGAGGCTGGCACTGGCGATGTACGCCTGAATCACGCAGTCGGCACCCAGCGCCTTGCCGATCTGAGCGGCGCTGAGCGTCCGCCAGTTCGGATGCTTCGCCTGATAATTCGCGAGGTCGTCCGCCGAGACCAGCCGGATCTTGTCTTTGTTCAGCTTGGCCATGTCGGGCAGGATTCGGGACATGTCCGCCGCGAGTTCGCGATCCGAGCCGCCGAACTCGATCGGCAAGCCCTGCCGCTGCAAGCAGAGGATCAGCACGTTGATCTCCGCGTCCTTTTCCTTCTTCGGCCCTTCCTTGGGCCGCAGCGGATACTTCGGCTGAATCTTGGGGTCATCGTGGAAGATGAACCCGAGCGTTTGGAGCGGGTTGCACCCAATCGTGAGTACGGCGGCGAGCGTGAGCCACACCGAGCGCTTCGCCCATTTGTTGATCGCGTTCATCCGTGAACTCCCCTTCTTTAACGGAACAAGATCGCCACCCACCGACCGAGCATCAGCACCAGGAAGCCGCCGACCAGCACCGTGAGAATCGTCTCGCCGCGTCCGTGCGGGATGAAGAACAATCTCGCGGCCACGGCGCTGGCGAAGCACCACACCAACAACCCGGCCCACCCAATTGCCAGTGTCGTCCCGACCCAGTTCGCGTTCAGCGAGGCACTCACATCCCCGCGCACGAGGAGTGCGAAGCTCGTCGTCATGCCGCACGAGGGGCACGGTTTGTCGGTCATCACCACGAAGTTGCACGGCGGGAGGCCGAGCGTCGTGTGCGTGGCCATCGTTCGCGCCGAGCCGTCCGCGTTGTACGGGTTCACGTAAATCGCGATGCCGAACACGATCGCAAGCATTCCCCCGATGGCGAGCAGCGGGATTCGCACCCACTTCCCGCTCGACTTCGGAACGGGCGGCTGCGCCAATCGCGCGATCGGAATCGCGCTCGGTTCCACCGGCTTCGACTGCATCTCGGGGTTCTCGGGCAGCACGGATAGCCTCGGTACGAGTGCGAATCAAGCGGAAAAGCGAGTGCCAACGCGCGGAATATACCTCGACCCGGTGAATTGTACTCGCCGCGCGAACCTGGGGCGTTCAAGTCGAGACACTTGCTGCTTGTGCGAGGAGGGACGGCGTGAGTACTATGGTGGGAGTCCGATTCGGTCGAGGAGTGCGCTATGACCCGGCTACTGGCAGCGATGGGAATTTGCACGCTATCCGCGGCCGTACTCGCGGCACCTCCACTGGAGTCCGCGGTTTCGCCGGAACGGCTCGTCGAACAACTCGGCTCCGAATCGTACTCCGAGCGCGAAGCCGCGGTCGCGGCCTTGGAGCGTTCCGGGCCGGCAGTCGTGCCAGCTCTCGAAGCCGCCACGCGCGATCCCAACCCGGAGGTGAGCAAGCGGGCGGCCCAGATCCTCACGAACTTCAACCGCCGAGCCGATGCGAACGGTCGGCTTCACGCGAAGCCGGTGCGGCTCGCCTACAAGCAGATTCCGCTCGGCACTGCGGTCAACGATTTGAAGGCCCGAACGGGCATCAATCTGGTTCTCGATGCCGAGAGCATCGCCGACCCACTTCGTCTGGTGACGTGTGAATCGGGCGAGTTACCACCTTGGGAAGCGGTGGCCGCGTTCTGCCTCGCGGCGGGTTTGAAGGAAGTGTTCGAGTCGGAGTTGCCGGTGCCGAAGCAGGAGCAACGTTCGCGCCGGGGTTACTATCAGCCTCCCCCACCGCCGCCGCTACCGGAAGCCGTTCCGGTGAAACTGACGGACGGGAAAGCGCCGACGCCGCCCGGCAGCCGTTCCTCGGCGGTTCGCGTGATCGCCCTGCCCGGCAGCTTCCCAAAGAATCGCGTCTATCTGGGCACCGGCGAAGTGCTGCTCCACTTCGATGTCGCCCCGATGCCCGGCCTGCACTGGCGAACGGTCAACGGCGTGCGAATCACCAAGGTGGTCGACGACGCCGGCCGGCCCGGCTCCGGCAGCACCAGCAAGGATCCCGGCCCCGCGCAAAATGACTTCATGGAAGGTGCGGTCTTCATCGGCGGCATGGGAGGAGGCATGGCCTTCCGAGCCTGGGATGGCGACTCGCCCAACAACCTCAGCAGTTACCCGAACCCGCGGATCGTACCCGTGCCGATCAGAATCGCCACGCCCTCGGCGCGTTCTTTGAAACTGCTCGAAGGGACTGCGATCTGCGAAATCTCCGTTCCCAATCAGCCGTTGGCAACGATCGACAACATCGCCGAGAGCAAGGGGAAGAGCGTGGAGGGAATCGGCGGCGTAAAGCTGGTCGTCGTCGAAGTGAAGGCCGGCGAGAAGGGCGGCAAATCCATCGTCAAGGTGCAAATCGAGTCTCCCGCGCCGTGGCTCTTAAATCAGCGTTTGAACCCGTGGGGAGCACTCGCCGAAACCGGCGAGGTCGCGACCACGGCCGCGAGTTCGATCAAGGGGTTCGACGCTTCGGGCAAGCCGGTGCGGCTGATGACGCTCACCTCGTCGCAGACGATGAGCGAGGAGATGACGACGACGACGACGATGCAGTTCACCTGCCCGGACGGCCTGCCGTCGAAACTGGTGCTAATGGGCTCGAAGCCCGTGATGGTGGAAGTGCCATTCAAAATGGAGAACGTGAC
Organism: Gemmataceae bacterium; assembly: GCA_043744695.1. GTDB lineage: Bacteria > Planctomycetota > Planctomycetia > Gemmatales > Gemmataceae > Urbifossiella. Next base: position 18,127 of record JAYTUG010000463.1, read on the forward strand.
GCTGCCTTGAAGTTATTTGTTGTTCGTTATTCGTTATTGGTGAAAGCACCAACACGAATAACGAGGTACTTGTTTAGCGCCCCCACTCCGTCCCGCGTTGCGAAACTGGCGCAGCTGAACGCGGCCCGAGTCGCTAGCATCAGGTCATGGACGGAGCCACG
>JAYTUG010000464.1:0-18239 GCA_043744695.1 Gemmataceae bacterium
CTGATCACCGCCTTGAACTTTTCCACCAGGATCTTGGCTCCGTTCCACGGGAAATCCTCGTGTGTCGCCTTCCCCTTACAAACCGTGTACCGCACCCGCGAACGGGTTGTCTGGGAAGTTCGTCATGGCGGGTGAACGGGAAGAGCCGGGGCAGCCAGCAGTGTTCCCCGATCCGGGCGAGGCCGTGCACGTGGCGACAATCGAAGGATTGCCGGTGCTGTCGTTGGCGGCGCTCATTCAATCCAAACTCGCATGCGGGCTCGGCAATCTCCGCCGGACCCACAAGGACTTCGCCGACGTGGTCGAACTCATCGCCATTCATCAACTGGACAAGTCTTTTGCGAGGTTCCTTCATGCATCCGTTCGGGATGCGTTTCGAGAACTCGTTCGCCATGCCGGCGCGTGATGCTACGAGAACCGCCGTCACTTACTCGAGGATATCCAGCGGTGTGCCCGTACTCAGAGGCTTGGTCAGGCCTTCCTTGGTCACGCGGGCTTCGTAGGGCACGCCGAGCGCGTGGAAGATCGTCGCGCTCAGTTCCTGCATGCGGACGGGCTTGTCCTTGACGAAGGCACCGATCTTGTCCGATTCGCCGTAGACCTGGCCGCCCTTGACGCCGCCACCGGCGAGCATCGCGGGATAGCACGATGGCCAGTGCTGGCGGCCGGGGTTCTCGCCAGGGATAATCTTCGGCGTGCGGCCGAACTCGCCCAGCGCCACCACCAGCGTGTTCTCCAACATGCCGCGTTCCTTCAGATCGACGATCAGGGCACCGAGCGCTTGATCGAGCCGCGGCAAGCAGAAGCCCATGCCGTAGGAGCCGTCGCCGAAGGCGTTCCCCATGCCCATGTTGCTGCCGTGCATGTCCCAACTGGAGGCGGGTGGGCCGCCGAGCTTGTCGGTCGGGGATTTGCCGGCCCAGCCGTTGACGGTGACGAACCCGACTCCGGATTCGACGAGCCGGCGCGCGAGCAGCAGGTTCTGCCCGAGCGGGTTGCGGCCGTAGCGGTCGCGGAGCCGCGGGTCTTCGCGGTCCATGTCGAAAGCCTGCCGCGTCTCGATGGAGGTGGCCATCTCGAAGCCGCGCTTCTGGACGCCCTTCCAACCTTCTTCGGACGTGCCGCCGACTTGGTTGATTCCTTCGAGCAAACTCTGGCGACCGAGCAGGCGTTCCGGCACTTCCGCGGGTATGAGCGAATCGGGAGCTTTGAAGCTCGCCACCGAGGGGTTGTTCACCGCGTCGCCGACGAAGAGCGGGGCGTATTGTGGTCCGAGGGTGCCGCCGGTGGCGAGGCCCGGAGCGCAGAACACGGGGTCGCCGACGCACTTGATCAGCCACACATAAGACGCCATGGCCCGCTGACTGGGACGCTGCTTGGCGAGGATCGAACCGAGGTACGGCGAATCGAGCGGAGCATCGGACTGCCCGCTGAGCAGGTGGTGCATCGCGTCGAAGTGGTTGCTGATGTTGCCGACGTGCGACATCGAGCGGATGAGGCAAATATCTTTTGCGAGCTTGGGAAGGTGCGTGTGCAGTTCGCTGATTCGCATTCCGGGCACGGACGTCTGCGTCGGTTTGTACGGCCCGCGAATCTCGGCCGGGGCGTCCGGCTTCATGTCCCACATATCGAGGTGGCTCGGCCCGCCGCAGAGCAACACGAAGATGCACGCCTTGCCTGGCTTGATCGGGCCGGTGCTGCCGGGAGCGCTGATGCGGGCAGCCACGGTGCCGGGCAACCCAGCAGCCAACGCGCTGGCACCGGCGAACTGCAGCAGCTTCCGACGCGAGACCGGCCTGTCGTGGGTTTGCATGAGTTCGACCTGCAATGTGTCACGGGGCGGGAGTGAATCTAGGATACCACAGCGGGGAGCCGGATGTGAAGCACGAATCGGCGAAGTTTTTGACGGTCGAGGAAGTTCGCTCGTTGCTGTGCAGAGGTGATTAGCCTGACCGGTGGTCGCGGCATCCCTAGAATCGCAGTTGCCGGTCGAAGGCGGTCCGCGTCGGACGGCTCCCCGCCCGCATCTTCTCGGAGGCAAACATGAAGTCGATCATTTCGGTAGCGTTCGTACTCGGGATCTGCGGGCTTGCGGGTGCTCGGGACGCCAAGTCAGACCCGGTCGGGACGTGGAAGTGCGAGTACAAGATCGGCGACATGAAGCGGACGTCCACACTGACGATCACGAAAGACGGGGACAAACTCGCCGGGACGATGAGCTGGCCCGACCAGAAGGAGACGAAACTGACGGACGTGGAACTGAAGGTAGGAGACCTGAGCTTCTCCGCCGTGCGGTTATTTATGGATAACAAGATCGCCATCGACTACAAGCTCACGATCACAGGCGACAGGTTGAAAGGGAAAGGTACATCGGATTTCGGGGGCAAGAAGCAAGAGTTCGACTTCGAGGGGAAGCGGGAGAATAAAGTTAAGTAGCCGTTGGACGGTTCTGGAGAGATCGCCGAAACGCTCTCAGAACCCTCCACCTTAAGATCAAAAATCCCCGGCCCGGTATTCGTACACTTCACGAACGTCGGAGCCGCTTTTCCGAGGCGTCTCCTTCCCATCTGCCTACTTCGTCAATTCCTGCACGAGCGTTTCCGTCGGGTAGTGCTTTCGCAGCGAGTTCGCAAATCGGATCCGGGAATAATCCGCATCGGAGAGGATCACTACTCCCGGCTCAGGGAATTCGAAACAAGTCTCGCTTCACGAACCCGAGGTTCACATGAAATCGCTCGCGATCTCAATGTCGGCATGCGCGCTAACGCTCACCTTCATGGGGTGTGGCCCCATGCAAACGCCGATGCCGCACCGGTTGGAACCCGATGCCCAGAAGGATGTGGATGCGTCGTGGAACCGCGCCTTCACACCGATCGACCGCTTCGATCACCAGGACCTACTCGACATCATGGTCGGCGTGCAAGCCTACCAACTCGGCGTCGATTCCCTCTCGCTCCATTCGGAGAAGACTCTCGCGACTGGGAAAGTGATCATGGAGGTATTCTTCGACCGCGCGAAGCCGGAAGCGGATCGGTTCGTCGTCACAGTGCTCGATCCGGCAGGCCGACCGATTCGAACGGAACGCTTCTCGCGAAGCGAAGTCGAGGAGGCGTATCGCGCTCTGTCTGCGAAAGCTGCGGACGGGAACGAGCCGCCGGAAGCGGCGGCTCGTTGGAAGCGGATCGCGGAAGTTTTTCCCAAGCCGAAGGACGGCGTCGCTCCGCCGCCGCGGCTCAAGAACTGACCGCTCACTTCTCTTCGGTCACATCCGTGGCCACGATGTACGGCTTCTTCGCGTTCGGGTGCGTGTAGGTCACGCCCTGGAGGTTCACGCGGCGATTGAGGTGCGGCTTCAGGTCGAGTCCGCTGCTGGCGACCACGTAAAGCTGCGCGATGCCCGGGGCCGTTTCGAGGGCATACGTCACGCGGCCATCGAGAGCCAATGGAGTCGAGACGAGCCGGCCCACGCCGGTCCAGTTGCCGCGATCCGTCGCGGTCGGCGTCGTGGTGTTCTGCTGCGTGCCGGTGGGCGGATCGTTGCGAACCGGGGGCAGCAGCGACGGCCGATCCGGCTTGCTCGATTCCGGCCTCACGACCGGGATGAAGGCGGGCGTCGTTCCGATGTTCGCGGTCGCGGGCACGCTGCCGATCCGCTTCTTCTCGCGGATCGAATGGATGCGGGTGTAACAGAGGTTCGCCACGTCGTGATCGCCGCCCGGATCGTTCATGAGGCGAGCGAGTTGGAAGTAGAACTTCTCGGCATCCTCGGATCGACCATCGCGCTCGGCGGCTTCGGCCTGCGTCCACAGCGGATGGTTCACGCCCGGCTTCGCGCCGATGTTCGCGGGCGGAATCTCGCCCTGCGGCGCGGTCGCGGCAATGGGCGTGAGTCCCGGAGGTGCCGTGTCGCGAACCACGAACGCGGTGCTCACCGGTTCGCCAGCTTTGACGGCCGACTTGGGAACGTAGCGCACGTCGCCGTGAATCGGTTCGACGGGATACCACTGCTTGTTGTCGAAGGTCACGCGCTGGCCGATCACGAGCAAGGTGGAGCCGGCGGGCACCTTGGTTTTGCGAATCTCGGCGAGCGGTTGCGCGAGCCCGACGCGGCCGGACGCCAGCGTGACGTCTTCGGTCACCATCACGTTCTGCGGCGTGGGCAGGGCCGGATCGAAGTCGACGAACGCGATGGGCACCCAACTCACGGAACCCTTCGGAGCCTTGATCGCGAGCCAGCCGAAATCTTCGCGATCGACGACGACTTCGACGCCGCGCTTGAGCGTGCCGGTTTCTGGGAACTTGTCGCTGGGTCCGGCACGAACGATGACTTCGGGATCGGCAATGGTGCCGAGGTACGGTGAATTTTGGGCGCTCGCGATGGCGGGTAGAACCGCGAGAACGATCCCGGCGAACAGGGCGCGCATGTGCATCTCCACTTCCATGAGTGCAGGCGACATACCACGCGGCAGAAGTGGGTCAACCCCGATTGCGCAAACTCAAGCCTTTGCCGCAAGCACGCCGGGGGCCGCGGTCTTCGAGTGGTCGTAGCCAGCATAGGCTCCGAAATCGTTGAAGAAGAGCCGTTTCGCGATGCGGTAGAACGGGTTCTTCTCCGGGATCTCGGCCGTCGGGTTGTACTGCGAGGTGCGAACCTGCATGGCGTCGAGTTCCGCCCGCGCCGTTTGACGAGCCGTGGCGTCCTTCGCTCCGTGCGCATCGACTAATGTTTTCAACAGGTCCGGTCGTTCGAGCACGATGCAACCGCGGGTCGTCTCGGCCGCCAGCTTGCGGAAGTCCGCCAGGAACGCGGACTGCACGAACTTATCCTTCAGCGTGCGGCCGTCCGCTTCACTCGAATGGATCGACTCCTTCGAGAACTGCACGATGGGGCAAGGTTCGATGCCGCCCCACGGGTTGATGTGGTGGCTGATCCCCGTGGCCGCGGGGCAGAGCGCCTTGCCTTCGCCATCGTGGTACGCATCGACGATCACGATCGGCTTCTTCGCCCGCATTTCGACCACGAACTTCCGTGCCTTCAACGATTGCTCCGACGTGAGGCACAACTCCGGATTCGGGTTCGGACCCATCGGCCGATAAACGTGGAACCACGTGTACATCACGCCCATCGCGATGAGCTTGTCGATCCACTCCTCGCGGAGCAAGTCGTCGATGTTGGTGCGGCAGAGGCTGGTGCAGACTCCGGTGAAGACGCCAGCATCGAGCGCGTTGTGAATGCCTTGCATCGTCTTGTTCAGCACGTTGGCTCGGCCGCGACGCTCGTCCGAAATGATCTCGGACCCTTCGACCGAGAAGAGCGGCGTGACGTTGCCGAGTTGCCACATACGCTTGGCACGTTCGGGCGTGACGAAGTGGCCGTTGGTGAAGATCTGGAAGTAGCAATCGGGGTGCTCGGCGAGCATGTCGAGCAGGTGCGGGTGCATGAACGGTTCGCCGCCGACGATGCCGAAGAAGACGTTGCCGACGCTCTTAGCTTCGCGAATGAGCTTGTGGAAGGCGTGCGGCTGGATGATCTCTTGCTTCGAGGCGACATCGACCCAGCAGCCCTGGCAGCGCAGGTTGCACGAGTTGATGATCGAGACGTAAAGGAACGGCGGGAAGACCTGCCCCTGTTTGAGTCGGAGTTTGTGCCGGTGTACGGAGAGGGCACCTTTGAAGCCCATGTTGTACATGAGCTTCCAGAGGAGGCGCTTGTCGGTGTTGAACAGCAGACGCTTGGCCATCTTCAAGTACACGGCGAACCTCGTGTGGCGGATGGAATCAGATTATCACCAGCCCGACGCGCAAGCGAGGGCAAGCCTCCCCCCTTGCTTGCGCGTCGGGCTGGTAGCGCGTCGGGCTGGTTGCGCGTCGGGCTGGTATTCACTTTTTAAGGTACTTGTCGAACCAGGCGAGGTCCCACTCCATCTTTGCCTTGCGGTTGCTCAGTTTCGTGAGGCCGTGCGGCTCGCCGGGATAGACCACCAGTTGCGTCGGCACATTCACGTACTCCTTCAGAGCCCGGTAGAGCATCTTGCTGTGCCCGGGCGGGCAGCGTTCGTCGCCGCCGCCGACGTGGATCAGCGTCGGCGTCTTCACGTTGCCGAGTTGGTACGTCGGCGACGTCTTGTTGTAAATCTCCGGCGTCTCCCAGGGCAGGCCCTTCTTGAAGACGCGCGGGTAGGCCGGCTCGTCGTTGAAGCCCCACTCGGCCACTGTGTCCACGATCCCCGCGCCGCTCGATGCTGCCGCAAACTTAATCGGCGAGTCCTTCAACGAGATCAGGCAGTTCGTGAGGTAGCCGCCGTTCGACCAGCCCATGACGCCGATGCGGTCGGGGTCGGCGATGCCCTCGTCGATGAGGTGCTGGATGCCGGCGAGGATGTCTTTCACTTCGATGTCGTTCTCGCGGCCGATCAGGTCGGTGACGAACTTGTCGCCGTAGCCGGTGGAGCCGCGATAGTTCGGGCAGAGCACGGCGTACCCGGCAGCGGAAAAGTAGAGCCGGCCGTTGTGCGGGTCGAACTCGAGGTCGGCGTGCGAAGCGGTGGTCGGTCCGCCGTGGATGGCGACGACGAGCGGCAGCTTCTTGTCGCCGCGTTTCCAGCCGGGAGGCAGTTCGAGTGGCCCGCCAACGGTGGTGCCGTCTGAGGCTTTCCATGTGATGTGCGAGACGATGGGCAGCTTCCAGGACTTGGTGTGGGGGTTGGGATCGAAAAGGGCCACCTTCAATCCCTCGTACTGAAGTGTCGCGAATTCATCATTGAAGCCCTCCACTCCGACCAGCTTCCGAAGAGGTGCCGCGAAGTCGAAGCCGTAGTATGTCCCGTTTCCGACGTACCAGAACGAGTCGTTTCCACCGCTTAGGTCGATCGCGTGTACGTTGGCGCAACCGCGAGAATCCGAGAGGTAGGTCACCTTCGAATTTGACATCCACTTCAACGGCGATCCATAGCCGTGGATGTGATGGGATTCGTCCTTCGCACCGGAACGCGGCATGAAGATGGTCGACCACTTGCCCTCTTTCGATTCGCCGATCACGATTTCGGCGGGATATCCATCGAAGATCGCGCAGAAGGCGAACTTGTTGCCCGTCGGACTCCACGCCAAGCCCTCCAACCACGCCCACGGTGACGCCGCTTTTTTGCGATACACGTCCGTCGGCGGCGTGACGATGTGAAAACCCGTCGCTGACGCGTCCGGCTCGTAAATATCCACGCGCGATTCGCCTTCGGACTTCAACACCGAGTCGTCGAACGCCGTGATCATTGCGATGCGCTTGCCGTCCTGCGTGACCGCGAACTCGCGGACGTATCTCTTCTCGCCGATGAGCTTCTCGGCCTTGTCGTCCTTCCCGATGCGGTAGACCTCGGAGACCTTCCGTTTGCCGTGGCCGTACTCGACTTTGTCGAACTTCGCACGCAGCTTCGAGAAATCGTCTTCGTCTGTAGCCTCGGCATCGACCGAGTAGAAGAGCACGTCGGCCTTGGGAGCGTAGTCGTAACCGGTGATGCCGCCGACAACCTTCGTCATCGCGGTGGCTTCGCCGCCTTCGACCATCACCTTCCAGATTTGCGTTTTGCCCTTCGCGCCGCCGCGGTTACCGAGAACGGTGATCGCCTTGCCGTCTGCGGACCATTTCGGATGGCGGTCGTTGGCGCGGTCCTTCGTCAGTTGCCGCGGCTTCCCCTTGCCATCCGTGTCCACCACCCACAAGTCGGTCTTGCGGTTGTCGGCCTTCACGTCCCAGGTGGCGAGGCAGTACGCGACCTGCTTGCCGTCCGGCGACACGGCCAATTCCGCGACCGTGGCGACCGAAGCGTAATCGTCGGGCGTGACATCGTGAGTGCGGGCCGGCGGCTGAGCGCTCAGCGACGACGTGAGAATCAGGAACGCGAAAGCGGGCACAACGCGGCGCATGGGGCGTCTCCAGAGTTGCGAAGCGAACGCGGAGAGAGTTCCTGCCGAGTATACGCCGACGACGGCCAACCACAACCGCGCGCCGGCCCGACCGTTCCGGATACAATTCCCCCGCGTGGCCGAGGCACCTGAATGGTCGAGGGCGGTTCCGTGGCAGCTTTGCTCCGTTTCATGCTGTTCGCAGTGTTCGTCTTTCTGGTCGCTACGATCGCCGCATTCGTCCACCTGGAATGGTGGCAGGCGATCCTCGTTTCCTTCGGCACGTTCATGCTGCTGGTTTACGGTGCGAAGTTGATGGTGCGTTCGGCGGTGGCCCGAATCAAGAACTTCGCCTTGGAACACTTCCGCGTGAAATGCAGCCCGCTCAAGGGGGCCACGGTCGACGTCCATGCCGTACGCATCCTTCCACCTGCCCAGGCAATCGAGTATGAAGACGACCCAATGCCAGTGAAGTTGGATTGGTTTGAAATCGATGCCACGATCTTCCCCGCTCCCAACGCGGTCGGCCCGATGAATGACTGGGACATCGACGGTCTCCGCCTCGTCCCCATCGATGAGCCGGATCGCGAGCCGCTGCAAGCCGCGGAGATCGGCGACGAAATCGGGTTCGCTCGCATCGCCATCGTGGAGAACGGCGCGGCGAGCGAACCGGAACAGTCGAAGCTTCACGGACCCCAACGTCTGCGCTTCGTGGCGGGGTTACCGCGAGGCATCCGGGTCTGGAAGTTCCGCTATTACTTCGAACAGTTCGGGCGCGTCGAACTGCCGGCGAGGAACGTGCTTCGCTAACATCACCTCATGAACTTCCTCGCGATCGAAACCAGCTGCGATGAGACGGCGGCAGCCGTGTTCACGGATGCACTCGAAGTCCGTTCGAGCGTCGTCGCTTCGCAAACGAGCCTGCACGCCCGGTTCGGCGGAGTCGTTCCCGAGATCGCCTCCCGGGCGCACCTGCGGAGCATCCTTCCGGTGATCGAAGAAGCACTTTCTCGGGCGGGTGTTTCCCTCAGCGAAATCGGTTGCGTGGCCGTTCACAACTCGCCGGGGTTGGTCGGGGCGCTGCTGGTCGGCGTCTCGGCGGCGAAGATGCTGAGCCTCGCGCTCGGCGTGCCGCTCATCGGCGTGAACCACGTGGCCAGCCACATCTTCGCGTGCCGCCTGGCCGCCGGGCGCGACATCTTCCCGTGCGTCGGGCTCGTCGTCAGCGGGGGGCATACTTCGCTCTTCAAGTGCGACACCGCGCTGTCCTTGGAACTGCTCGGCGGCACCCGCGACGACGCCGCCGGCGAAGCGTTCGACAAGGTCGCCGCGATCCTGGGGCTCGGCTTCCCCGGCGGTCCGGCCGTGGAGCGAGAAGCCGCAAAGGGGAATCCAAGGGCGCATCGCTTCCCCCGTGCCTTCCACGACGACGCGCGGCTCGAGTTCAGCTTCAGCGGGTTGAAGACGGCGGTCCTCTACGCCTGCCACGGTCAGGATGTGTCGAAAGCGAATCCGCCGCCGCCGGGCCCGAAGCGAGCCGATCTTGCCGCGAGCTTTCAAGCGGCGGTCGTCGAGATACTCGTGATGAAATGCAAGCAAGCGCTGCGAAAAACGGGGCTGACTCGACTCGCGGTGGGTGGCGGCGTTACGGCTAACCAGCCGCTTCGAGCCGCGCTCGCGGCGATGTGCGAGAAGCACGGTGCGGAACTGTTCATTCCACCGTTGGATCTCTGCACGGACAACGCCGCGATGGCGGCGCTGGCGGTCGAGAAGTGGAAGTGCGGCGAGTTCGCGACGGCCGAACTGGACGTTCAGCCGAACTTCGCGTGAACGAGTCGCGAAGCCGCAAGCGGCACCAACCTTAACTGAAGTACTTAATCGCCGCGAGAGCCAGCCCGGCCACCACAGCACCACCAACCGCGGCGGCAACGATTCCCCACTGCGTCGTCTTCTCGACAGCTTGCGAAAGGTCGCCGCGACTGAACGGATTCGCGGCCAGCGCCGGGCTGGGCTTCGTTCCGTTCGGCGTGTGCTCGGCCGCCGCATGACCGGTATCGATTCCCGCTTGCACGCCGCGGACGGGCAACGGGGGCGGGTTGAACGGGTTATGCAGTGGGGCGTTCCAGGGCGATGCCGCGGGTTGCGAGAACGGACTGGCGGCAACCCGTGGGGCCGGGGCCGCGACCGGAATCGAACGCGGTAAGGTCGCCACCGGGCCGCTTCCGCGACCCGACCCGCCGACTCCCGCCATTGCGAGCAGAGGTGCGGCGTCTTCCACCTCGTTCGCGTCGATCGGTTCCTCGGCACCCTCCATCGCCGCCACGCTCAATTGCGGCATCTCCGCATCCGTGGGCAGCCCGATGTTCGGCGCGAGCCACGATTCCAACTCGGCCGCGGCCTGAGCCGGAGTCTGGAAGCGGGCCTTCGGATCCTTCGCCATCAGCCGCGCGAGTAACGCGGCGAGGCCGTCCGGAACCTCGGGGCGAATCTGCTGAATTGGCGTCGGCTCCTTCGTCCGGTGCCACAGCAACTTTTGCGAGACCGTGCCGACGGGGAACGGCGGATGGCCCGCAAGCATGAAGTACAGCGTGGCTCCCAGGCCGTAGATGTCCGCCCGAATGTCCACCGAGTGGCTGTTCGCAACTTGTTCCGGAGCCACGTAATCCGCGGTGCCGAGTACGATTTTGTCGTCGTACTTCATCGTGAGTTGGTCGGTGTGGTCCTTGTAGAATCGGGCCAGACCCAGATCGAGAATGCGCGCGATGCCTTTGCGATCGACGAGCACGTTTCCCGGCTTGATGTCCCGGTGGATGATGCCGCTGCGGAAGGCGTAGTCCAAGCCGACGGCGGTCTGATGGGCGTAGCTCACCGCGCGGTCGATGTCCAGCGGGCCGAATTTCTTCACGATTCCGAGCAGGTCCGAGCCGTCCACGTAGTCCATCACGATGAAGTGGAGGTTGCCGTCTTGATCGATGTCGTGAGTGCGGACGATATTCGGGTGCTGGAGGCTCCCGGCGGCTCGGGCTTCCCGGTAGAAGCGACCGAGCGCCGCGGGCTGTTCCGCCTTGGCGGGAGGCAGCACTTTCACCGCGACCCGCCGCTTCATGAACATGTGTTCGCAGAGGAACACCTGGCCCATGCCGCCGACGCCGACGCGTTCGAGCAGCTTGAACTTGCCGATGGTGAACCCGCGCCACTTCCCAAGCAGAAACTGTTCGGACTGGAAGTAGGTGAGTACGCCGTCGCGAACCATGTCGTCCGCGAATTCGCGGGGGTCGGTGGGCAACCCGCGAGCGAACTCCCGCCGCTGGAGGTAGGCGCTGAGCTTGAACTCGTCGATCATCCCGCTCTTACGGATGAGTTGGATCAACTCTTCGACCGAGGAGGGCATGGACATCGGGCACCGGTGGCGGGTGGTGTGTGCGTCGAATTGCTCGGGCCTTTCCGGGCCGAGCAGGAATTCTTGCCGAAAACTAGAACAGATTCAGACGCCACGCAAATCGCCGGTGCTGGGTTTCACTCGAACGCTTAAGAAAACTGCCGTTTCTTCTCGAAATGTCCGCGTCTCGAATCACTTCCCCAGCAGAAACCGCAGGCCCGACTCCAGCTCCGCATGGTCGAAGGTGAAGCCGGTGGCGAGCAGTTTGTTCGGGACGCCTCGCATGGAGGCTAAAAGGACCGCCTCGGCGATCTCCCCGAACATGAGCCGCAACGCGGATTTGGGCAGCCACAGGAAGACGGGTCGACCGAGGACGCGGCCCAGAGTTTTGGAGAACTCGCGGTTGATCGCGGGGTTTGGGGCGATCGCGTTTACCGCGCCGGAGAGCGAATCCGTCTGCACGCAATGGTGGATCGCGCCGACGAGGTCGTGAACGGCGACCCAAGGCACCCATTGCCGTCCCGTACCGAGGGTCGCCCCGAGGCCCGCCCGGAAGGCGAGGAGTTGCTTGCCGAGCGCTCCGCCCTTGGGCGTGAGCACGGCCCCAATCCGAAGGTGGACGACCCGGACGCCCGCGTTCTCCGCGGGAGCAGTCGCCCGCTCCCATTCCTTGCACACCTCCGCGAGGAAGCCGTTGCCCGTCGTGGATTCCTCGGTGAGAACCTCGTCGCCGCGTTCGCCGTAGATGCCGACAGCGGAGGCCGAGATGAAAGCCTTGGGCCGGCGATCGATGGGCAACTTCGCCACGGCTTCGGCCAGAAATCGCGTCGGAATCGTGCGGCTTTCGAGAATCGATTTCCGCTTCGCCTCGTTCCATCGGCCTTCTGAGATCCCGTCGGCCGCCAGGTGAATCACGGCATCGCAACCGTCGAGAATCGCAGGATCGACCGGAGCCCGCGGGTTCCAGCCCACGTACCGCGTGCCATCGTCGAAGGCAGGCTTTGCGACCGGCCCCGAACCGCTAATCAATCGAACGACCTCGTGACCGCCGGTGGCGAGGAAGAGCGCGAGTTCGGTTCCGATGAGCCCGCGCGAGCCGGTGATCGCGATCTTCAATCGCGGGCGGTCGCGGTAGAGGCCGTGCCGCCTCAGGTCGCTGGCCGTGAGGGCGTGGCGATAGCGGAACATCGCGCGGAGGCGATCCTCCACGGATCCCGAGCCGAACGCGTAGCCGAGCGGCCCGAGCGGCAAGCGATAAGCGACTTCGTTTTCGAGGAACGAACCGTGCTCGCCGTCGGGAATGAATCGGTGCGTGTGGACCCACTCCGCGAACGGTCCCTGGACTTGACGGTACTTGAACCCCCGGCCCGGTTCGAAATCGAAGAGTTCGACGGTCCAACTTTTTTCGAAGGGACCGAGTGCCCGGGCGCGGAAGTGGACCCGCATACCCTCCGTTCCGAAGGTGCCTTCCCGAGTGCCGAATTCCACGCGTTCCCAGGGCGGCTGCAATCGCGGGATCACGGCCGGGCGCGCGTGCCACGCGTACAGTTCCTCGGCCGAGGCCGGAATCGCGGTCCGCTGAGAAAAGGATTCGGGAGGCATTGCTGGAGAGGTCGCCGTGTTCGAGGGTTGTGGTAGTGACGTATTGACTGAGTCAACCTTTCACCACCCCTTCAACCGCACGACCCGACCGTGGCATCACGCGAAGTTTAAAAGATGGCCGAGGAACCCCGAGGGCGTTCCCCAGATGGAGCGGGCTGAGGAACGATGTTCGTGTGCTGAAGCCCCGGCAATGACCCGCGGCTCGATTGCTTGAGACCGGGCTGCGCGCCGGGCGTGTGCCGCAAGACGTCCGGCGAGGCACCGTTGGCCCAGGCCAGGACACGCCGCGCCACGTCCGCCGCGGGTTTGCTATTCGGTGCCGGCAGCGAACTGCCCGCAGGCAGGCCCAACTGCAACCCGAGGACGTTCTGCAAAATGCCGGCGATTTGAACGGCCAATTCGCGGTTCGGCTGGCGAGCCAACCCGCGCAGCACGTCCACGCCGTCCGGGTCGTTCGGGTTTGCTCGGAGCAGCACTTCCGCCGCGAAAATCCGCATGGGGCCGGGTTGATCCGGGTTAGTCAGTCGATCGAGCAACTCGGGCCCGAGCATGTGGTGGTCGCGAAGCAGCGAGGCCAGTTCGATTCTCAGGCCGGGAGGCGTGCCCGAATCGAGCATTTGGCCGGCGAGTTCGCTGGCGAGTTCGGGGCGGTCCGCGTCCAGGAGGCCGCGATGGTATTGTTCCATCAGAGTTTGGATGGAGCGAGTGGAAAGTGGAACGCCTTCGGTGGCCCAGGTGGTGAGGTCGGCGATGGCGGCGGCGGGAAGCCGCGCCGTTCCCAGGAACAGTGGACCGTCTTCGGTGAGTTTGGGATCGAGCAGGGCTTCGCGAACAGATTCTCGGATGTACGGCCAGCGGGCTTCTCCTCCCCACAGCAGCGACTCGGCAGCGGCATGGCGAACTTCGACCGCAGGATCGCGTAAGAATTCGCCGAGCGCCCGAATCAGTTCGAGCGAACGAACCGCTGCAAGCGCATAAGCCGCTGCGGCTCGCACGGCGGGTTCCTGCGCCTGCCGCCCGACCTTGAGCACGAGTTCCGCTTCGCACGGCCGCCAGTGAGCCCGATACTCCAATGCTCCGAGTGCAGCCACGCGCACCTGTGGCCGCGGGTCCGAGAGAAGCGCGAGAGCCGGCCCCGCCTCGTCCACAATCGCACCTCGAAGCGAGTTCACTTCCGGAAGCGTGCGGCAATCGACCACCTGCAAGGGCCAGTGCGTGCGGGTCGAGATTCGCCGAGACCACTTGTTCGCCCGGCGCAGTGGTTCGGCCCCGGTTCGCGTTAAATCGTGGAGCGCGACGAGGCCGACGGCACCGAGGAGCAAGACGCCCTGCCCCACCTGCACGGCCCAGTCGGTAGAGCCGCGCAACGGAATCCAGGCCCAGCCGAGCGCGATGAGGTAGAGTACGACCACCGAGGCGCTGACCGGTGGCCGCCAGATGGGGTGGGCGCGGAAAAAGACGAGTGCGAACAGGAATTGCACCCCGGCTCCGCTGGCCAGCGGAAGGGCATTGAGTCGGTACGCGAGAGCGCCGAGAACCGCAGTGGGGATCGCGAGCAGCATGAGGCTCACCGCCCAGGGAGCGAATGCGAGTCGATGATTGTGAGGCGTTTCGGTCCAGTGCATGATTCCAGCCCCGGCAATTTCCCGAAGCGTAGTAGCGAATTCGGGCCGGGTCAAATGTGGGAGACGCGAAACCCGGCCGCTGCACTTACGGTGAAGCCATAAAATGAGGCCGTCGCGCGAGGCTCTACTCCGTCGAGGCCGGTATGGACCGCGAAACAGCGCCGCCGCTCGACGATACGTCCCTACCGCGGAGCGGTTTGCTCCGCGCTCTGAAGCAAACCACCTTTCGTTCCCTGCGGCACCGCAACTATCGGCGCTATTTCTTCGGGCAAATCGTGTCGTTCACGGGAACCTGGATGCAGTCGGCCGCACTGATGTGGCTGATCTACGACCAAACGCACGACGTGCGATGGCCCTCGTATTTGCTGGTGGCTCAGGTCGGCCCGACCGTGCTGTTGGGAGCCTGGGGCGGGAGCCTCGCCGACCGCTCGCCCAAACGCCGGCTCATCCTCCGAACGCAGATGATCTTCCTGGCGAACGCGATTCTCCTCGCACTGCTGGTAGGAAACGGGTTCGTGTTGCCGATGATGATCCTCGGATTTCAAGCAGTGAATGGCGTGGTGCAAGCGGTCGATCTGCCGGCTCGTTTGGCGTTCCTCCCGGACCTCGTTCCGAAGGAAGATCTGATCAACGCCGTCGGTTTGAATTCCCTGCTGTTCAACTCGGCGCGGGCCATCGGTCCCGCGATCGCGGGCCTGCTGTTTCTGGCGGCCGGCGAACTCGCTCCGATTTGGGGGAACGGGAACCCCGTGATTCTCGGCGCGGTCTGGTGCATGACGCTCAATGCATTCAGCTTCCTCGCCGTGCTCCTGGCGCTGCGAGGCATCCACGTTCCCGGCGACGCTCATCGCGATCCGCAACACGAATCCGCTTCGAGCACGGACGGCATTCGCTACCTGATGAAGCACCGCAAGCTTGGCGGGCTCGTACTCGCCACGTTGATTCTTTGCGTGTTCGCCTGGCCGACGCTCACGCTGTTTCCGGCTTACACCCGGCAGCGCCTGGGTCGGGCCGAAGAGACTTACAGCTTCCTCGTAAGCGCTCTGGGAGCGGGGGCACTCGTGGCGGCATTCACGACCGCGACCTTCGGCAGCATCGCACGCCGGGCTGGCTTTCTGGTCCTGGGTGCGAGCGCGACATCGCTCGGTCTTCTCGGATTGGCCATCGCCACCGGACTGCCTGCGGCCCTGAGCGGTGCCGCCGCCGTGGGCTTCGGGCTGATCCTCTTCCTCTCCACGGGTCAGTCCACCTTGCAACTCGGCGTGCCCGACGGGATTCGTGGGCGGGTCATGGCCTTGTGGGCGATCACCTTGAGCGCCAGTGCCCCAATCGGACATCTCCTCGCAGGCCAGGCTGCTGAAGCTGTCGGGTTGAAAGTGGTTTTAGAAGTGATGGCCGCTGGCTCGGCGCTCGTGGCAATCGGCCTCATGTTGCTCGTTTTCAGGCGGAGGACGTGATTCGACCTGCTCGAAGTGCACTTCATTCACTTGAGCTGCTTACTCTCCTGAGGGAAATTTGGCACAACGATTGCGACGGAGTCGACCGTATGGGTCGGAAACTTGAGAAATAAACGCAACTGACCTGAAAGACTCATACACGCGGAGTAGAATACCCCCCAGTAGCGCCGAAGGATTGGCGGACTGCACACCCCGCAGCCTCATCTCGTGCGCGGCACCCATCAAGGAGGACATCTCATGCTCGTGCTCACCCGTAAGCCTGGCGAACAGATCGTCATCGGCGACAACATCCGCATCACCGTGGTCAGCGTCGGCCCCGGTCGCGTCAAGCTTGGCATCGAAGCGCCTTCCAACGTTCCCGTCAATCGGCAGGAAATCTACGAGAAGATCCAGATCGAACACGCCGAACAGGCGTCTGACGTGCTCGCATCCCTCACGCGATCGCTACCCTGCGACGGCGTGAGCCCCACGATGGTGGCCAGCGGCGATACCTCGCTCTCCCTCCACAATCGGATCGCGGAGACGCTCCCGGATGTCCCGATGCCAGCCGCTCCCCGCATGCTCCGGAAATCCCGATGAGCGGGAACCTCCAAGCCGTTTTGCCTTGTTAAGCCCACCCAATCGGTGGGCTTGTGTTGTTTCTGGGGTCAATTCCGCACACAACCTGTTTGAAATCGCACACGTCCGGCGTCGTCTTTCCAACGGGCGGTATCTGCTGTAAGCTGCGTACATCCTTTCCAGGCGGATTCCCGACTTAGGGTGTTCCCATGTTCGCCGTCGCAGTCACAATCGCACTGATGGTCTCGGTCGATGCGCCCAAGGTTGAGAAGCCCACTTCTCAACGAGACGGGCTCAAACCATTCAACGTCCTCGTCGGAGCCTGGAAAGGAACCGGGTTTCCCGAAGGAACGAAGGAAGAGCGGGCGGCTGGGCTCTGGATCGAAATCGTGACCTGGGGTTGGAACTTCAACGAGAACGACGCCTGGCTCACCGCCACGTTTGAGAAGGGTAAATACTTCACGGGCGCCGAACTTCGTTACAACGTCGAGAAGGCTACCTACCAACTCACGCTCACGACCCTGGACAAGAAGAAACAGACCTTCACCGGCACGCTCAGCGAAAAAATCTTGACCCTCGACCGCACCGGCGGTCCGGTCGGCGAGGATCACCGGATTGCGTTCAGTTTGCTGCACCACAATCGCCATCTGTATCGTTTTGAGACACGTTCCGCCGGCTCGGCCCTCGGCTTCACGAAAATTTGGCAGGTGGGAGCAACGAAGGAAGGCGTGCCGTTCGCGGAGGTACCCAAGGGCCCAGAGTGCGTGGTGAGCGGCGGAGTCGGCACCATGAAGGTGAGTTTTAAGGGGAAGGACTATTTTGTGTGCTGTTCGGGCTGCCGCGACGCGTTCAAAGAGAATCCCGAGAAGTGGATCAAGGAGTTCGAGGCGCGGGCGAAGAAGTAAATGTCTTGCCGCTTGCGGCTTCGCGACGAGGAGCCGCAAGCGATCGACTTTCACCCTAGACAGTGGACCGTCCCGCGCCGATAATCCACCCGCACGTCTGAGTCACATCGCGAGGAGCAACGACCATGGCCGACACTTTGGCCACCGAGTTGAAGCAGATCGATCCCGCGGATGCTTGGGCACCTTACAAGCCCTCGGCTGCGGTTCCGTGGAACAGGAAGTGGATCGCGCATTTCTATCGGCGGGCCGCGTTCGGCCCCTCGCCTGCCGAGACAGAACTTGCCCTTACCGACGGGTTCGTGAAGACCTTCGCACGCTTGATGGCTGGTGAAGTTCAGGCACCCGATCTGCTCGAATTGCTCACCGATGCCGGCCGCTATCTGAAAAGCGATTCGCAAATCCGTGCCTGGTGGCTCTCGACAATTGTTGAAGGTGGCCATCCGCTTCGCGAAAAGATGACCCTCTTCTGGCACAATCACTTCGCCACCAGTTACGCCAAGGTTCAGCGAACGCAACTCATGTTCGAACAGAACGTGCTCCTCCGCAAACACGCGCTCGGCAAGTTCCGCCCGTTCTTGCTCGACATGGCCCGCGACACGGCCATGCTCAAGTGGCTCGACTCCAACCAGAACGTGAAGGGTGCCCCGAACGAGAACTTCGCCCGCGAAGTGATGGAACTCTTCTCGCTCGGCGTCGGTCGCTACTCCGAGAAGGACATTCAGGAAGCGGCCCGCGCCTTCACCGGCTGGCACGTCGATTCCCGCATCAACGAAGACGAAGACACTTTCCACTTCAAGCCCGTACTCCACGACGACGG
>JAYTUG010000465.1:0-4618 GCA_043744695.1 Gemmataceae bacterium
CTGCCGCGCGGTGACGCGGGCCGCGATCCCGGCGGAGATTCGGGCCCACAGCGTCGGCTCGAACCTGACGGCTCTGATGGGTTATCTGGCCGGGGTCCACGGCATCAGCAAGCGGGGCATCGAGGAGATCGTGGAACAGACGTTCGAGGTGTCGATCGCGTTGGGCACGGTGTCGAATTTGGAGCAGGAACTGAGTGCGGCGTTGGTGCCGGCTCACGAGGACGCGCGGGCGGCGATCGCGTCGGCCCCGGTGAAGCATGCGGACGAAACGGGCTGGAAACAAGCGGGCAAGAAGCGTTGGCTGTGGGTGGCGGCAACGGCGTCGGTCGTCTACTTCCCAATTCATCGGCGTCGCAATCTGGACGCGTTGAAGCGGGTGGCCGGCGAGAAACTGAGCGGCATCTTGTGCAGCGACCGATGGTGCGTGTACGACGACTGGCCGGGCGAGCGGCAGTTGTGTTGGGCGCATGTGAAGCGGAATTGGGAGAAGCAAATCGAGCGCGGTGGCGCGGCGAAGCGCATCGGCGAAGCGTGGCGAGACGGGCATCGCCAGGTGTTCGAGTTGTGGCATTCGTTTCGCGGCGGGGGTTGTACGCGGCGGGAACTGGGCGACCGCCTGGTGCCGCTGCTATTCGCGATGCGGAAGGTTCTGTTGTCGGGTTGCCGGAACCCGCGACCGCGCGTTTGCGCGCTTCTGCACGCGCCTCGACGCCGACTTTATGAGCCTGTGGACGTTCGTGGATCGAGAAGGTGTGGAGCCGACGAACAACCACGCGGAGCGGGTGCTGCGTCGGGCGGTGCTGTGGCGTCGGCGGTCGTTCGGCTGCCACAGTCCGGAGGGTTGCCGGTTCGTGGAGCGGATTCTGACGGCGGTGCAGAGTCTGCGGCAGCAGGGTCGTTCGGTGTTGAAGTTCCTGGGCGAGACCATCGCGGCTCACCGGGCCGGAAAAAATGCGCCGCGACTCGTGATGGGGTGAACGGTTACACAGTGACTACCTACTTAACTTGGGTGGCTTTTCTCAGGGTGCAGTACATGGTTTGTAAGGGGAAGGCGACACACGAGGATTTCCCGTGGAACGGAGCCAAGATCCTGGTGGAAAAGTTCAAGGCGGCGATCAGAACGCATCCCTGATTCCCCTCGCCTCATCAGCCTTCGCCACCGCGAGTTGCGGCAAGATTCCGCTCAAGGCTGTGTGCGATTTTGCAAACCATGTACTGCACCCTGCGCCCGGCTGCCGAAGATGTTAGTCTTGACCGCGTCTTCGGTTGTTCCTAAAGGCCCTCGCCGCCATTACCAACATTCTCCGAAGTACCAGGGTATGAAACTCGTGAACCGCCTGCAGGTCGAGGAATTGTCGCCGCGAGTGCTGCCCAGTGCGAACCCCCTGATCGACCCGCCGGACACGACCACGGTCCACGTCGGGCACGCGGGTGCCCACACGACCCACGACACGTTCGACGGGCTGGACGGGACCGTCCGCGGCACCCTCACGCCGGTCGTCCACGGCCCCACCGACGGCGGGCTGCGGTACGCGGTCGCCGGGACGGGCAAGTTGGGCGGGCTGGACACCTTCAGAGTCACCGGCTCGTTCCGCGGGGTCGGCTTCTTCGCCAACGGCCACGCCACGGGGGACCTGACGCTCACCAACGCCCACGGCACGATCAGCCTGCACCTCGTGGGGCCGCAGCAGCCGGGCTTCTCGCCGCTGCCGGGGCGCTTCCACTTCGTCGTGACGGGCGGGACCGGGGCGTACAGTCATCTGCAGGACGATGGCGAGGTGACGCTGGTCACCCAGCAGCACAGGACCACGACCGGCCTCCGGCTCGTGTTCGCCTGAGCCGTACTTCTTACCGATGACCGACAGCTTGAGGTGATCGACCACGTACTCCACTTTGCCGGCCCGCCACGTCTGAGCACCGTCCGCGTACCGTGTGTCCGATACCATCGCCTTGCCCCGGGGGAAGAGAACCGTGATTGTCACCCCTTCGAACTTCTGGACCGACTCCGCCCCGCCCTCGCCGCACCCGGCCATCGCCGAGGCGAGGAGCCCGGCCAGGATGAATCGAATCGCGAAGTGCATCGCGCTCTCAAGCGTTTGCCGACCCCGGCCTTCCGCCGCCGAAAGTGGAGTTGAACTAAACCGCTCCGCGGTGGGCCGCGTTTCACTTCCCGGTTGATCGTTGGACGCTCCACGATGAAGGGTCGCCCGATCCTCATCGTGGAGCAGCACCATGACCCACTTCGGCAACTCATCGACGATCTTCGTCTCCGCAATTACTCGCCCCGCACCATCGAAGCCTACGTCGCCCGGGTGGCCCGGCTCGCCGAACACTTCCAGCGGTCGCCGGATCAACTCGGCGTCGAAGACCTCCGCCGGTTCCAACTGCATCTGCTCGAACAGCAGGTGTCGTGGAGCCTGTTCAACGTGGTCGTGGCGTCGCTGCGGTTCTTCTACGGCACCACGCTGGGCCGTCCGGACACCGTGCCGTTCATCGCGTACGGGAAGCGACTGCGGTCCATTCCCGCGGTGCTGAGCATCGAGGAGGTGCGACTCCTGTTCGATGCGACGGAGCCGGGTCGCGACCGGGTGCTTCTGCAAACCGCCTACGCCTGCGGGCTGCGGATCAGCGTCGCGTCCGGGGCTCTTTCCGGGCCAGACGGCCGGGCGTCCGCTGCATCCGACGAACGTGCAGCGGATGTTTCAACTGACGCTGAAGCGGGCGGGGATCGCGAAGCGGGCGACGCCGCACACGCTGCGGCATTCGTTCGCCACGCATCTGCTCGAAGCGGGCGTCGATCTGGCCACGGTGCAGCGGTTGCTCGGCCACGGTTCGATCACGACGACCGCGCACTATCTGCACGTGAGCCGGCGGCACCTCGCGAAGACGCCGAGCCTGCTCGACCTGATCGCGGTGACGTCCGCGACGGAGGGCCAGCCATGACGACGGCCTTCGCGCGGCCGGCGTGGAGCGTGGCGGATGTCGCGCCCACACGGGCAGCGGCTAGCTCAACGCTCGACGCTCAGCGAATGCGGGTGCGTCGGACCAATCCGACGTACAATGGCGCCTGGAAGGTTCTCCCACCTTGGGGAGGCAGCATGAGCGACGTCACCCGCATCCTGACTGCCATCGAGCAAGGCGACCCGCACGCCGCCGAGCAGCTCTTGCCGGTGGTGTACGACGAGCTGCGCAAGTTGGCGGCCCAGAGGCTGGCCGAGGAGAAGCCGGGCCAGACCCTCCAGGCCACCGCGCTGGTGCATGACGCCTACCTCCGCCTGGTGGATACCGAGAAGGCGCAACACTGGAACAGCCGCGGGCACTTCTTTGCTGCCGCCGCCGAAGCCATGCGCCGAATCCTTGTCGATAACGTCCGGCGCAAACGACGGCCCAAGCACGGCGGCGACCGCAAGCGCGTCGAACTCGATGAAGCCCTCTCCCTGGCAGAACCGCGAGACGACCTCCTCGCACTCGACGAGGCACTCACTCGACTTGCCGCCGAGGAACCGGTCAAGGCCGAGCTCGTCAAGCTTCGCTACTTCGCCGGCCTGTCGCTGGAGGAAGCGGCCGCGTGCCTGGGCATTTCACCGGCGACGGCCAAGCGCTACTGGGCCGTCGCCCGTGCCTGGCTCTACGCGGCCCTCTCTGGCCCGGCCGAGGGCGGCCCGGAATAATATTTCGGAATGCGTGAGCCGTTCTTTCTTGAAAACTCGCACTGTCTTGTGAAACACCCGTTGCAGGAGTCTGAGCGTGTCCACCGAGATCCCGAGCCTGGATTCCATCTTCTGTAGCGCCATTGAGATCGCTGCGGAGGCGGAGCGGGCCGTGTATGTCGCTCAGGCTTGTGGAGACGATGACAAACTCAAGTGGCAAGTGGAGAAACTAGTCGCTGCCCATTTCGAGGCCGGCCGCTTCCTGGAGAGGCCGGCCGCTGCGACAGGCGAGTACACCTTCGACCCCGCCGGGGAGCCGGCTGGGGCGAACCAAGTCGGAAAGTGCGAACGCGCCGGCACGGTGATCGGGCCGTACAAGTTGTTGCAGCAGATCGGGGAGGGCGGCATGGGCACCGTCTTCATGGCCGAGCAGGTCGAGCCGATCAAGCGCAAGGTCGCCCTGAAGGTCATCAAGCCTGGCATGGACAGCCGCCAGGTCGTCGCCCGCTTCGAGGCCGAGCGACAGGCCCTGGCGATGATGGACCATGTGAATATCGCCCGCGTTTTCGACGGCGGTACCACGGAGAACGGCCGGCCGTACTTCGTGATGGAGTTGGTCCACGGCGTACCCATCACGAAATATTGCGACGACAACCACTTGACGCCGCGACAGCGGCTGGAGCTGTTCGTGCCGGTCTGCCAGGCGATCCAGCACGCGCACCAGAAGGGGATCATCCACCGCGACATCAAGCCGTCCAACGTCATGGTCACGCTTTACGACGGCAAGCCGGTGCCCAAGGTCATCGACTTCGGCGTCGCCAAGGCGACCGAGCAAAAGCTGACCGAGCGGACCCTGTTCACGCAGTACGGCACCATGATCGGCACGCTGGAATACATGAGTCCGGAGCAGGCGGAGATGAGCGCCCTGGGCGTCGATACCCGCAGCGACATCTACTCGCTGGGCGTGC
>JAYTUG010000466.1:0-18154 GCA_043744695.1 Gemmataceae bacterium
GAACTTCGGAAGGATGCGCAGCGTGACCGCGATCTTCGCCAGGTCCGGCGGCGTGGCCCGTGCCGTCGAGGCGCGAGTGGTGAGCCGCTGCAAATCGGAGCAGGTCTCGAGCAGGTCGCGCAAGTGGCCGCGGAGCGCGTGATCGTGGAGGAGTTCTTCGACGGAATCCAGCCGATCGTTAATGTCCGGGATGTGCGTGAGCGGCGCGAGCAGGTTGTCGTGCAGCATGCGCGAACCCATCGACGTGACCGACCGATCGAGGATCGAGAGGAGCGAGCCTTCGCGCTGCGAGTCGCGCAGGCTGCGCGTCAGTTCCAAGCTGCGCCGCGTGACTTCGTCTAACGTGAGGAGCGCATCGGGTCGATGCGGCCGGAGCGAACGGATGTGGGCGAGGCTGGCGCGGAGCGTTTCCTTCAAGTAAAGAACGATCGCGCCGGCGGCGACGAGCGCGGGCTGCGCGTCGTCGAAGCCGAAGCCTCCGAACGTACTCACTTGGAACTGCGACTTCAATGCATCGAGCGAGGTCGTGGCGTCGAAGGTCCAGTCCGGTCGGGCGGCATGCGTGCGCGGCATCTTGTCGCCGACGGCCTGGATCACCGCAGCCGCGGCGCTCTCGGGATAGATCGCTTCCGCTCCCGCGAGCCGATCGAATTCATCGCCCAACTTCGCGACGAAGACATCCATCGCGCTGAAGGAGCCGACCGTGAGATCGACCCACGCAAGCCCGTAATTGAGGCCTTTTCCGGGCACCACGGCGACGAGGTGGTTCGGCGTGCGCGGGTCCAACAATGCATCTTCGGTCACGGTGCCGGGCGTCACGATGCGGTTCACTTCGCGGTGGATGATCCGCTTCGCCTGGTTCGGCTCCTCCATCTGTTCGCACACGGCGACTCGGTACCCGGCGCGCAGTAAGAGGCCGAGGTAGTGTTCGAGCCTATGCACGGGCACGCCGGCCATGGGAATGGAGCCGTCGCGCTTGGTGAGCGTGAGCCCCAGTACTTTGGAACCGAGCTCGGCATCGTCTTTGAACAGCTCGTAGAAGTCGCCGTTGCGGAACAGCACGAGCATGCCCGGATGCTGGGCCTTGGCGTCGTCGTACTGCTGCATCATGCGCGACATGGCGAAGCCTCGCGGTGCTTGATTCGTGGTGTGAAGTGAAGTGTATGGAGCGCGAGTCGCGCCGCGCGATTGTGGCGAGCCGAGTCGCGTGAGCGACCGGGTTGAGCGCGAAGCCACCATCGCGAAGCCGCAAGCGGCGGTCGCATCGCTCCAAAGTTTTTTCAAAAAGAGTGGCGCAAGGCGCGCTTGCGAACTTGTTTTTTATCGACCCCACGTTACCATCTGTTCTAAGGCGCATGCATCTGAAGTTTAACGACCTCAGTTGCTGCCCTCCCGAAGAGTCGGTGGCCAGCGCGGCACCGACCCGGGATCACGGGTCCACGGAGTTGAACCCCGTATGTTCGAGCCAGATGCTCGCCCGTTCACTAGCCCTGCGGTTGCCTCCGCGGTGAACGGGTTCGAAGAAGCCGAGCCCCCGAGTCGCCCGACCGACCAGAACGCGTCGAAGCGACTCCCTCTCTGGGACGATGTTCCCGCCCATCAGTGGGACGACTGGCGCTGGCAGACCCAAAACTCGATCCGGTCCGTCCGCCAGTTGCGCAATCTCCTTCCGTTCGCTCCCAACGAACTCGAGGCACTCGGCCGGCTGGAGAGCGAGTACAAACTCGCCATCCCGCCGTACTACTTCTCGCTCATCGATCCGGAGGATCCGGCCGATCCCATCCGGTTGCAATCCGTCCCCTCACCGCTGGAAGCCGAGAACCCATCCGGGTACGAACTCGAAGACCCGCTGGAAGAGGACAAGGATTCTCCCGTGCCGGGGCTCACGCACCGGTATCCGGATCGGGCGCTGCTCATCACCACGCCCAACTGCACGATGTACTGCCGGTACTGCACGCGGAAGCGCGCCACGCTCACCCGCGGCGGATGGGAAGGCGTGAGTGCCGACGACGAACGCATGATCGACTACGTCCGCAAGACGAAGTCGATCAAGGACGTGATCGTCTCCGGCGGCGATCCGCTCACCTTGCCGCTTCCCAAACTCCGCTACTACCTGGACAACTTGAAGGCGATCGATCACGTCGAAGTGATCCGCGTCGGCACCCGCGTACCCGTGACTTTGCCGCAGCGACTCTACGACCCGGAACTGCTCGACCTGCTTGCGTCGGCCGAGAAGGTCTACATTCAGACGCACTTCAACCATCCGCGCGAGATCACGCCGGAGGCCGCCCGCGTCTGCAAGTCGCTGCTCAAGGCCGGCATGCCGATCAACAATCACTCGGTGTTGCTCAAGGGGGTGAACGACGACCTCGGCACTATGCGCGAACTGCTCCGCGGTTTGCTCCGCATCAAGGTGCGGCCGTACTACCTGTTCCATTGCGACCCGGTGATTGGGGCCGGCCACTTCCGCACCAGCGTGTGGAAGGGCATGCAGATCATGGAAGGCCTTCGCGGCCACATGTCCGGCATCGGCATCCCCACCTACGTGGTGGATAGCCCCCACGGCGGCGGCAAGATTCCCCTGATGCCGAACTACCTCGTGTCGATGTCCGACGATGCGGTGGTTTTGCGCAACTACGAGGGAATGCTCATCCGCTATCAGGCCGAGGACAAGCCGAGCGTCGAGGGATTGCCCACCCCGACTCGCGGCGTCAGCGGTCTGTTGCAAGGCGACAAGACGCAATTACTGCCGGAAGGCACGGAACGCATGGCCCGGCGCAAACTGAAGATGGCGGATGTTTCCTCGATGTGCGATTCCGGCGCGGTCGGCGGCGACGGCGGCAGCCTGCTGCCGATGCATCCGCTCCCGAGTGCCAATGGTTGCCACAGCGAGAGCGGGCGTAAAGCTGGGGTGTGAAGCGGTCCGGCGGCGCGGGAGCCACTCCCTGCATCAGTGGCTTGAAAAGGCGATCCTCTCATGAACCGACGCGAATTTCTCGCCTCCAGCGCGGCCGCGACCGCGACCCTCGCCAGGGCGCAGGACCAGCCCGTGACCAACGCAATGCCCATCGTCGATACGCACCAGCACCTCTGGGACCTCACGAAGTTCAAGCTCGCGTGGTTCGACCCGGACTCCGCCGAGGGGAAGATTATCGGCCACAGTTTCACGCCGAAGGACTACGCCGAAGCCACGAAGGGGCTGAACGTCGTCAAGGCCGTGTATATGGAAGTGGACGTGGTGCCCGAGCAGCAGCAGAAGGAAGCCGACTACCTGATCGAACTTTGCGAGAGCGGCAAGACGCCGACCTGCGCCGCCGTGGTTTCGGGGCGTCCCAACTCCGAGGGCTTCGCCAAGTACGCGAAGCAGTTCAAGGGCAGTAAGTACATCAAGGGCATTCGCCAAGTGCTCCACGTGAAAGGAGCCACGCCCGACTACTTCCTCGACGACGCGTTCGTGAAAGGTATTCAACTGCTCGGCGAACTCGGCCTCAGCTTCGACCTGTGTGCTCGGCCCGAGGAACTGCCCGACCACGCGAAACTCGTGGACAAGTGCCCCGGTACTCGCTTCGTACTCGATCACTGCGGCAACGGAAAAATCACGCACAAGCCTTCCGAACGCGAACGGTGGAAGAAGGACATGGCCGCGATTGCGAAGCGGAAAAACGTGGTGGGCAAGGTGAGCGGCTTCATCGCTTCCGCCCCCGCTCGCGGCAAATGGACGCTCGACGACCTCGCTCCGATCATCAACCACACAATGGATTCGTTCGGCCCCGATCGCGTGATGTTCGGCGGCGACTGGCCCGTCTGCCTGCTCGGCGTCGAGAAATATACCGACTGGGCGACCGCGCTCGTGGCCGTCGTGAAGGACCGCAGCGAGGAACAACAGAAGAAGCTCTTTCACGACAACGCCGTGAAGTTCTACGGGCTATGACCCCGCCGCCTTTGAAGCAAGAGTTGAATCATGTCCCGCCGCATGTGGTTCATGGTTTTGCTGCTCATCGCCGCCCTCGGGTTGATCTGGTACTTCGTGCCGATGCAGGTGGTGAGATGGATCGGCGGGTACGAACTGACCGTGCGAATCGAAAGCGCCAAGCCCGTTCGCACGGTTCGACTCATTCCGATCCACAATCGACCCGTTGCGGAGAAAGTTCTCGAAGACGCCAAGGACGCGTCGGCGGTACTCAACGAGTTCAAATCCACGAGGGTCGAGCCCTTCGAGGGGCGACCAATCGGCATTCTCATCACGATGTCTGGCAGTGACACCCAATCCGGCCGCGAGATCTCGCGGTTCCAGTTTTCCGCCTTGGTCGCGATTGGTGAGTTCGCCGACGGACAACGATTCGCCAAGGTCGTGGACATCCCCGATTCCCGTGAGTCGCGCGAACTTAAAGTCGATTTGCCTTGAACTGCCCAGCAAAAGCTCACCGCACGACCTCGCTCCGATCATCAACCACACGATGGATTCGTTCGGCCCCGATCGCGTGATGTTCGGCGGCGACTGGCCCGTCTGCCTGCTCGGCGTCGAGAAATATACCGACTGGGCGACCGCGCTGATGGCCGTGGTCAAGGACCGCACCGAGGAGCAGCAGAAGAAGCTCTTCCACGACAACGCCGTGAAGTTTTACGGGCTATGAGCTTGACGGAGTGGACCTGCGGAGAACTCGCGGGTCTGGTTATTCCGCCTGGGTAAATTGTTTCAAAGCTGCCGCCTCCGGTCCCAATTCGCACGTCCCGAACAATCACTTCTCCGGGACCGACCCCCACACGTCTGCCGAAGTGGTTGTTGTCGGTTACTCGTTACTGGTCATTCGGGAAGCCCACCCCCAGCCTCGGGTGGCTGCCAACGAACAACGAACAACGAACAACGAACAACGAACAACGAATAACCAATAACGAGGGAGGCAGCGATATGAAGCGGCTTGCGATTCTACTTTTACTGGCGGCATTCCCCGGATCCGCGACGCACCTCGCGGCAGCGGATTTCGCCCTTCCACTTCCCACCGGGATCGCGCCGACGTCGCCGCAGGTTCCGGTGCCCGTGATCGTCGATGGCCTGCCCGCCGCTGTGGGTGCGGACTGGTCGCGGACGTCCTTCCGCGATCGGCTCGGGATCGCTCCGACGCATGCGGTTGCGACCGAAGCCGTGGCGGGGCCACGAATGCTCACTCGCCTGGCGAGTTGGATGCCGATCGGCAAGAAGAACGATGGCTCCGAACCGCAGGATTCGTGGCATGCGAAGCCGAAGTGGTGCGAGCAGTGCGCACCGGCCGTTCGGCATCCACTGCCGCCGCTTCCCGCTGGGATGAGTGCGAACCGCGGATATTCGACGGCCGCGTGTACATCGGCTAGCTGCGCTCCGGCCCAAGCTTCCGGCAGTTACTGCGCCAAGCTCAAGGATTGGTTCTGCTGCCGACCTACGACCGTTCGCACGCCCTGCATTCCGACGCAAAAGGATCCGGCCATCTATACCTACTTCATGCCGCAGGAAGGACCCGGAGTGGGCGCGGGCAATTGTGCGGCGGGGAACTGCGCTGCCGGGAAGTTCGGACACGGTACTGGCAAGAATTGCGTGGCGTGCCCGGCGCCGGGCGAGGCGATCGTACCGGGATACCGACTCGCGAATTGATCGACGATTACTTTGTCGTTTTGACCGGCACGCCGATCTTGGGCACCGGCAGAATCCCGGCACCGGTTTCACCGGGCGCGGGCGTCGGGATTGCGGGAGGGACGGGAACGCCCGTTCGCGGGATCAGATCGTTCGGTTGCGGGAAGGGCAAGTCCGTTCCCGGCGCGCTTCCCGGCATCAGCGGCACGCCGTTGCCCGGCACGAATGTTCCGGGAGGCGCACCGAACGGTTGACCCGTCGAATCGAGGATCGGGCCGGAAGAACGACCCACCAATTGGCAGGGTGGAGCGTCGTGCGAGGCGGAGAACAAGCCACCGCCGCCGCACCTGCTACGGCATCCCACGCTTGCGGTGAGCAAGACTACGGAAAGCGAAAGAATCGAGACGCGACGCAACATGGTGGAACTCCAGACGGCGGCCCCGCGCTCGCGGAACTTGAATGAATTCTCCCGGCTGGCGGATTTCACCTCAATGCAACCTGCCCAACAAAAAAGACCCGCCGGAGAAGTCCGGCGGGTCTCTTCACTACGATCGATACTCGCGGTGCGATCCGCGAACGCGGTTCAACCGCCCGGCTTTGACGCGCCGCCGTTGGCTCCCTTGCCCTTAGCAGCGGCTTGCTTCCGCAAGAATTCGAGGGCGACCTTCAACTGCTTGTCCTTCTCCTCGTCCACGGCGAGCTTCTTGCCCGCCGCACTCGGAATGATTTCCAGATCGCGGGCCAACGTTTCGAATTCGTTGAGTTCCTCGCGGGTCAGCTTCACCTCGAAACCCTTGTCCGGCGTCACGCCCCAATCCGTGATGCTCTTGTCTTGCTCGGAGGCGAGCTTGTCGATGTTGCGATCGCTCGGCGGATAGTAGCGGGCGATGGTGAGCTTGATCTCGCCCTCGGTATCGCGGAAGGGGATCACGTCTTGGACGCTGCCTTTACCGTAGCTGCGTTCGCCGATGATCGTGGCCCGTTCGTGATCTTGAACGCAGGCGGCGACGATCTCACTAGCACTGGCACTGTGGCCGTTGATGAGCACGACGAGATCGAAGCTCTTGTCCCCGTTTTTCTCGCCGCGGTAGGTGCGGGGCCGCCCGGCTTCGCTGCCGCTGCGCGGCTTCACGGTCACGAGCTTTTCCTTCCCGACGAACTGTTCGCAGATGCTGGTGGCCGCGGTGAGGTAGCCGCCGGGGTTGCCGCGGAGGTCGAGGACGAGCCCGTTGAGGCCGTTCTTTTTCAGCCCGTCGATGGCGACGCGAAGGTCGCCGGGCGTCGCTTGGGTGAACTGCGTGAGGCGGATGTAGCCGATCTTATTTTTGGAGTCGATCGTGAAATCCCACTCGGCGTTGGCGTCGCGCTTCACGCCGAGCACCGTCTCCACGGAAACCCAGTTTCGCTTCAGGTCGAACCGCATTTCCTTGCCGTCGCGCTCGACGATGAGCGAGATCGGCGTGAGCGGCTTACCGGTGATGATGGCGATGGCATCGTCGGTCTTCATACCCTTGGTGGAGAATTCTTTCTGCGTGCTTTCGGGGAGCGGCTCGCCGCTGACGTTGTCCACGCTGCGGATCACGCGCACGATGAGGTCGCCGGCCTGGATGCCGCCCTTGAACGCGGGGCTGTCCTTGATGGGGCTCACCACGAGCAGAGCATCGTGAACGGCGTCGCGGCGAATCTGGATGCCGACGCCGGGGAAGCGACCGCGAAGGGCGCTGGCCATCTTCCGAACCGTGTCCTTGTCGTAGTAGACGGTATACGGGTCGTTGAGGCTCGCCATCAACATGAGGATCGCCACGTCGGCGTCTTTATTCTCCTCGAGGTCTTCGCGCTTGCCGAGCCGCGTTCGAGCGTCCTTCAGGAGCGCGAGGCGCTTCGCTTCATCGGCACCCTTGAGGTCTTTTAGTGCATCTTCGAGATCCGGAGGAAGGGGCTCTTCGATGCGGCGATACATCCCGCGAATCGCCGCGGCCGCAAGGTCGCCCGCATCCGCCTTCTTGATGTAAACCTCCGTCACGATGTCCGTCGCTACCACGACCTTGCGGGCAAAGGCGTCGGCTTCCTTCGCGTTGAGTTTCATCCCCTCGAGAATCTTGTCGCGAGCCGCGGTGAACTCCTCGAGCTTGATGTCGCCATCGGCGAGCTTCTGATAGCCCTTACGCAGTTCCTGATGGGCTTTGAGCTTGTGCATTCGCGAGAGAAAATCCGTCCCTTCCTTCGCGAGTTCCGCATTCACCGCGCCGCCTTTCACCAGGGCCGCAAAGCTGCTCAGACGCTTCTCGGCCTTGATCGTTTCCTCCGGGTTCTTCGTGATCGCGAAGTGGCTCGTGCGGCTCCCGATCGGCACGGCCTGCGATTCCTTTTCCTTGTCCGTCTTACCGATGACGCGGGCCTGGTTCGGAATCTCCTTCTCCAGATACTTCAAGACCTCGTCGACCGTCACGACGCCGTCCGACTCGTAGCCATCGTTGTAAGGAGCCTTGTCGGCGGCACCCTTGAGCGCGTCGATCAGGACACTGGCGAAGAGACCATGCTCGCCCTTGGCGATGGGATCGGACGAGATGAATCCGCTCAGGAGCATGAGCCGATCCTGAACCCGAACCGATTCTTCTTTATCGTCCGAACCGAAGAGCAGGGCATCGACGTCGGTGAGGGTCGGCTCGGCAACCTTCTCCATGCCGGGGTCGTAGCCCTTGTAGGCCACGTCCATGATCAAGAGCACCTTCTGGCCCTTGACCTTCTTGAAGGCGGCTTCGAGGTCGTTGCTGAAGACGAGCGAGGTCTTGGCGCGATCCTTGAAGGCGGTGTCGGGGGTGAGGAAGACAGTCTTGTCGCCGGAGGTGGCTCCGCGTCCGAAGAAGGCGAGGATGATCAGGTCGTCCTTGCCGGTCGCGGCCGTCGCGGCTTCCACGGCCTTTGCGACCGCATCGTGATTCGCGACCGCGGCATGGCGCTTCTCATCCGCCGCGGAGAGAAACAACTTCACGCGGTCCGGCTTCACATCCAGATACTTGGTATCGACCAGCAGGTCGTAGAGGGCCTTGGCATCCGCGTCGGCCGTGGGACGAGGCTTGATCGCCTTGTCCTGGAACTCGCCAGCCCCGACGATCACCACGTAGGGTCCGGAGGCCTTGACGACCGGAGCCTCGGCTCGCGCCGTCCCCGAACTTCCGGACAGTGCCAGGGTCGCCGCCACGAGACCCAGCATCCACAGTCGCGATTTCATGAGACAACCTTTCAAATGACCGTCGCATCGTACGACACCTGTCATTATTGTGACAAACCACCCATTCCAGTCAATCGGATTTACTGGAGTGCGTGTCCTTTTGAATTTTAGGCGTACCGGCGACTCACGTCGACCTGAGTCACCGGGGTTGCATCTCCAACCCGGCGACTTACGTCGGCGGTTTGCCAAATCTCGAAGTACACTCTCGCTCACGAGGACTTGCCGACGACTTGCGGCGTGTGGCCCATCTTGCGAAGTTCTTCGAGTACGGCTTCGACGCGACCGGGCCGAATAAGAAGGGTGCGATCCGAGAGCCGCCCCGCAACTTCTTGGGCAAGTTTCTTCCGCGCGAGGCACTCCTCGGCGAGCACGGCATCTTCCGTGAGGACGAGGCAAACGCGGCGGTGCAGTTTCGCGGAAAGTCGGGTGCCAGGATTCATTTCATGTTACTCGTTGATCGAAAGTTGAATTGTAGCGAAACGGATGCTCACACCTGAAAGACGCCCGTTTTGAACGGCTTGCCTTCGTCGAATCGCGTGGCGACCTGCACCGCCAGGATCAGGGTCGAGCGCGACTCCTCAGGTTGCACGATGGCGTCCACCCAAAGTCGGGCCGCCGCGTATCGCACATCCGTCTTCTCGTCGTAGCTCGCCTTCACGCGGTCGCGCAGAGCCGCCATCTCCGCGGCATCGACCTCCTGGCCCGTGCGCTTGAATGCCTGCACTTGGATGTCCAACAGCACGCTGGCGGCCTGATCGCCGCCCATCACGGCATACTTCGCCGAGGGCCAAGCGAAGATGAAGCGCGGGTCGAAGGCCTTCCCGCACAATGCGTAGTTCCCGGCACCGAACGAACCGCCCGTGATCAGCGTGATCTTCGGCACCACGCTGTTCGAGATCGCGTTCACGAGCTTCGCACCGGCCTTGATGATGCCGTGCTGCTCCGAGTCTTTGCCGACCATGAAGCCGTTGACGTTCTGAACGAACAGAATTGGCACGCGCAATTGGTTGCAGTCCATGACGAAGCGGGCGGCCTTCTCGGCGGAATCGACGTAGATCACGCCGCCGAACTGGAGGGCACCCTCGGCGGGTTTCACGCGCTTCTTCTGATTGGCGACGACTCCAATGGGGATGCCGCCGAGCCGGCCGTAACCGCAGACGAGCGTCTGGCCGTACTCGGCTTTGAACTCGTCGAAGGGTGCGTCGTCGAGAATGACTTTCAGCAGGTCGCGGACGTCGTACTCGCCCGCTTCATATAGCCCGCCGTTTACGGCGGGCAGGGTAGCAAGATCCGGGGTAAACCCCGGGCTAAATGGGGGCAGCATTCCCACCAGCCGCTTCAAACGCTCGATGCACGCGTCGTCGTCCTTCTCGCGAAAGTCGATGGTGCCGCTGATACCGGCGTGCATCTTCGCGCCGCCGAGCGTTTCGGAATCGACGACCTGTCCGATAGCGGCCTTCACGAGTGCCGGCCCGGCAAGGTAGAGACCGCTGCCTTCGGTCATGAGCAGCGTGTCGCAGAGTACGGGAAGGTAGCCGCCGCCGGCGACGCAGTTGCCCATGATCGCGGCGAACTGCGGCACGCCCGCCGCCGAGATGACCGCATTGTTCCGGAAGATGCGGCCGAAGTCGTCTTCATCGGGGAAGACTTCGTCTTGAAGGGGAAGGAAGACGCCTGCGGAATCGACGAGGTAGATGAGCGGTAATCGGTTCTCGAGCGCGATCCGCTGAGCGCGAAGAACCTTCTTGCAGGTCATCGGGAAGAACGCACCGGCCTTCACCGTGGCATCGTTGGCGATAATCATCGTCCTCCGCCCGCCGACCGTGCCGACCCCGGTAACAACACCTGCGGACGGCGCACCGCCCCACTCGGCGTACATGTCCCACGCAGCCCACAGGCCGAGTTCGAAGAAGTCTCCTCCGACTAATTTGTCAATGCGTTCGCGGGCCGTGAGGCGGCCCTTCTCGTGTTGGCGGTCGATGGCCTTCGCGCCGCCACCGAGGCGAATCGTTTCTTCCTGAACGCGGAGTTCGTCGGGGGTCGGCATGTGTGGGATTATAGCGTCGGGCATCCAGACATCGAACCTCCACGCGGAATCGAGCGGCTTCGGAATTTCGGGGCAGGCGTGATTTCGACTGCTCCGTGTGCTACTCTTTGTTTACAGCCCGAAGTTTCGACCCCGAACTCGACCGGTGTTCGCCCACCGCCGACTCGCAGCATTCGGCTCTAAACTCTGTGTGAAAGGCCGGTTAAGGGGAGATGGTGTTGACCTTTTTCCCAAAAGTTCGTTCGACCACGCCGGGCGCATTCGTGATCCAGGTGGGTGCGGAGCCGTCGCCGGGATGCCGTTTGAAGCGGGTCCGCGGCCGCGGTGGCTTTGCAGAAGTCTGGGAAGCGGACTCGCCGCGAGGGCCAGTCGCGCTCAAATTCATGCCCAGCTCGAACACGGCGACCACGGCCCGCGAACTCCGATCCATCCAATCGTTCCAAGCGCTCGACCACCCCTACCTCGTGAAAACCCACGGCGTCTGGAGCGTGCCGGGCTACATCGTCATCGACATGGAACTCGGCGACGGCACGCTCCTCGATCTGATGCTGCTCTACCACAACGATCTCGGCCAGCACATTCCCGCGGCAGAACTTTGCACCTACATGCTGCAGGTGGCCGACGCACTCGACTTCCTCAATACGAGGCAGCACGTTCGCGATTCTCGCAAAGTCGGGTTTCAGCACGGCGACATCAAGCCGAACAACGTACTCCTCGTGAACGATATCGCGAAGCTCACCGACTACGGCTTAGCCACGCCCACGCACGGGCAATCGACGCCGTGCCCGCGACACGGGACGCGCGAATATTCGCCGCCGGAAGTCTTCCAGGGCTACCTCTCGGAATCGTCCGATCAGTTCAGTTTGGCCATGACGTACTGCGTGTTGCGGACCGGCCAATTTCCGTTCCCGTCGCCGCCGGCCGGCGACATGCCCCAATCCTACCGTCGGCCCCACGCGGATCTCTCCGGGTTGCTGCCCGAAGAAGCCCCAATCGTGTTGAAGGCGCTCTCGCCGGTGCCGCAGGATCGTTTTTCCACCTGTACCGAGATGGCCGTCGCACTCGTGAAGGCGAATGGCCTGAAGGTGACTCGCAACGACAACGGCCAGGATACCGTGGTGTCCAACAATTTGCAGGAGCCGAAGCGTCAATCGAGTCGCTGGTTGAAGACGGTCACTGGCCATCGCGATCAGAAACGCATGTAGTTCAACTCGCGGCGTGGCGGATGCGGTAGAGCGTTCCCTTCGTGCGTTCGCCTCCGGGTTCCCCGGCGCGAATCAACTCGGGCTTCACGTCGTATCCCGCCTCGGCCAGCTTCCATCGAAACACCCGCGCCGGCGTCCGATCCGGATCCGTAATGAGGCAGACGCCATCGGGCGCGAGTACCGCCCGCAGCAAGCGTACGAGAGGATCGACCAGGCGCTCTTCGTACATCAGGTCCGAGCCGATTACGACCGGATACTTCACATCGTCCGGCGGCGCGCGGAAATCCAGAAGCATACTGCGAAACACTTCGTAACCGTTCAACCGAGCATTCTTCGCAGCGAAGTCTAACGCGGTTTCATCCACATCCGAGAAGGTCACGGACAACCCGCGGGCCAGCGCGGCAATTCCCGCGAGGCCGAGCCCGCAACCCACCTCCAACACTTCAACCGATCGCGGATTGCTTCCCCAATCTTCGCGCACCACAACCTTGGCTAGCATCCGCGCCGACGGCCAAAGTTGCGCCCAATAGGGCACGTAGTCGTCCGCGGCGCTGGCGGAACGCACCCACGGATGATCGAGTAGGTGATCCCAGTCGTTGGGGTGGTCGATGCGGAAGCGGTAGTCGTCTATGAAGACCGCCTCTCGAACGAGTTCCGAGATGGCTTCAGGCGGTGTGGCGTGAAAGCGAGGGGGCATCGTTGATGGGAACCTGTTTTACTTCTCGTCGGGAACTTGGCCGATTTTTTCCGCGGGTCCGCCGGCGACCTTCTCGGGATCCGCGCCGGCATCGCTCGGCTTCGCATCAAGTAAGTCCACGCTCTTCACCTCGGCATCGCCCGGCTTCAAATTCGCTAAATCCTTGAGGTCGTCCGGCTCGTTCTTGAACGTCATCTTACCCACGGGGTTGCCGGCTTCCCGCGCAAACTGAATCCACTCGCTCCACTTCCAACTTTGCGTGGTGTTCGAGTCGGGCTTCACGACCACGGGCGCGATCTGGTCGAAGTTCGCGAATCGATTGGCTTCGGTGGAGGTCCACTTGAACACGGCTTTGGGGTCGAGTCGATCCATCTCCGTACCTTCGATTTCGATCATAGGTTGGCCCGCTCCAGGCACGGAGGCGAAGACGCAGCGCTCGGCGGAAATCGCGGTAGGAACGAGGCCCGAATTTCTCATGGTGCCGAAGGAGCCGCCCTGAAGTTCCAGGAGCGGCCCACCGAGAAGAGCGGTGACGCGAGAAAGGTGAATCGTCGAACCGACCGAAGCCGACATGTCGCGACCGGCGTTCTTGGCAAACACCACGGGGCCGTTGAGCCCGGTGATGCACTGCGTCATTTCCAGTGCGAACGGCCGGCTCACCGGTACGGAAACCGCGCGGCCCTTGCCGCGAATCAGGCAGCCCGCGAATTTCACTTCGGGGATGCTACGCATCGCCGGACCGTCCATTTTCATCTCGCGCGTCTCGGCCAGCGAGACGGCCGCCGCGATCTTGCCTTCTTCTTCTTCGAGCGTAAACGTGCAGTTCTTGAACTCGCAACTTCGACCGGCCACAAGCGTGACGGCTGCGACCTGTTCCTGATAGCCGGGACGCTCCGGCTTTACTTGGAAGTTCAAATCTTCAAACGTGACACGCCCCTCCTTGACGCGGAAGATCGAGACATCGACGTCATTCGTGCGCGCGGGAATCAGGATCGGTTTGAGGTCCTTCGTCTCGGGTTTGAACGTGAGGTGGAACTCCGCGCGATCCGGAGTTCCCTTTAGAGGCTGAATGATGTGTTGCTCCATCGCGAGCGGGCCGTCGTGGCGGATGAGGATTGTGTCGCCGGATCGTGCTTCGCGAAGCAAGCTGACGAGATCGGAGAATTCGCGATGCTTCTGCAGGTCGGCATCGCCCGCGTTGGGCCACCAAATGCGAGTCGTGATCTCGGCCGCGGTGGGGCCAGAGGGCGGCCAGATCGGAGCACTCGCATAGGCTCGGCGAACGCCTTCCTGGGCATCGTGGAACTGGACGCCGATCACACCGAGTCCCGATTTATCCTTCTGGGGAAAGATCGCGGCATCCGCGCCGGAACCCGCGAGCGTCAGCCGGAAGGCCACCCAGGGTTCGGCTGTTCCAAAGGCCGCAAGCACGCCGCTGCTCACATCCCAGGGACGACGATCGAGTTTCACCCAGCCCGATTCTGATTCTTCGAAACCCGAAGCCTTCGCTCCGGACGATGTCGGGGCCACGGCGTAGTAGGCGTTCCGCCGTCCGGCCGTTGCGATCAACTTCGCCCCGCGCGATTTCTTGGTGTTCCGCACCACGACGCCGAGCGTTTGGGGCTCCATCGCACCGGGAACCTTCGGTTCGGCGGAGGTGCCGTTCGCCGGCGCGAAGACGCAGTAGCCCGCCGTCACGCGCACGTCCGACGTTGCAGATTCCTCCACGTCGATGGCCGCGGAATTCGAGTCGAGCATGAACGTCGAGCGATCGAGCCCGATGGACGTGAATCGCGATTTCGGTTCGGTCGCTTCCTCGGCTTCGTGGAAAACTTGAATGGCGGCGGCGTTCGGTGCGAACCCGCTGTCCTCGACTTCGAGGCTCGCACGATTCGGTATGCGTAGCCCGATCCAACCGGGAGCGAACACGCATCGCGTGAGCTTGACGCGGGCTTCGCCCGTTCCGACACTCGCGGCAATGACACCCGATTTTCGGGCCTCGCGATCCGGAACGAATTGGCAATCTTGCAGGTCGATCCGCGAGGAACTGAGCAAAAGCAGGCCAGTAGAATCGCCGGTCGGTTCGGGCATCTCCGCAGGAGTTCCAATTTCGAAGCGGATGCCGCGGATCAGCAGCGTGCCCGCCGAGACCGTGAGAGTTCCGGCCGATTCCGATCGCTTCCCGGCGGGGGCGGCCACGCGAACGATCGTGGCCGGCGTAACCGAACCGAGCAATTCCAGCTTCGGCCCCGTGTACGAAACGGGCTTGTCGAGTTTGGTCAGGTCGTAAGTTCCCGGTGCAAGCCGGACTCGTGAAGCAGTGGGGTCGGTCAGCGCGGCGGCCAACTCCGCGGCGGTTGCGACGGCGCGCTCGTCCGGCGGAATTCCGGGAAGCTTCGTTTGCGGCCCGCCGTCGGTTTGGTTCGAGCCGTCGGGTGTCGATGCCGTCTGACCCTTCGCCCACCAGGGTAATGTGGAAGCCAGATCGGGGCCGCTCGCGGACAGGGCAATCGCGACAACCGCGGCGACGACCGCCGCCGTGGCCGCGACCCAACCGAGTCGCAAACGCGGGGCACGCGGGAGCACGCGATCGTCGGCCATCACCGCCAGGACCATCGCATCGGTCGCGACGGTGTCGAGCGAGATGCGCAGCCGCTCGGCAATAGCCTTAAGGTGCGCGATGAGTTCCGCTGGAGTCTGATAGCGCTTCTTCGGATCCTTCGCCATCATCCGCGAGAGCACGGCCGCGAGTTCATCCGGAATCGCAGCATTCCATTCCCGCGGATCGAGCGGGTCGACGTGCTGATGGGCGTACAGCTTCTTGGCCGCAGTGCCTTCGGGTACGGGCGGCCGGCCGGTGAGTGCGTGGTAGAACGTGCAGCCGAGCGAGTAGATATCGCTTCGCACGTCGGCTTCGCGCGGGTCGAGTGCTTGTTCCGGGGAAATGTAATCGAAGGTTCCGAGGGTGACGCCCGATTGCGTGACGCCCCCATTCACCGATTGCGATTCGAGGTGCCGCGCTAGACCCATGTCTACGATCTTGGCGCGGCCGTCCGGCGTGATGAGAATGTTCGAAGGCTTGATGTCGCGATGGACTACGCCGCGTTCTGCGGCATGAGCCAGGCCCGCCGCGACCTGAATCATGAAACGCACGCAATCCCCGGCTCCGACCGGCCCGCGCCAGTCGATCGTTTGCCGCAGCGTGATCCCTTCCACGAACTCGAACGCGATGAAGTGCAGCCCCTGATCTTCGCCGCAGAAGTAGACGCGAGCCACGTTATCGTGGTCGAGTTTGGCAGCGGCACGCGCCTCCTGCTTGAAGCGGGTCACGCTTTCCGGATCGAGCGCGGATTCGGGGGGCAGGATTTTAAGTGCGACAACGCGGCCGAGTTCGAGATCTCGAGCTTTGAGCACGGCCGCCATACCGCCCGCGCCGATTGCCTCAATGAGTTCGAAGTGGCCGAGCTTACGGCCCGCAATCGAATGCGAATCGCCCACCACGTGGGGCGGAGGTGGCGGAGGCGGGACGGTCGATTTACCGGCTTGAGTAATGACTGTGGGTGAATCGTCCGTGCTGGAGGGCAAGGGAATGTGCGACACCATTTCCGCGGCATTAGGGCCGCGCGTCGAACTCGAATGGCTCCGCAGCACATCCGACAGAGACGGGTGCATCTCCCCCGACGAACCAGCCGCGGCGGCGCGTTTCGCCGTCGAGGAGCGATCGACAGGGTCGGTGGCCGGGTTCTCCATTCCATTCGTACCCGAGGCGCGGTTGCCGGAGGTCCGTTCCGGTTGCCGCAACAGTGTACCAAAGCCGCTCAGAAGAATCGGCAGCGAACGCGAAACCGATGAGAGAAATGGGACGGCGTCCTGCCCGATTCGGGAGCGAGCATCCGGCTCACTCGGACTACGAACTCGCAACAGCGAGTAGATCGGGTGAAGGACGCACTTTGCAAATCCGGAGCCTCGAACCCCGGTTTCTGCTTTGGAAACCGGGTTTCTCATGGCTTGAAAAAACCCGGTTTCCAAAGCAGAAACCGGGTTTTATTGAGTGTCTCACATACCGAGTCCTGCACCCGGACGGCCACGGGTGAACTCTTTAATCAACCCGAGACTGATTCTCGGGACATGGAAGACCTCACTTCCTCGCGTAATCGTGACCATTTCTCGTAGGCAGCCTCCTTCGCAATCTCGTCGGCCGCATACCCTCCCCGCCCCGGACGATCCCGAAGGCTCTTGCGGCCGACACGATGGAAATCCCGGATCCGGAGGACAACCTCGTTGATCGCTTGAAGACGATTGGGCATGACAATTCCTTGGCCTGCAACGCCTGCACATGAGTGATTGCAGGATCGGGTGGTTCCGAGAGATCGGTTTCCCGCCCTGCGCGTGCATCATGTGCCCAGTATGCGACTGTTGATACAGATGGGAGTCGATTCGGCGCGACGGGCAAGCGGATGGTCGGCCGGGGTGGCAAGGGCACCTTCCTCGTGGTGGACTTCGCCGACAACATCATCCGTTTCGGCGGGGGTGTGGTGCGGGCCGCGGATGTGTTCCCGCGGTATGCTGGCACGTCGAAGTCCCGCCCGTACCGCCCGCCGGCCTGCCACACCGAGCCGCGCGACATCCCGCAGTTCGTCAACCACGAGATCCCGGGCGTTGGGACCGTCACGATCGCTTTGGGGCAGACATTCGGAATGGAGATCGAACTGACAGGCGCGGAAGACATCACCTTTGCTGATCCGGTGTGGCAGGCCACGGCCGTGAAGATCGTCGAGCGGCTCAGAAAATACGTGACCGCTCCCGTCCACCCGGTGCCGCTGACCATCAAGGTCGCGCCGCTCGACGCCTGGCGCGTCACATATGACTCATCGTGCGGATGGGAGGTCGTCAGCCCGATTTTGGTTGACGCCGGCGGGTTCGACGAACTGCGTCGGGCGTGCCTGGCTATCACCGAACTGGTCGAGGAGGAAGGGCTGCGGGTCAACCACCGCACCGGGCTGCACATCACCCTGGCGACCCGACTGGACACCGACGAGAAGCTCCGCGGCTTCGTCCGCTTTGTACAACGGGTCGAGCCGGGGCTGTTCACCTTGGTGGCCCCGTCCCGGCTGTACCGCTACGACCCGGACACCGGCAAGTACTCTCCCCGTGTCGGGAACCAATACTGCCTGCCGCTTCGCGGCCTCGGCGACCCCGCCCGGCCCGACTTGGCCGACTTCGTCGTCAAGGACGGGAACCGCTACCACACGGTCAACCTGACCAAGTCCCTAGTGCCACATCGTGGAAAAGGCCTTTCACGAAACTCGGAAACAACGTATCTCGCCTGGTCTCTCGATTGTGAGGAGATCGATCCATGGCAGGGGCG
>JAYTUG010000467.1:0-18139 GCA_043744695.1 Gemmataceae bacterium
GTTGGGGCTTTCCGTGAGATCCTTGCCCGCTGTTCGGGCGGCACATCGGCAGCATTATCGAAGTCCCTTGGCGACATGATGCGAGTGAAGCCGACCAGCCGACCGAGTTCGACCTTCTCCTTCGTCGTCGGGTTGTCTTTCGGCTGGGGCGGGGCGGGCAGCGGGGTGATCGGTCGGGACTTCCGCGCGACGACGGGGGCGGTCAGGTCGGGGGCCGGCATCGGCTCGTCCTTGCCGAGCGGCATCAATTTGTAGTCGGGCAACTCGGGGACGACGACCTTGATCGTCTCGCCGGAAAGCGACTTCAGGAAAGCGACCAACTGCCGCCTCTCGTCCGCGTCGAGCTTCAACGGTTTCAGTCCCGCCTGCTGCCCCTTGCCGCCGCCCCGGTCGTAGAAGTCGATCACGTCGTCCAGCGTCTTGAACCGCCCGTCGTGCATGTACGGCGCGGTGCGCCCGACCTCCCGCAGGCTCGGCGTGCGAAACTTGCCCCAGTCCGCGTCATTAAACCTCACGACGTAACGCCCCGCGTCTTCGGTGAGGTTTCGGTAATTCGGCGTCCCCAACCCCCGGAAGAATCGGCGGAAGGTGATGTGTCGCTCCGGGTCTTCTAACAGGTTCGGGTCCGCCCGCAGGCCCAGGTCGTAAAACTT
The DNA here is from genome assembly GCA_043744695.1 of Gemmataceae bacterium. Lineage (GTDB taxonomy): Bacteria > Planctomycetota > Planctomycetia > Gemmatales > Gemmataceae > Urbifossiella. The sequence continues at coordinate 654 of JAYTUG010000467.1, forward strand.
GTGGTCCGTGAACAGCGGGGCCGGGTGGCACGTCGCGCACCCGGCCTTGCCCTCGAACAGCTTCTTGCCGGCCACCGCGTCGGCATTCAACGCCTTCTCATCCCCCTTGAAGAAGAGGTCGAACGGGGCCGGCGGCGAGCCGAGTGAGCCGACGTAAGCGGCCAGGGCTTTCAGGATGGTGCCGAAGTCGGGTTCCGACTTGTACGCGGCCTTGAAGAGTTCGACGTACTCGGGAACCTGTTTCATCCGCTCGATCAGGAGCCGCCCGTCCGCCGCCATGAAGAACGGCTCGGTCAGGTGGTCGCGCACGACCGTGGCGGGATCGGCCCCGGACAGCCGCCCGTCCCAGTAGACGGTCTTGACGCGGGAGACGTTGAGCAGGGTCGGCGTGTTGCGGAACAGGGCCGTGCCGGGGTAGCCGATGCTGACCGGGAGGTCGTCCGAGAACGCCTTGTCGGGCCGGTGGCAGGAGGCGCAACTGAGGGCGTTACTGGCCGGCAAGCGGCGGTCGAAGAAGAGATACTTGCCCAGCACGATCTGTTCGTCCGACGCGGCCTTGCCCAGCAGCGGCGCGAACGGCGTGGCTGTGGCTTCGGCGGGGCGGGTGGTGACGAGTTTCGGCCTCGGCCCGTCCTTGCCCTTGGGTGCCTCGACGCAGAGCGAGGCGAGGTAGTCCACCAGCTTGCCCAGGTCGTCCTCGGACAGCGACTTGCCGAACCGTTTCGGCATGACCCCCTTCTCGTACCCGCCCGGAGCGATGTAGGCGTCCGGGTCGAGGATCGACTCGCGGACGTACTCCTTCGCGGTCGTCTTGGGCTTGCGGGTGCCGGCGACCTTGCCCAGCGTCGTGAGGTCCGGGCCGACCTCCCCATCGGCCCCCGGCACGCCGGGGATGACGTGGCAGTTCCCGCAGCCGCCCCGGTTGATGATCGCTACCACACCGCGCGGGGCGGCGGGCGGCTGATCCTTCTTCGGCTCGTCCTTCCCCTCGGTCGGGTTTCGGACGAGGGCCACCCAGGCGACGAGGACCGCCGCCAGTCCCGCCAGCGTTCGCAGGTGGCTCGCCGTCAGAAACGCCGTCATGCGGGCCTTCCACCCGGCGTCATCGAGCGGTCGCCGATGCCGCACCTGTCCCGATTCCTCCTTCCCCTGCTCGTCGGCCTGTTCCTCGGGCCGACCCGCGTCCGAGCGGCGGACCCGCCGACCGAGCCGGCGGACATCATCCGCACGTTCGAGAAAGCTTGGGTCGTCCCGAAAGGCTACATGGGTCGGCTCCAAATGGGGTGCGGTTACTCGTCGCTTGTAGTTTGTGCGGGATCACGGCTCCCGTGCCGCTGGGAGGCGGGCGTCTTGACGGCTCGGACCCCGAACCCGGCCTTCTCGATGGCCCGGCGAACTTGATCTTGGTCTATGGCGTCGGCATCCGTTACCGCGAACGTGACGACCCCGGTCTTGGGATTCGCAGTTACCGAACCGTGCAGGACGAACGGCAACTTCTCCAACGCCGCCGCGACCCGCAGCCCACACTGGACCGGGCAGTGCATCCCGGTCACGTCCACGACGACTCTCGGGGCGTTTGGATCGACGTGATTTGCCGGGCGGGACAAGTATACCACTACCATGCCGATCACCGCCGTCGCCACGAACGCGGATACGACAAACGACCGCCTTCGACTCGTTGGTCTGCTCAAGGCCGACGCAGCCGGGATGTAGGGGATTTCGGCGAACGCCAGTCCCGTCGCTTCGTCCGCGTTCGGCGCTTGTTGCTGATTCTGGTCTGGCATTGCGATCTCCCCAGTTTTCCGTCACGCCACGTCAGGTCGTCGGCAGACCGGCGCGGCTTGTGCGAACATCTTCATCCCGCCCATCTTCTCGAACCTCGGCTTGCAGTTCGGGCAGAGCATCATATGCTCCTTGACTTGCATCACCTCGGTGTCCGGCAGCTTCTGCCCGTTCATCATCGCGCCGGCACGGGTCATCGCCACCGAACAGCTGATGCCACCGAATTCGTACTCCCGTTCGCGGGTCGCCGAGCGAACTGCGAACCACCCGCCGGCAACGGCCAGCAACCCGCCGACGACACCGCCGCCGGCTTTGAGGAATTGGCGACGACTCTTCCGGCCCTTCAGGCGGCGGGTCAGACGAACGACCTCGCCGCCGCTGGCGGGGAGCCAGTCGTCGGGCGGCGGCGGTTGGTGGTTCTGGTGCGTGGTCATGTCGCTCGTACCAGGCTCATATCGGTGTCGTCTTGGTTCGTTGTTTCATTTCTGGCCGGTCGGCAGGTTGCAGGAGTGACTGACGAAGCCGGTCCAAGTCGAGCAGAACCACCCGGCGACGTTCGATGGCAATCAGTCCCTCGGCTTGCAACTGGCCGAGCGTCAACGTCACCGTTTCGCGGCTGACTCCGATCAGGCCGGCGAAGTCCTGGTGCGACAGCGGGAACCGGATCGCGTACCGAGTCCCGATCCGCTCCCCGTGCGTCTCGACCAACTCGACAAGAACGCGGATCAGCCGGGGGCGGGGCGGCAGGAACAGGATGTTACGTAACCGCGTCTCGATCCGCTGCCGCCGCAGGCCGACCAACTTCGTCACGGAGAGGGAAAGGTCGGCCCGGCTTTCGAGCAACGCCATAAAATCCTCGCCCGGAATCGCCAGTACTTCGCAATCCTCTGCCGCCTCGGCGAACTCCCGGCGGGGTTGACCGTCGAGTGCCGCCATCTCGCCGAACAGTTCCCCTTGTTCCACGAACGCCAGGATCGTTTCCCGCCCTTCGAGCGTGAGGTCGTAAATCTTCACCCGCCCCGCCGCCAGCACCAGAACCGTCTCGCCTGCCTCGGCGGGGGCGTAGACGACGGCCTTCTTCTTGAACTTGCGGACGAGGGCGCGGCGGTTCAGCCGCTCGGCCTCGGCGTCGGAGAGCCGCTCGAACAGGTTGCACGTCTTCAAGTACCAGATCAAACCAGCCATCAAGAACTACTTGGAATTCGGGAGCCGGGGAGTTCGTGGTAATCATCGTACTCATCCCGTGCAAAAACGCCTTGTTCCGCTGCGTCCGGTGCGATCCGGTTCTCGACCGCGTTAGTTCCAGAGGCGGCTCCATCGCAGCCACCAGCCGACCAAACCCTTCGTCGTTGGCGTCAGGGTCGAGAACTTCCACTCGTCGGCGACCTTGCGAATCACTTCCCCCCAGGTCGGGTACGGAAAGACGGTCTTCTGGAGGTGCCGTAACCGCAAGCCGTTGGTGATCGCCACACTCAGTGGAACGATGATCTCGCCCGCGTGGGGTGCGACCACCGTCGCCGCGAGAATTCGATCCGTCCCCCGCCGGCAGTGAATCCGGGCGAAACCGCGAGTGCATCCCTCGGCTTGGGCGCGGTCGTTGAGTTCGAGCGATTGGGTGTAGGTGTCGATCCGCCCCAGGAGTTCCTGCAAGGCGTTCCAGCCCATGCCCGCGTGGGCCACCTCCGGGTCGGTGAACGTCGTCCAACTCATCACCCGGTCGCGGGCGTTCAACCGGAACGGGAGCAGGGCGTTCAGGCACGCATACTCGGCCTGGGCGTAGGCGGCGTGGGCGAACTGGAACGGCGAACACACGTCCCCGGCGGCGTAGACCCGCGAGTTCGTCGTCCGGTGCCGCCAGTCCACTGTCACGCCCCGCGAATCACTCGCTACGCCGGCGGCGTCGAGGCCCAAGTGTTCGATGTTCGGTCGTCGTCCGGCGGCGACGAGTATCTGGTCGGCCCGCAGCACCTCGGCCCCGCCCGGCCCTTGAACCTCGACTCGCAACCCGGCGGCGTCTCGTTCGACCCGCGTCGGCGTCGTCCCGAACCGAACCTCGATCCCCTCGTCCCGAAACACGTCCGAGAGCATGGCCCCGGCGTCCGGGTCGTCCTTCGGTAGCAGCCGGCCCCCGCGTTGGAGGATCGTGACCCGTGAGCCGAGCCGGGCCATCGCCTGTGCGAGTTCGCACCCGATTGGCCCACCGCCGACGACGACGAAGCGAGCGGGCAACTCAGTGATGTTGAAGATCGTCTCGCTGGTCACTCCGTTTTCTCTCAGACCGGAGACATTGGGAATCTTGGGTCTGCCTCCGGTGCAGATGACCGCCCGCCGGAACCGGACCTCGGTGCCGTCCAGATCGAGCGACTTCGGCCCCGTGAACCTCGCCGTGCCGAACAGCACGTCCACGCCCCGCTTCCGCATCCCCTTGGCACCGTCGTGGTAAGCCATGTCTGCCCGGACCCGACGCACACGCTCCATCACCGCCGGGAAGTCCACCTCGACGGGGCCGGTTCGCACCCCGAACGAGGCCGACCGGCGGGCCGTTTGGGCGACCTTCGCGGACGCGATGAGCGTCTTAGACGGCACGCAGCCCGTGACCAGACAGTCGCCGCCCAGGTACGCCCGCTCGATCAACGCGGCCCTGGCCCCGAGCAGGGCCGCACCACCCGAAGCAACCAGTCCAGCAGTCCCCGCCCCGATGGCGACCAGATCGTACACGCCGGCGGCGGGCCGATCTGGCCACGCTTCGGGATGAACGTGGTCCCGCAGCCGCCGGTTGTGACCGTCGCCGGGAGGCAGAACCGAGGTTGCGTCCGTGTCGCCCATTGTCTTGACTCCGTTCAGCAACACCCGCCGGAAGGGTCGCAACACGCAGGCGATGGCGTGAATCGCGGTCGCCCCTTGGCGAACGTGAGCCGGGCATACTGGACGGTGCCGTTGCGTACTAACTCGCCGGCCCGGTTCAGCAGTTCTCGCAGCCCACCCATGTCGAGTCTTTCCAGTCCGGGGACGACGCCCAGCGACCGGCCCAACCCGACTGCCAGCAGCTTCCGCTTCAGGTCCGCGACCAGCCTCCGCAGGGCCGACGACTCGTCCGCGTACTCCAACACCCGCAACCCGGCGGACAGGAACATCGACTGGTAACCAACCACCGAACGGGCGGCGGCGAGGCACGTCCACGGTGCGATCACCCAGGCGATGTCTTCGGGCAGTTCGCCCTCGATCACCATGTCGGTGATCCCGACCACCCCGCCGGGCTTCAACACCCTGGCGAACTCGGCCACGACGCGGCCCTGATCCGCGAAGGTGCTGACGGCGCACTCGCAGACGACCGCGTCGAACGAGTCGTCGGGAAAGGGCAACGCTGCCGCGTCCCCGGTCACGAACGCAGCCGTAAGGGCGGGGGATGCCCGGACCACGTTCTCGGCCTTCGCCATGTTGGCCGCACTGGCGTCCAGGCCGACCACGTCCAGGCCGAACTCGTCGGCCATCAAGCGGGCCGTCGTCCCGATCCCGCAGGCCACGTCCAAGACATGCGATTTCGGTGGTAGGTGCAACCCACGAACCAGCCGAGCGGATAGTTCGGCACCGCCGGGGTGGAAGCTGTCGCCGAGGACCGCCTGGACCCAGTCCTGCTCGTAGAACGCGGCACAGCACGCGACGGCGGTCTTCGGCCCGGTGATCGTTGGTGTCGGCATCACAGTCTCCCCAGCGGGCGGTTCACCGCGTTGTACTCGCAGAAGGACACCGGCGTCCCGTCGCGGGCGATGATGTGGACGCAGCACTTGTCGATGCGGTCCTGGTCGTAGGTGTGGGCGTCCATGAACGGCTTCACCCCGATGGCGAACAGCCCGTCCCAGGTGTCGCCGCTCCCGGCGGGAAGAGCCGCGACGAGGTCGAGTAGTCGGTCCACGGCGTCCTCGTCCAGGGCTTCCAGCGCCCCCATTGCGAACACGCCCTGGATCAGCCCGGACAGTCCACCGGGGGCGTCGAACGTGTCGGCCACGGCGGCGATCAGTCCCCGGTTCGCCGCGTCCGCCCAGGTCGAGTAGCGGGGTAGGTAACGGGAGACTGGGACCAGCCCGTGCGGGCCGCGAAGCGCAACGGCCATGCTGAAGCAGTTCGGGTCGGAACACGGGATCGGCGTGAAGTCGTCCTCGGCGAACAGCCCGTCCGTCTGAGCCGCAACGAGCTTCGCCACGTCGGCGACGGTGAGCTGGCGGACCAGCCGGGGGTTCTCGTACCGCCCGGAGTACATTGCCGGCTGGATCATCACCTTGCGTACGCTCCGGGGCCGAACACTGGCGAACCGGACGAACGCCCCGAGTTCGTCGTCGTTGACCCCCGGCGTGAGGGTCATGACCGGCACCGTGTTGATGCCGAACGCCTCGCAGTGGTCCGCCGCCCGGAGCTTCGTTTCGAGCAGTTCCCCCCGACCGCGTAGCAGTTCCAGGGTGCTTCGCTTGAAGCCGTCGAACTGGAGGTATACGGACACCCGACCGCCCCTGGCCGCAAGTTGTTCCGCGAACCGCTCGTCGGCCAGCTTAATGCCGTTGGTGTTGACGTACACCTGACGGATGCCGAGCGAGAGGGCATGATCGAGGATGGCGAAGAACTCCGGGTGAATCGTCGGCTCGCCCCCGGACAGTTGGATCAGGTCGGCGTCCCCTTTGCCCTTCGCCAACAGGCCGTCGAGGAGTTCGGCGAACGCCCCGAGCGAAAGGAACTCGTCTCGTTCGGGCGACGACCCGGCGTAGCACGTCGGGCAGGAGAGGTTGCACCGCTGGGTGATCTCGATCAGCACGTTACAACTGTGGTTCGCAGTCTGGTCGCCGCAGTGACGGCCCGACCCGCAGCACGACCCGAGGGAACTCGCGGTCGGGTCGGCGACGTAGTAGTGCCGGGCGTCACCCGCCAGGAGGGAGGAGAACGGGCCGTGGTCGGGACACGCCTTGTCCATCCAGATTTCGCCGTCCCGCTCGTACACGTCGGCGGGGACGCGGGCGAGGCAGGTGGGGCAGAGGCTGGTCGTCGTCTTGACCCGGCGACCGCTGCCGAACATTTCATTGAGTGTCGGTTCAACGGTGTCGGCCATCGGCAGTGTGACCATAAAATCACCTTGATCGTCCGCCATCGCTATTGCTTCTCGTTCGTGCTGCGGTTCGGGAACAGGGTGGCGTCCCTGTTCAGGCCCAGGTGCTGTTGTGCAGCCGGTGACGACCCTGATGAGGCTGGCCGCAGCGCCCGCCACTTCAGCTTGAGGTCGGCAATGATGTGGCCCGGCGGCTCGTACTGGTAGAGCGTCTCGGGGGGTTGCCGCCGTTCATGCACACCAGTCGGTCGAAGATCAGCTTCAGGTTGCTCGGCGTGGCATACCAGTTGATGGGGCCGATGATGGCCCAGGCGTCGGCGAGGTCGAGGCGAGAGTACAGGTCGAGTTCCCACATCAGGTCAGGCTCGGCGAAGTCCCCCTTCTCGTAGCAGTTGCGCGGCCAACAGCAGAGGGCCATCGAGGTGGACACGCAGGCGTTACAACTCTGAATCTTGGCCCGCTTGTAGACGTTTCCGAGGTCTTCGAGGTCGATCTCCCACTCCTGCGGGAGCCGGTCGCCCATGCGGAGCATGAGCGTGCGGGCCTTCGAGTCTACGCCGGGGCAGTTGTACTGCCGGCGGTCGGACCCCGCGATCACCAGCACCCGGAAGGGGCGGGCGGTAGTTTGCCGTTCGCGTCATTGGGTTTCATCGGTATTCCCTTCAAGCGGCGGGTAGGGCGAGCAGGCCGTCAACGATCTCCTTGAGGGTCGGCCCCTGAAGGTCGGGCGGGTCCATCGCCGGGTGGTAGCCCTTGCCGTTGCGTGCGACGAACCCGGTCAGCAGCCCGGCCCGGCTTGCCCCGTGGCAGTCCCAGTCGTGGGCCGCCATCAGGGCCATTCGCGTCGGTTCGACCTTGGCGGCTTTCGCGGCGTGGAGGTACACCTCCTTGGCTGGCTTCCACCGCTTCACCTCGTCCACCGCGACCGTGCGCTCGACCATCCCGTCGAGTTTGGCCCGGACAAGCAGCTTTCCGGTGTTCTCGGCACTGCCGTTGGTCAGCGTGACGATCCGCACCTTCGCCTCCCTCAACCGCTCGAACGCGGGGGCGACATCCGGGTATGCCGAGGGAAACAGGTAGGCCCGCTTGTCGTGGATGACGGCGAACTCGGCCTTGCCCAACATCCGCACCCCCATGTTGACCCGGCAGACGACGCAGTCGCCGCCGAGGGCCGGGGCGTACTTGGCGGGGTTGGCCGCGAACATCCCCTTCTCCTTGTCCGAGGGGAAGTAGTACACCTGCCGGTCGAACGTAAGGGCGTGCTTGTCCGAGCCGGGGACGACCTTCGCCGTCTCGATCAGACAGACCGGGCAGTTGCCGCCCAGGGCGGGTTCGACCGCGTTCGCGGCCAGCGGGATCGACACGACGGCGAGGGTCGCCAGCAATCGAGTCTTCATGGATGGGAGCCTTTCGGGTTGTGAGCGAGGCCGATTTCCGCGCCCTCGGTTCGGGTCACACACGGGATGGTATGCGAACCCCGTTCGGGCTTCTGTGAGGCCGCTCACACACGACCAAGATTTCCGCTCACCGCTCGACCGGGCCGGGGATCGGTGCCGCTGCGTGGGCCGCGCAGGACGCACATGGCGGGGAGCCGGGGGCGACGTGCGGGCATGAGGCCGAGGCCGACTTCGAGCAGGACGAGCAGCCGGCGGGGGAGGCGGCGGACTTCGAGCAGGACGAGCAGTGCCGACACCCTGCGAGGCCGAAGACAAGGAAGACGGCGACGATTCCGAACAAGCGGGTCCGTGACATGAGAGTTCCCTTTCCGAGGGGGCCGGAGGGTCGGCCCAGGTTCACCGCAGACTTCCTGCCTGCGACACCTCTCCTATCGACCCTTCTCGTCCGGGGGTCTGTGAGTTGGCTAACACTCCCGAAGCGAAAGACCGGATGAATCTCGCACCACGACCGGACCACACCAGCGTGCATGGGGAGTCGAGAATGGTCCAACCGCAGGTCGCGGACTTCGCGGTGCTGCTCGGGCGGCATGTCCGGACACTTACATGTGTTGGATCGAGACGACCAACGTTCGCAACAAGCCCTACGTCAGTCGCGCAGTCCTCAAACGCAGCGCATTGGCCACGACCGAAACGGAACTGAGACTCATGGCAGCGGCGGCGATCATCGGGTTGAGGAGGAGGTGATGTGAGATCGGGTACAGAATGCCCGCTGCAATCGGCACGCCGAGAGCGTTGTAGATCAAGGCAAAGAAGAGGTTCTGGCGAATGTTCCGCATCGTGCGACGACTGAGTTCAATCGCCTTCACGATACCCCGCAGGTCGCCTTTGACCAGCGTGACGCCCGACGATTCAATCGCCACATCGGTTCCGGTTCCCATTGCAACACCGACGTCCGCTTCGGCCAGAGCGGGTGCGTCATTGATGCCGTCGCCCGCCATCAACACTTTCCGCCTTTCGGCTCGCAGCACCTTGACCCGTTCGTGCTTGTCCTCGGGTCGGACCCCGGCGTGAAATTCGTCAATTCCCAACTTCTCGGCGACGACCCTGGCTGTCTTCTCGTTGTCCCCCGTGAGCATGATGATCCGCAATCCCAGGTTGTGCAGCGCTCGCACGGCTTCGGGCGTCGAGGTCTTGATGGGGTCGGAGACGGCCAGCAAACCGGCCAACTCCTGATCGACGGCAACGAACATCACGGTGCGGCCTTGCTTCTGCAACTCGTCGGCCCGGTCGTCCAGTTGGGCTAGGTTCTGCACCTTCTTGTCTGCGAGTATCGACTGCTTCCCGATCAGGATCGTTTTTCCTTCGACAGTGCCGTGGACACCGCCGCCCGTCACCGAGTCGAACTGTTCTACGGTCGAGATGGTGACTCCACGATCCTTGGCCCCTACCACAATGGCGTGGGCGAGGGGATGTTCACTATTCTGCTCGACGCCGGCTGCGAGACGAAGAAGGTCTTTCTCGGAGAAGGACTGAGCGGGAAGACATTCAGTCAGCTTCGGTCGGCCTTCCGTCAGCGTGCCGGTCTTATCGACCACAACCGTGTCGATCTTCTCCAGCGTTTCCAACACTTCGGCGTTCTTGATGAGAACGCCCTCTTTCGCTCCCCGGCCAATACCGACCATGATTGACATCGGCGTGGCGAGGCCGAGGGCGCACGGGCAGGCGATAATCAGGACGGCCACCGCATTAACGAAAGCCCATGCCAGAGCGGGCTGCTCCGGTGCGGCGAGCAGCCACACAAGGAACGTGAGGGCGGCGATCCCCACCACGGAAGGGACGAAGTATCCGGCCACAGCGTCGGCGACTTTCTGGATCGGCGCTCGGCTCCGCTGCGCATCGGCTACCATGCTCACGATCTGCGAGAGTACGGTGTCCTGGCCGACCCTCTCGGCCACCATCAGGAAAGAGCCGGTTTGGTTGACGGTCCCGCCGATCACGGGATCGTCCTTCTGTTTCTCGACTGGCATCGGTTCGCCGGTAATCATCGACTCATCGGCGGTACTCTTGCCGTCCGTAATCTTGCCATCCACGGCGATCTTCTCACCGGGGCGAACCCGCAGAATGTCGCCTTTGCTGACCTCTTCCAGCGGCACTTCCCGCTCTAGGCCGTCCCGCATGATCCGGGCAGTGGGCGGGGCCAGCGACAGCAGTTCCCGAATGGCGGCTCCGGTGCGGCGTCTCGCCCTTAATTCCAAAACCTGTCCCAACAAGACCAGTGTGACGATCACCGCCGCCGCCTCGAAATAAACCTGCACCATCCCTTGATGCCGAACGGCGTCGGGGATGAGGGACGGGGCCAGAACGGCGACGAGGCTGTACAAGTACGCCGCCCCAGTACCGATGGCGATGAGCGTGAACATATTCAGGTTGCGGGTGACGACGGATCGCCATCCTCGCTCGAAGAACGGCCAGCCGCCCCACAGCACGACGGGCGTACTCAGGAGCAGTTGCAACCAGGGAAGCAACGCGGCACCTAGCCACCGGTCCACGGGAACACCGAGCATCGGCAACATCGCCAGCAATAGCACCGGAATGGTCAGAACGAGGCCGACCCAAAACCGACAAGTCATGCTTCGGAGTTCGGAGTCATCCTCATGCGGCTGGACGGTCTTCGGTTCCAGGGCCATGCCGCACTTCGGGCATGAGCCGGGACTGTCCCGCTCGATTTCCGGGTGCATCGGACAGGTGTAAATGACATTCGGCTTTAGGGCCGCAGGACGAGACGGTTCCAGGGCCATGTCGCACTTCGGGCAGTTGCCCGGTTTGTCGCTCTCGACTTCCGGGTGCATCGGGCAAATATACTTTGCCGATGCCTGCTGCATCTTTGGTGTGGCCCCGTGGTGAGCGTAGATGGATTTCTCTGACCCTGTTTTCCCAGTCCCGGCCTGGAATTTTTGGCGGCAATGCTCGCTGCAAAAGTACACGGTTATGCCGTCCCGCACGACACGGCGGGCAGTCGCTTCATCGACGGTCATGCCGCAAATCGGGTCGGTTGCCATCACGAATACCACCTTTTCGTTTGCCAGCATTGACAGCGGGGCAATGTCGCTCAACCTGCTTTGAACACGATAGGCACGATCCGAACTGTGTCCATGCGACGGAACTGACCCCAACCCTTATAAAGCCCCGGTTTCATGATGTGCGTCTGAAACACCACACGACTGCTGGTGCCGGGCTTGGCCTCTGCCGGGTGAGCGTAAACGTACTCCTTGCCGTCGTTGCTGAGGGCGACGAGATGCCCCCTCGTCCACATGTACGGCTGGAGGTCTTCGACCGGCTTCCCCGCCGCATCCGTCAGGTCGAAAGAGATCGTACCGTCCAGCGAGGAAGCCGACCAGACACGCAAGACCCACTCCCTTCCGCTGCGTCAGTCATTATCGGGGACAACCGCACCGCAACGTTTGAGAACTTTCGCAAACGTCGCCTCACTCTCGGCCATCTCCTCTTCCCAAATTTCGACCTTCACTTCCCACGGCAGAGACTGGGCGTTGATGCGGCGAGCGACCTCTTCACGAAGTCGCTCCCAGTCGGCGTCGGCCTGCGTGTTCCCACCCTCCTTCATGCCTCACCCTCGGTCAGACCCATTTCATCGAGTCGGTCGAGGACGTGCAAGTCGCCCTGGTCACCGCCGTTCGGGGCATGAAGTTCGGGTCGGCCTTCTGCGAGTCACTCGCCCGCTGGTCCGGCACCAATGCCGACGCCATAGAAGTGGACAAGCGAACAGAAAACCGCCAAAGAATCCGCCAAAGAATAGAGGGTAAACTGCGGTTTTTTGCGGTATCGTGCGGTACGGAAGAGAGGTGTTGGAAGTGATTTTTCACCAGGGATTTCAAGGGGATGCTGCGTATTCGCCTTGAGATTCAAGGGAATGGGAAAAGTCGGCCCAAAGAACTACGGAACCGAAGGTTACAGGTTCGACTCCACCGACATTCCCCCACGTCTCGATAAAGTCGAGCGTGCCGCACTTGGTTTTCTTGTCCAGAACCTGAATCAAGGCTGCAAGATCATCCAAGTCGATGCTTTTGATTGTTTCCTCAGCAGATATGGTGCTTCACTTCGGACCGTGGCAGTAATCGAATACTTTTCCACGCTTGGCCTCCTCGAAAAGCCCACGTTTCCACGCTACCCGATCCTTCGCGACGCGTTCGGCGAGTTGAGCGGATCGGAGATTGAAGCACTCGCTGCATACGATCTACAGCGAGCAGCTGCTCTCAACCAATGCGTCATCACCGGCAGCGCGATCAAGCTCTTCAAGCTTGTGACTGCTACCGAGGGCGCACTCGCGCAGGACAACAAGGTGCTGGGCAAGAAGGCCAAGCCACCGAGGGTGCCTGACAAATACAGCCGTGCGGTCAAGCTCTGGGGAACCTTCAAAACAGAGAAGACGAACGAAAGGAAACGGCCGTCAATGAAGATGTTCCGCGAGTGGCTGTTGAGGCGGCCGAATCCTATCCTACTGGACGCAAACTACGAGAACTGGTGGAACCAAATCTACTCTCCTCAACTCCGTCGCTCCAAGAAATGATCTCATCGGACTCGCCAGACGAGTTTTGCTTGTCCGATGAGATTCTTGCCAGTTTTCTTCAACGCACTTCCCCAGCAATCATGAGTCCTCACTTCCAAAATCGCCAACTTCATCGGACAGTCCGGCGAGTCCTCTGAGTGATGCCCGACGATGACCCGTGTCGGCCGGACTTCCCGGCCTATCCACGGGAGAGACAATGAGCGACGCCTCTCGGCCTGCGACTGTGCACCGCTGTCGCCATGAAACTTCCTCCCTGCTCACGGAAAGGAGGCGACGACCGTGAGTGAGACTCCCGCCATTCCGGATGTGTCCGTTTTTCGCCACTCGACCGACGACGCTCGCCCTCAACCCGGAGACCTCTCCCGGTTGATCGGCCGCGACGAGTTCGCCGCCCGCCTCACCATCGGCGTGAGCACACTGGATCGACTGCGGGCAGCGGGGAAGATTGGGCCGCGCACGATCAAGTGCGGCGGCGCGGTCCGCTTCCTACTTTCCGAAATTGTCGCATGGCTTTCGTCACCCGACCGGGCTGGCGAGTTGCATGACGCAGCGACATGGCCCGCCATTTGGCAGGCAATGGAGCCAAAGGCGCGGAGGGCACAGCGATGACGTACGAGTCGAAAATGTTTCGCGTGTCGGCGTCGCACCCGTGTCCCGTTTGCGCGAAGCGCGATTGGTGCCTGATCGCGCCTGATGGCACGGCTGCAATATGTTCCCGCGTCGAAAGTACAAAGCGATGCGGTGAGGCAGGGTGGTTGCACCGACTCGCAGACCAACCATATAAGCCGTACCACCGAGTAATTCGGATCGTACAGATTTCGTCGCCGGCTACCTTCACAGACTTTGCGGAGCGGTGCCGCTCATCTCTTGCGCCCGCACGTCTATCGGGGTTCGCCGATTCACTCGGCTTGTCGATCGATTCGCTGGGTGCCCTTCGCGTGGGGTGGTCAGCCGATCATGGAGCATGGACGTTCCCAATGATCGACCCGATTTCCGGGCGGGTAGTTGGCATTCGTCTGCGCACCCGGAGCGGATCGAAGTTCGCCGTTCGAGGCAGCAAAGACGGACTCTTCATTCCGGCGACCGGATCGGCCACAGACGATATCGTCCTGATCGTCGAAGGCGCGACGGATGCGGCGGCATTGCTCGACATGGGCTTCACGAGCGTCGTCGGTCGGCCGAGCTGTTCCGGTGGAACTCGGCACTTGGTCGCACTGTTGCAAAAACGCCGGCCCGACCGCGTGGTGATCGTTGCCGATGCCGACCAGCCGGGACAACGCGGCGCGGATGACCTTGCCGCCGTCATTCGAGTTCATGCACCCATCGTGAACGTCATCAAGCCGCCGACCGGGTTGAAGGACGCGAGAGCCTGGAAGCAAGCTGGGGCGAGGCGGGCGGAAGTTAAGGCCGTCATCTCTGCTTCAACCGCGCGCCCGCTGACAATCCTAACCGTCATTCGGAGGAAGCAATGAATCAAGCTCCCAATCTGGAACTGGTTGCCGATCGCTCTGGCAGACAGTGGAAAATCACCGCGAATGTAAACGGGATTGTCGGCTACGTGGACGTGCTCAACCCCGCGAGCGAAGCCCATCGCCGCAAGTTCATCGAAGCCGTTGTCGGTCGATTCGCTGCTGTTCCGCGCGAGTCTCTCGAAACCGAACTCTTGAAGATCGGAGCCATCTCGGAAAAATCCGAACTATTCCCGACTGACGCCGCCGCAGTGCGGGACGATCCACTCTCCACCACCCCTGCGGACATACTCGCGGAGGCGGAATCGCTGTTGAACGATCCAGAACTCATCGGGAGGGTGTGCTCCGACGTGGCCGCGATCGGCGTGGCAGGAGAATGCGAATTGGCGCTGACCGTGTACTTGATCGGAGTGTCGCGCATGCTCGCGAGGCCGCTTGCCGGGATCGTCCGCGGTTCTTCTTCATCGGGAAAGTCGTTCCTCATCGAACGAGTCGCTTCGCTCTTCCCGAGCGAGACCGTGATCCTTGCCACGCAGATGACGCCCCAGGCACTGTTTCACATGCCGCCAAGTTCGCTCAAACATCGCTGGGTTGTGGCGGGGGAGCGGTCGAGGCTGGAGGACGACGACCGCGCCGAGGCGACACGCGCACTACGGGAAATGTTGTCGTCGGGCCGACTCACGAAACTCATGCCGATGAAAGTGGAAGGCGGGCAGATCGAAACACAGGCCATCGAACAGGAAGGACCGATTGCCTTCATCGAATCCACCACGCTCAGCACGATCTTCGAGGAGGATGCGAATCGTTGTCTCTTGCTTGGAACCGATGAGCGCCCAGAACAAACCCGCCGGATCGCGGAAGAGATCGCGGATCGACATTCCTTTCTTCAGAGCAATGAAGCGGATCGAATCCGATCAGTTCACCACGCGATTCAACGACTGATTCCGAACAGCGGGGTTCGGGTTCCATACGCCAACCTGATCGGGGAGAAGTTCGATTGCTCGCGTGTCGAGGTTCGACGCGCGTTCCCGCAGCTCCTCGCGCTGATCCAGGCTTGTACTCTGTTGCACTTCCGGCAGCGCAAGCAGGCAGACGACGGTGCTCTCCTTGCAACGGATACAGACTACCAGATTGCCCGGCGGCTGATTTTCAAGCCGTTTGCCCTATCGCTCGGCGGCGGAGTATCGGATTCAGCCCGAAGGTTCTTCGAAGACCTTAAGGACTTGATTGGATGCGAATTCACCAGCGTAGATGCCAAGCAGCGAACGCAGGCCAGGCGAAGTTCGGTTCATTCGTGGCTCTCCGAGCTGCTTGACGCTGGGGCTGTCGAGCAGGTCGAACAGGCCAAGGGGCGCAAGGCCGCGAAGTGGAGACTTACCGGCCAGGAGCCAACACAAGGCGGGTCATTTCTCCCCGAAGAAGCGGCTATCTTCCCAGTCTTCCGGATTCGTGGACACAATCACCAACCTGATAAGGTGTAAGAGGTTGTGTATCCACCGAAGCAATTGGACACAAACCGGATACAAAAGCGTCCAGCTTGCGTCCAGCTTGAGGGCTGGACACAAAAACTCTGGAAAACATAGCGAATCGTGCTTGTGTCCACGTTTCCGCCGATAGGGGCTGCCATGTTACTCGACCTTGATGCGATCTTCGATCCGGACAGATACAGGCGTCGCGGTGGCGCGCCCTTCCAGACTCCTGCTGAACTCCCTGCTGATTGGTTTGTGCAGTGGGATGAGCGGGCCGCGATCATGGAGTTTGACGGCGGCTTGCCGCGAGAACTCGCCGAACATTACGCACTACTTGAAGTCGTCCAGCAAATGAGGCAACTGCCCAATTTGGGCAATTAGCGAACCCGAGGAAAAGGATCGGGGGCGGACGATGACCGACGAACAAGCGAATCTTCCGAAGCTCAGCACCCGTCCAATCGAGCCCGAACAGGCTGTTTTGCGGGCGACAGGAACTGACGGAGGAGATAAATCGGGCGCAGTGCCGGGCGCAGTGGCGAGCGGTATCGGTCGATTGCGGGTGAGGATGGGAGAGGAAAGGGACGGGTCTGAGGGCAAACCTAGTCACAACCGAGAGGGTAATGAACAACCCCTGCGATTGCAGGGGTTTGAAGAGAATCGAGGACCATCGAAGACTGCCGAAAACGGAGAGGGGGGGAAACGAGACTCTCGTCGACACAACATGTTGATATTGAGGTATTTACAACACAAGCTGTTTACGGGATTATCTTTGTGATTTCCTTCGGGTTCACCCGAGATCACTCACGAGCTTACTGCTTCACCTCCCAAACATCCCTTTCTTTCACAGACTTTACACAAGCATCGGAAGCTAATCGAGAATGACGGCCTCAATAGCAATCTCGTTGGGAACGCCGTCCGGAAGTGGCCACGAGAAGTTCGTTGCCCGCCGCGATTCACATCTCCAGTTTCCCGATCCCGCAGATCTCGCCAGTCTCCCCTCGACCATGGTCATGCTCACCTTCCCACCCAACCCTTGAGCTAAACTCTGCCCCTCCTTCAGTCACCATATCTGGGAAAGGAGTCGGCATCACATTGTCGCGACCACGATCCCGCTGCCCTGCGGCCGAGGGTGGATTACTTACCCGCAAGGGCCCTCCTTGCGGCCGAGGGGACGCCGACAAGGAGTCCACCTGTGGCCGCAACACTCGAGGCCGATCGGGAATCCACCGTCCCCGGGATCACCCAACAGTTTCTGATGCACCTGCCCCGGTTCCGGGCCCATGCCCGGTACTCCCTGCGGCACATCCGCTGCCGGGATACCCGTTCCGATTTGATCGCCGAGGTACTCGCCCTGGCCTGGAAGCACTTTCTCGCGCTCACCCACCGAGGAAAGGATCCGGCCACTTTCATCACCACCCTCGCTCTCCGATGCAGTCAGGCGGTCCGGTCGGGCCGACGACTCGCCGGATCGGAATCGTCTCAAGACGTGATGTCGCCGGTGGCCCGGGTCCGTCACGATTTCGCGATCGGCACGCTCGACGATCAGCCCCGCGAGGACGACGACCTGGCCGAGGCGTTGGCCGACAACACGCGAAGCGAGGTTCCCGACCAGGCGGCATTTCGCATCGACTTTCCCCGATGGCGAGATCGCTATGGACCGCGGCAGCGGCGAGTGCTGGATTCGCTCATGGT
>JAYTUG010000468.1:0-18116 GCA_043744695.1 Gemmataceae bacterium
GAACTGCATTCGCAGTTCGCAAACCACCCTCTCCCCGGCGGGGAGAGGGTGAGAAATGCCATCGTCGCGACCGGCACAATAAGCGGTTATGAGCCTCGGCCAATTGTTCGATTACGAATCGCGCTTGCCGAGGGTCAGCGTCATGCTCATGGTCTTGGCACCGCGTTTGATCACAATCTCGACCTCGTCGTTGGGTTTCTTCTTGCGAAGGAGCGTGCGGATGTCGTCGGCACTCGAGATCTTCTTGCCGTCGAATTCGTTGATGATGTCGCCAGCCTGGAGTCCGGCTTTCGCGGCGGGACCGTCTTCGGTGATTTCGACGAGTTTGGCCTCGTCCGACTGATCGTCGAAAGTCACACCGATGATTGCCGCGGCGGGCTTGGTCGGCTTGCCGATCTGTTCGCCCTTCACCAGCTTTTCCCACTCGGTCTTGAAGACGTCGGAGGGCACGTGCATGTTCGAGGCGAGCGTGTAGCCGATGCGGCTGTGAATGCCGACGACGTTCCCTTCGAGGTCGAAGAGCGGGCCGCCGGAATCGCCCCCCACGAGCGTGCAACTGGAGCGGACCACGTCCTTGCTGGAATCCATGACCTGCCCGAGGCGAGCGACCGGCGGGCGATCGCGCTTCCAACCGCCGGGATGACCGAGCGCCACGAGCCACTGGCCTTTCTTCAGATCCACGGACTTGCCCATCGGGATGAACGGCCACTTGCCGTCCTTGCTCGGACCCTTGTCGGTGATCTGAATCATGCCGCTGTCGAGCTTGTCGTTGGTGCCGAGCGTCTTGCCCTTGATGCGGGAGCCGTCGGGCAGGACGAGCGTGCAATCTTTGCCGGGCTCGCCGGACACGTGTGCGGCGGTGAGCACGAGGCCGTCCTCGCTCACGATCACGCCGCTGCCAGCCCCCATGCCGATCATGACCCCGACCGTGCAGGCCGTCGACCGATCGACGACCCTTTTCACGGTGGCTTGAAGGGCTTTGAGTTCCTCAATGCTCTCCGGTACCGTGGTCCGAATGATGTCCCACTTGGAGACTTCGGCCTTCACGGGGTCCGCGGCGCGAGTCGCCGGACTCGGCACGAGAAGGAGTAGGGCGAATGCACTGGCGGGGAGAAAGCCCCGCGCGAACCGACGCAACATCATGGTGTACTCCGGCTGGAGGCGTTCGGATCCGTTGTGGAGTTGGAGGAGCTACCCCAAGTAAAAGGTTTCGGCACAACCCGCGCGTATTCTCCACTCTCTCCGATCTTCGAGGAAGATGCAAGGTTCTGATTGCACGGTTCTTGCACCCCGGATGGGCAGGGAGGGCCAAATCTGGTTCGGAGCGGAAAACGGAGGGAGCGGGACGGCTCCAAACGGGAAGAGGACTGGGAGAGGGACCGGCCGGAGCTTGTGAAGGGATTATAGCCTAACAATTGCGATGGGATCAAGAGTGCGATTGGAAATAGCCACCGGTTTGCCGGCAGGAGGTATGCTGTACCCACGCTTTTTCGACTGGACAATTCGATGGAAGCGAGCCCGACATTCTGCGTTCGAACATCACTTTCCCTTGGCCGCACGAATGGCCTTCAGCAATTCCGCATCGCGTTGAGCCAGTTCTTCGAGCGCCCGGTAAAGTGAGTCGCGCTCCGCGGCAGGCAGAGTCTTCGCACGAGCCAGAGCCGCGTCGAATGTGCCCCGGTCGTGGGGCATCTCGAAGCGCGGGTTTCGATCCAGCGCCGCAAGCCCGGCAGTGGCCAGGTTCACCCAGCGCGACTCCGATTCCACCGAAGCGAAGGCCGCAACCACCGCGTGCCACATGCTCCGTGCGCTCGCGGAATCTCCCGCCTGAGCGAGCCGCAAACCTCGGATGTAGCCGCGTTCGGCCTCCGACCGCGAATCCGGCTTCGCGCCTTCCGCGATCGCACGCAGCAGTTCCTTCCGATCCCGAATTCGAGCTTTGGCCGCACTCACTTCCTCAGCGTAGCGGTCCGGGTACTTGCGGCTGAGTGGGTCGAGGTAATCGTCCCAGGCTCGGTCCCAATCGGCGGGTTCGTCGGAATTCACGAGCGGTTCGGCCGCGAGCCACAATTGCTCGGCACTCTTCCCCGGCCAGGCGAATGCCGCCACAATTGCGAACGTCACGAGCAGGAACAGCGGTGCGACGAGGAAGGGCCGTCGATGCCAGGCTCGCGGAGCGTCGAGTTCGGTTTCTTCCGGTCCGAACCCGCCGAGGCTGGGCGGCAGCGCCGCCATCTCGGCCGTGTCCGGCTTCAACTTCGCCGGCCATGCCAGGCTCTCGCCCTTGCGTTCCAGCTTCCCGCGAATCCGCTCCAGTTCGTCGAGAAGCCCCTGAGCCGACGCCGGCCTCCGCGCCGGATCCTTGGAAAGTAAGACGCAAATGAACTCGTCCAGTTCCGTCGGCAGGTCCGGAACGAGCATCCCCGGCCGCTCGGGAAGCGAATAGCACTGCTTGTGCGTGAGTTCGACCAGAGTCGCGGCCGCGAACGGTGGCCGGCCCGTAAGGAGAGTGTAAAGCACGCCGCCGAGGGAGTAAAAGTCGCCGCGACGGGTGAGGGCCTTTCCACTGGCGATTTCGGGTGGGCTGTATGCCGCCGAGCCGATGCTGGGAGTAGTCGAGAGCGGCGAGGCGGCGATTTTCGAGAAGCCGAAACCGAGCAGCTTGAGCGTGCCGTCGGCGGCGATCAGGAGGTTGGCGGGCTTGAGATCGCGGTGCAGGAGATTGCGGTTGTGGCCGTGTTTGAGTGCCCGTGCGGCCTGAACGGCGAGGGTCAGCACTTCCCGCCAAGGCCGGCGACCCGATTCCAACAACTTTGCGCAGTCCGTTCCCTCGACGCGTTCTGCCGCGACGAACGCGAGCCCGCCGTGGATTCCGCTCTCGAAATACTTGGCGATGTTGGGGTGATCGAGCCGCTGGAGGGTGAGCATTTCCGCCGGGAAACGCTGAACGAAGGCGGGATCGCGAACCACGGCCTCGGTGAGAATCTTGACGGCGGCGCGGCGAGTGGGGTCGTCGTAGCCGCGAGCGGCGTAGACGATCCCGAGCGGCCCGCGGCCGAGTTCCGCTTCGACGAACCAGTTGCCGACGCGGGCCCCGATCATGTTGGGTAATATATGAGACTCTGTTCCGAAGACGGAAGCCCTGGGCGATCTGACCTCCGGCTTTGCAAGGTTTCCATCTTGCCTGAACGACCCAATTTCGTCACACTCACTCTTATCTTTTCGGTCCTTCGCGCGAACGCCTCGCTCGCTGAGTCGTTTCCGTTACCGGCTCGATTTCCTTCAATCTCTCCGTCATAGTGGTGAGAAATGCCTGCTCGTCTGAATTCGCGAGTGCTAGCTAAGCGACTTATCACCTCATATTTTCGCACGCGGAAGAGCCGGACTCGGCTCGAAGTCGAACGGCTCGAGGAACGCGAGAACCCGGCCCCAGTCCCGAGCGTCGTCGGCTTGCCCGGCAACGGCATCACCATGCCGCTGCTCGGCGAAACCGTCACCTACACCTTCAACTATGCGAACACCGGCGATGCGACGGGTTTTGCTCCGTTCCTCGAACTGGCCGTCGATTCGTCCGGGGTCGATGGCGCGACCTCGGCCCCGCTGGACGGGATCGGCACGCCCACCGTGTCGGCGGCGGGCCTGCCGCTCTCGCCAGCTGGGTCGGTCACGCTCACCCCGGGGCAGACGACCTACACGAACCCGCTGACGGGCGAAGTGCGGACCATCTCGAGCGTTTACGGTGCTCGCTTTGGCACGAACGACACGATCTACTTCTACACGCTGCCGTTCGGTAGTTTCACGCCGGCACAGACCACGGGAGTGAGCGTTTCGCTGCCCACGAGCAACCTCGCGGACGTGAACTCGCCGCTTCCCGTGTCCTTGGTCGGAGGGTTCCGGGACAACGATCCGTCGTTGAACGGCCCCGGCATCTACGGCCCGACCGCCGCGTCGGACATCACGCCGCAACTCTACCGCTTGCAGAAGATCTACACCGGACCCGAGAGCGAGACCGCGACCGGGCCGAACTACGTGCGAAGGTATCGACTCGAAGTCGATGTCGCCACCGGGCAGACGCTGAACAATCTGCGAGTGAGCGACGACCTCGCGGCGAGCATGCAGATCGTCGGCAAGAACAGCACCAACATGGCGGCCTACCTCTTCGCTTCGGCCGGGAACCAGGGCGCGAACACGTTCGTGGCTGGGAATCTGACGGGCTCGGCGCTCTCGACTGCGCCGGACGGCACGCTCACTTACAACTTCGGGTCGAAGTTGGGCGTGGACGGTGTCGATGCCGCGTTCGAGTTCGATTTCTACGTTCCCCGCGATCAGTCGGCTGCCGGCACGCCCGCGAACGGAGCGACAGTGTCGCAAGGCACCGACAGCACGACGGGAACGGACGTCGCGACTTCGCTGGCGAACTGGACGCCGCTGGACCCCCGCGATTTGCCGCAAACGAACCTCGGGCCCGCCGCGTCGGGGTCGGTGCTCTCGCACACTTTGGAACAGCAGTCGATCGCGGTGCAGAAGACGGTTCAGGCGATCGACCCGACGACCGGCGCGGCTCTCGCTGCCGGAGCGCCGATTCAACCGGGTCAGACGCTGCTGAAGTACACGATCAACTTCCAGGTCTCGGATTACTTCGCCTTCGAGAACGTGGTATTGCGAGACGTCCTCGGCGACGGGCAGCGGCTCTTCCTCGACCCGATCGGCGCGACTTCCACTTTGCCGACGCTCTCGGTTCAGAACGCCTACGTAGCGGGTACTCCGAACGGGAGCCGCACCACGACGACCAATACCTTCCAGGGTGCCGGCGTTATCGACTATCAGCAGCGGTACACGTCGCAGGCGTCGCTGCCCGTGGGCACGAGTTCGGATCCGACCGCCGGCACGCTGACCCAACTGGGAACGAACCCGATCTTCACGAACTCGTCGGGTACGGCCGATGGCACCACGCGGATTCAATTCGACATCTCGAAGGAACTGATCGCGCGGCTCGGGGTGAACGCCGGGCGGTTGGTGGGGGGTGAAATCAGCAACGGAGGGGTCGGACCCGCGAACAACGCCATCCCCGGGCAGCAGTTCGGCCCTACGCAGGGCACGCTCGTTTTCTACGCGAAGATCAACCGCGATTTCAGCGACAACTTCCCCTCTGGCGACCGCTCGGTGGATCAGGGCGACGTGCTCGCCAACACCGTGAACGACCCGACCACGGTTCCGCGCGACGGCATCTTCGGCGATCAGATTTCGGCGATCACCATCAACGCCGTCACGCCCACGATCATCGGCCGCGGGTCGGACGATAGTGCCACCAGCGTCGCCATTCCTTACGGCCAGCAGACGAAGCAGATCTACGCAATCAACGGCCAGATCGTTCCGGCTCAGAGCGCGATCGACCCGCCCTATTCGGTTCAGCCCGGCGACCGCGTCACGTATCGGCTCACGTATACGCTGCCGATCAGCAGCTTCGAACAGCTTCAACTCATCGACTTCCCGCCGCTGCCGGTGATGGCGATCAACGCGTCGTCACCGTATTCGTTCATCCGCAATCCGGCTACGTACGGCTTCTTGCCGGGTCAGGTCGGCGTACTCGATGCCGCCGGCGCGAATGCGACCGACGACACTTATTTCGCGACCTTCGACCCGGCGCTCGCCGGCACCCGCAATCCCACCATCAGCACGGTGCCGGCGAACAATCAACTCACGCTCGATTTCGGAACGCAGCACGATTTACAGCGGCGCTCCACGCAAATTTCACTGCTCGTCACCTTCCAGGTGAGCAACGATCCGTTCGCGGCAGATCTGTTTCTGACCAATCAATTGCGAGTGAGTGAGAGCTCGACCAACGCGGGTGCCACGACGGTCGAAGACTTGCGGCGATTCGAACTGGTGCGGCCATTCGTGACCGTAAACAAGGGCGTCGTCGGAACCAACAGCACGGGTTCTACGTTGGCCGGCATCGTATTCGATAACCCGACGCAGCCTTTGAACTTCACGGGAACCATCGACACGGCAGCGGAAGCCACGGCGATCGGGGCACCGGATGCCAGTGGGGTCGATGCCGGAGACCGCGTTCGCTTCGCCATCGTGGTGCAGAACACGGGCAAGGGCGATGCCTTCGACATCACGCTCCAGGATCAGATTCCGGCTGGGTACGTAGTCCCGTCCACGTTCTCCGGGGCAGGCGGGTTGAATCCGCTCGTCAAGCGCGGCGATAGCACGACCGCCGCACTCGTGCTCGGCGTGGACTACACGCTCGTCTCCTACGACAACACGACCGGCACCTTCGTCATTCAACTGGTGGATAACTACTCGGCGGGCAACGTCGGCGGTGCGGCCGAAGATGCTCGCAGCGGGGCGCTGAGCCGCGGGCAGCGCACCGATCAGGCGACTGGGAACCAGCCGATCACCAACGGTTCTAACACCGTGATCGTGCTGTACGACCTCGTACTTGCTCCGCTCGTAACGCCGAACCAGACGCTCAGAAACGTTGCGAGCGTGACGACGTATTCGAACAGCGCGGCCGGCCCGGACCTCACCGATTCCGCAGTCGTGCCCGGCGGCACCGACCCGACCAACCCGGCGGACGTCGTGAGCGCGCTGCCGACGGAAGCCAAGACGCTGATCGGTACGGAAGTCACGGCACCCGGCAACGCGGCCTCGAATCAGGCCGCGATCGGCGAATTCATCACGTACCAGATCACGCTCACGATTCCCGAAGGCGTCACACCTGCCGCCCGAATCGTGGACACGATGGACAACGGCCTCGCCTTCGTGGACATCGATACGACCTTCGTCCCCGTCGTTACGTCCGGCCTCACCTCGAGCATCGGCACGATCACGGCCGCGAGCCTGACGAGCAACCTCACGCTCGCCAACGGTGCCCGCGATGTCACGTTCAACCTCGGCACGCTGACCAACAACACGAATGCGAACAACGCGGGCACTGAGTCGATCACGTTCCGCTATCGCGCCGTCGTGCTGAACGTTCTGGGCAACCAAGCTGGTGGCTTGCGGAATAACTCGGCGCAGTTCTCGTTCACCAACAATGCCACGACCGTCCCGGCTTCGTCGGCCAACGACGTCACCATCGTCGAGCCGACGCTGACCTCGACGAAGCTCGTTCGCAACGGTACGACCGGCGCGTTCGGGGCCAGCGTTCAGGCCGATGCGCTGGACACGATCCAGTACCAGATCGCCATCGCGAATGGGAACGCGGCGACGGACACGACCGCGCGCGAAGTGACGCTCACCGATGCGGTTCCGGCCCCCGTGCAGACGCCGAGCGTCTTCTCGGCCACCTCGACGGGCACCATCCGGTTCAACGGAACCGCTCGCGCCATCAACGCCGCCACCGACCTCGTCTTCACCGGAAGCACACTCACGTTCGCGGCCGGGCTCGACGTGGACATGGATCCCGGTTCGTCCATCACCATCATCGTGCAGGGCACTTACTCGGGTGCGACCGGGTTGAACATCGCGAACACGGCCGACGTGCGCTGGACGAGTTTGGACGGCGACGTGACGGCGGCGCGAACGCCGAACAATGCCGCGAGCGTGGAGCGAACCGGTGCCGACGGCGTTCTCGGCGGCGGAACGCTCAACGACTACCGGACGACGCCGAGCGCGACGATCGAGGCGCCGTCGCTCGTGCGGAAGACGATCGTGGCGACCTCGGAAAGTGCCACGGCGCAGTCCTCTTCGACGGCTGCGGAGGGTGCCATCGGCGAGATCGTCCGCTATC
The DNA here is from genome assembly GCA_043744695.1 of Gemmataceae bacterium. GTDB lineage: Bacteria > Planctomycetota > Planctomycetia > Gemmatales > Gemmataceae > Urbifossiella. The sequence continues at coordinate 7,742 of JAYTUG010000468.1, forward strand.
GGCTCTCGGTGAGCCTCGGTGAAGGAGCGAGCCGCAATTTTCAGATCTTCGACAACCTGCCGGCGGGCATCAGCTTCATCAACGACGGCTCGGCCCGCTTCGCGCTCCTCTCGACCGGCGGCAACGACATCCTCTCCACGGGGCTTCTCAACATCCCGGCCGTGAGCGGCGGCGGCGTCGATACCGCAACCACGCCCATTACCGCGCTCACTTCGGCCCAGGTGACCGGCCTCTTCAGTACCGGCAACATCGCCACTGCGAGTTCCGGAGTGGGCACTGCGACCGGGACGCCCACGTTCTACACCAACGGCCAAGACGTGTTCTTCCGCTTCGGCGATCTCTCGAACACCGACAACGACGCGGACAGCGAATTCGTCGTGATCGAGTTCAACGCCATCGTCGAAAACCTGGGCGGGAATCAGAGCGGCGTGAACCGGGCGAACTCGTTCGCGGTACTCGCCGATACCAACGGCGACGGCGTACCGGGGTTCATTCCCGTGGTCATCGACGCCAACGGGAACGGCCTTCGCGACGTGACCGAGAACGCGATCGCGCCGAACGATCCGAACAACGACGGCACCGGCGCTCCGGCCAGTTCCAACAATGCAACCGTGACGATCGTCGAGCCCGCGTTGAGCGTGAACAAGGAGGTGATCGCGACCACTGGAGCGGTCGTGACGTACCGCGTGACGATTGCGAACGGCAACGCGGCGAACACCTCCACGGCGTTCAACTCGCGGGTGCTGGACGCGCTCAACGGCGTCACGCTCACGCTGGTTCCCGGCACCGTCAGCCCCGCAACGCTCACCGGCGGCGCGACCGGCGTCACGAACAACACCGCGGGGAATACGGTCGACTTGACCATCGACGCGATGCCCGCTGGCTCCTCGGTCTCGTTCACCTATCAGGCCAACGTGCTGGCCACGCCGACGGGTGCGACGACGCTCAACAATACGAGTACCGTGACGTTCACGAGCCTGAACGGGACCGGCAGCGTGATCCCGTTGCCGGGCATCCCGACGCCTCCGGACCCGCGCACCGGGGCGAGCAGCCAGGACGGCGAGCGTACGGGAGTGGGCGGCGTTGGCGGGTTGAACGATTACGTCGTCTCGGACACGGAGCGGCTCGGCTCGCTCGGCGACTTCGTCTGGGTCGATGCGAACGGCAACGGCGTCCAGGATGCGGGCGAACCCGGGATTCCCAACGCTCCAATCACCGTGCGCTGGGCCGGCCTCGACGGACTGTTCAACACGGCCGACGACAGCGTCATCAGCACGACGACGAACGCGGCAGGGCTCTACAGCGTGACGGGGTTGCCCGTCGGCGGGCCCGGCCAGTACCGCGTGAACGTGAACACCGCCGGGGCACCTTTCACCACATTCGGCTTGAACGCTCAGACGTTCGACGCCACGGGGCCGACGACCGACAGCCAGTCGCAGGTCGATCTCACCGTTGCCGTGCCGAACCCGCGAACCCAGGACTTCGGCTACCGCGGCACGGCGTCCATCGGCAACTTCGTCTGGCACGATCTGAACGCGAACGGCCTTCAAGATTCGGGCGAACCCGGCATCCCCGCCGTCGGCGTCACCGTCACCTGGCTTGGCTTCGACGGCGCCGCGGGCGGTGGCGACGATGTCGTTTACACCACGGTCACGGATGCGAACGGCCTCTATACGGTGAGCAATCTTCCCGCCGGGAACTTCACCGTGACGTTGAACACGGCGACGCTGCCGGACAATTTCATTCAGACGTTCGACCTCGATGGCCTGGCCACGGCGAACACCGCGGCGCGAACGCTGACCACGGGTGAAAACGCGACCGACGTGGACTTCGGGTACCGCGGAACTTCCAACATCGGCGACCGCGTCTTTTACGACGTGGACGGCGACGGCGTGCAAGACAACGTGCTCGGCGACGGCTTCGAGCCGGGCATCCCCGGCGTCACGGTTACGCTCACCTTCGGCGGCGACGACGGGAACCTCGCCACGACCGCAGACAACATCACCTACACGACGACCACCGATGCGAACGGGAACTACCTGTTCCCGAACCTGTTCGGCGGCGACTTCAACGGCGCGGCTCCGAACTACTCGGTGGTCGTGACGCCGCTCGCGGCGTACCCCACGCAGACGTTCGACGCCACGAGCCCGACCAACGACAACACCTCGACTTTGCAACTGGCGAACAACACCACGAACTTGCTCCAAGACTTCGGCTATCGCGGCCCGGCCACTCAAGGCCTCGGCAACTTCGTGTGGGAAGACTCGAACGGGAACGGCCGGCAGGATAGCGGCGAGCCGGGACTTCCGAGCGTGACGGTGGAACTTTGGGCCGCCGGTGCGGATGGGAGCTTCAACACGGCGGACGACGTTCAACTCGACGTGACGGTTACGAACGGCGTGGGATTTTATTCCTTCCCGAACCTCGCGGCGAGCGCGGCTTTCGGTGCTTATCAGGTTCGGGTGCAGCCGCCGAGCGGTTACGTCTTCACGGTGCAGTCCTCGGCGGTCGCCACGGTGAACGACGACAGCAACGTGGTGCAATCGGGATTGAACGCGGGCCGCACGGTCGCGATCTCGCTGCCCGCCAACACCGTGGACAACTCCATCGACGCAGGCTTGATCCGGCTCATTGCGCTCGGCGACCGCGTCTATCTCGATCAGAACGGCGACGGCGTGCAGCAGGGTGCTGAGCCGGGCATCGTCGGTGCGGCCGTGGCCGTCACGTGGCTCGGGCCGGATGGCGTCCTCGGCGGCGGCGACGATCAGGTCTTCAACACGACCACCGGCGCGAACGGCCTCTGGAACGTGGCGAACCTGCCGCCGGGCAACTACTCGGTTCAGGTGACGCCGCCCCTCGCTGGCGGGTTCACACTCACGGACAGCATCGACAACGGCGCGCTGAACGCGACCAACCCGGTGACGATTGCCACGACCTCGGGCGCGAATCGGACGGACGTGGACTTCGGGTTCCGCGGCACGGCGGCGCTCGGCGATCGCGTGTACCACGACATCAACGGCGACGGCATTCAGCAGCCTGGCGAGCCGGGCATCTTCGGCGTCGGCGTGACGCTAACGTGGGCCGGGCTCGATGGCCTCTTCGCCACGGCAGACGACGCCACCTACACGACCACGACCGGCGCGAACGGAATCTACAACTTCGCGAACCTGCCCGCTGGCACTTTCCGCGCGGACGTGAACACGGCCACGCTTCCGGCGTTCGCATCCTCCACGGACGTACTCGACAATGGAATCCTGACCCCGGGCAACTCGGCAACCGTGACCCTGACCTCGGGCCAAACCCGCACCGATGTGGACTTCGGCTACCGCGGCAACGCCACCGTCGGCGATCTGGTCTGGTACGACGTGAACGGCAACGGCCTCCGCGAGACCGGAGCCGTGACCGAGCCGCCGATCCCCGGCGCGACCGTGACGCTCACCTTCGGCGGCCGCGATGGCGACCTCGCCACACTCGCGGACAACCTCACGTACACGGCCATCACCGATGGGAACGGGAATTACACCTTCGGCAACCTCTTCGGAGGCGACTTCGCCAACGGCACGGCTCCGAACTACCGCGTCGTGGTGACGCCGCCCGCGATCTACACCGCGCAAACTTACGATGCCACGACCCCGACCACGGACAGCACCTCGACACTCCGCTTGGCCAGCGGCGATGTCAACTTGCTCCAAGACTTCGGCTATCGCGGCACCGCGGCTCTCGGCAACTTCGTCTGGCTCGACAACAACGGCAACGGCGTCCAGGACGGCGGCGAACCCGGCATCGACAACGTCTCGGTGCTGCTCCTCGATTCCCTCGGCAACCCGATCGCACAGACCGTCACGGCGGGCGGCGGGCTCTACTCCTTCCCGGGACTTGTGGCCGGCACGTACTCCGTGCGGTTCGGCAACTCGAACGGCGTCACCACCTTCGTCCGCACTCCGAGCAACGTGGGGGCCAACGATGCCATCGACAGCGATGCCGACCCGATCACCGGGCAGACCGGTACTTACACGCTCGTCTCGGGCCAGTCCGATCCGACCGTCGATGCGGGCCTCTACTCGCTGGCTTCGGTGGGCGACCGCGTCTGGTTCGATTCGAATGCGAACGCCGTGCAGGATGGAACCGAGACGGGAGTCAACGGCGTCACGGTGCTGCTCGACTACGCGGGGCTCGACGGCGTCTTCGGCACGGCGGACGATCAACTCGGAATCGCGACCCGCGTCACGGCCGGCGACGGCAACTATTCTTTCACGAGCCTCGTCCCCGGTTCCTACCGCACGCGCGTCGATGCGACCACACTGCCGCCGGGGCTCGCGACGCCGACATTCGACCTCGATGGAATCGGCACCGCGAACCAGGCGAGTTTCACGCTCGCTTCGGCTCAAAACCGCACCGATGTCGACTTCGGTTATCGCGGCACGGGTTCGCTCGGCGACCGTGTCTGGCTCGATACCAACGGCAACGGCTTGCAGGATTCCCTGGCGTTGGAACCGGGCCTGCCGGGCGTCGGCGTCTCGCTCACCTGGGCCGGCGCGGACGGAATCTTCGGCAATGCGGACGACGTGGCGCTCGGAACGATCCCGACCGATGCGGCGGGCAACTACCTGTTCGCGAATCTGCCGGCGGGCCGCTTCCGCGCCGACATCGTGACCGCGACGCTTCCCACGAACTTGACGCAGACGTTCGACCTCACGCCGCCGTTGAACAACTCCGCGACGCGCATCCTGGCTTCGGGGGAAGCCGCGACCGACGTGGACTTCGGCTACCTCGGCGCAGCCGCGATCGGCGACCGCGTCTGGTACGACGTCGACGGCAACGGCGTGCAGAACAACGCCGAGCCCGGCATTCCGGGGGCCACCGTCACGCTCGTCTGGGGCGGCCCGGACGGCAACCTCGCCACGGCCGCGGACAACGTCACCTTCACGACCACGACGGATTCGACCGGCAGCTATCTGTTCCCCGGCCTGCCCGTGTTCGGCGCTACCGATCCCTATCGGGTCTCGGTTGCGCCACCGGCCGTCTTCACCAATCAGACCTTCGATGCGGACGGCGTGGGAACCGCGAATCAGTCGACGCTCAACCTCGGTGCGGCGGAAACGAACCTGCTCCAGGACTTCGGCTACCGCGGCCCGATCACACAGGGCCTCGGCAACTTCGTGTGGGAAGACACGAATGGCAACGGCCGACAGGACGGGGGCGAACCGGGCATCGACGGCATCGCGGTCGATCTCTTCGACGCAACCGGGACGAACCTGCTGGCCACCACGACCACGGCGGGCGGCGGAGCGTACGCCTTCCCCAACCTGATTCCGGGGAACTATCAGGTTCGCTTCGGCGCGAGCAACGGCACCACGACCTTCACACGAACGGTTCGCACCTCGCCGGTTGCGACTGCGGCTACGAATAGCGACGCGGACGTGGCCAGCGGCTTCACGGGGCCGGTGGCCGTGACGGCAGGCACGTTCAACAACGACGTGGACTCCGGCCTTTATGTGCCGATCACGTTGGGGGACCGTGTGTTCCTCGATCAGAACGGCGACGGCGTGCAGCAGGGCACGGAGCCTGGCATCGTCGGTGCGGCGGTGGCCGTCACGTGGCTCGGGCCGGACGGCGTTCTCGGCGGCGGCGACGATCAGGTCTTCAACACCTCGACCGGCGCGAACGGCATCTGGAGCGTGGCGAACCTGCCGCCGGGCAACTTCTCGGTTCAGGTGACGCCGCCCCTCGCCGGCGGCTTCACCCTCACCGACAGCATCGATAACGCCGTGTTGAACGCGAGCAATCCCGCGACGATCACCACGACCTCGGGCGTGAATCGGACGGACGTTGACTTCGGGTTCCGAGGTACGGCGGCGCTGGGCGATCGCGTCTACCACGACATCAACGGCGACGGCATTCAGCAGGCCGGCGAGCCGGGCATCTTCGGCGTCGGCGTCACCCTGACCTGGGCCGGGCTTGATGGCCTCTTCGCCACGGCGGACGACGCGACTTATACGACCACGACGGGCGCGAACGGCATTTACAACTTCGCGAACCTGCCCGCTGGCACCTTCCGCGCGGACGTGAACACGGCGACGCTTCCGACTTTCGCCTCGTCGACGGACGTTCTCAACGATGGATTCCTGACGCCGGGCAACTCGGCAACCGTGACCTTGACCACGGGCCAAACCCGCACCGACGTAGACTTCGGCTACCGCGGTGACTCCGCGATTGGCGACCGCGTGTGGTACGACGTGGACGGGGACGGCGTGCAAGACAACGTGCTGGGCGATGGCTTCGAGCCGGGCATTCCCGGCGTCACGGTCACGCTCACCTTCGGCGGCCGCGATGGCGATTTGACCACACTCGCGGACAACCTCACCTACACCGCGGTAACGGGGGTCGATGGTGCGTACCTGTTCCCGAACCTGTTCGGCGGCGACTTCAACGGCGCGGCTCCGAACTACTCGGTGGTCGTGACACCGCTGCCCGCGTACCCGACGCAGACGTTCGACGCCACGAGTCCGACCAACGACAACACCTCGACTTTGCAACTGGCGAACAACACGACCAACCTGCTCCAGGACTTCGGCTATCGCGGCCCGGCGACTCAGGGCCTCGGCAACTTCGTGTGGGAAGACACGAACGGCAACGGGCGTCAGGATGGTGGCGAACCCGGCCTTCCGACCGTGACGGTGGAACTCTGGGCCGCGGGTGCGGATGGGAACTTCAACACGGCGGACGACGTTCAACTCGACGTGACGACCACGAACGGTGCGGGAAACTATTCCTTCCCGAACCTCGCGGCGAGCGCGGCTTTCGGTGCGTATCAGGTTCGGGTGCAACCGCCGAGCGGTTACGTCTTCACGGTGCAAACCTCGGCGGTCGCCACATTGAACAACGACAGCAACGTGGTGCAAACCGGTGCGAACGCAGGCCGCACATCCGCAATCTCGCTCCCCGCAAACACGGTGGACGACAGCATCGATGCTGGCCTCTACATCCCCATTTCGCTCGGGGACCGCGTTTGGTTCGATACGAACGCGGACGGCGTTCAAGACGCTGGCGAGCCCGGGATTCCGGGCGCGACGGTTACGGTGACGTGGTTCGGACCGGACGGCGTCCTCGGCGGCGGCGACGATCGGAGCTTCCCGACCACCACGGGTGCCAACGGCATCTGGACCGTCGGCAACCTTCCGCCCGGCAACTACGCGGTCGCGGTGAGCAACCTCCTCGCGGACCTCGTTCCCACCTTCGATTTGGATGGAATCGCAACTGCGAGTACCACGCTCGTGAGCACGACATCGGGCGTGAACCGTACCGATGTCGACTTCGGCTATCGCGGCATCGGCAGCGTTGGCGACCGCGTCTTCCTCGACGTGAACGGTAACGGAACCTTCGACGCGGGTGAAGGCCTCACCGGCGTGACCGTCACCATCGGCGGCGACTTGAACGGCGACGGCACTCCCGAGACGCTCACGACGACAACCGGTGCGGACGGCTTCTACCAGTTCAACAACCTGCGGACGAACCCGGCCGGTGTGCCGTATACCATCACGATCAGCACGGCCACTTTGCCTCAGCAGGGCAACGGAACGCCGATCGCGAACACGGTCGATCCGGACGGCCCCGCAGCCGGTGACAACACGTCGTCACTCGCGCTGCGGACGGCCGCGCCGAGCAATCAACTTCAGGATTTCGGCTACCGCGGCCCCGGCCAGATCGGCGACGCGATCTTCCTCGATGCGAACAACAACGGTCTGCCCGATGCGGGCGAAGGGATCACCGGCGTCGGCGTCACGCTCACCGCGGACGTGGACGGCGACGGCACCTTGGACACTTTCACCACAACGACGAATGCTGCGGGACAGTATCTGTTCAGCAACCTGCCGGTGCGGACGCCGGGCGGCGCGTTCATCGTTTACACCGTCGCGGTGAACCCCTCCACACTGCCGGCGGGCGTCGCGAACACGACCGATCCGGACACGGTCGGCACCGGTGACAACACGTCGTCACTCACGCTGAACTCGGGTACGCCGATCGATCTGCTTCAGGATTTCGGCTACCGCGGTCCGGGTTCTCTCGGCGATGAAGTCTTCCTCGATTTGAACGGCGACGGAGTCTACACGCCGGGTGAAGGGCTCGCAGGAATCACCGTCACCCTCACGGCCGACCTCAACGGCGACGGCTTGGCCGAGACGCTGACGGCCATCACCGATGCGGACGGTTTCTACCAGTTCACCGGGCTGCCCGTGTTCCAGGCGAACGGCATCACGCCGGTGAGTTACACCGCTGTAATCGTGGTGGCGACGCTGCCAGCAGGCGTGAGCAATGTCATCGACCCGGATGGCGGGAACGACAACACGTGGGCCGGGAACCTGACTGCAAACCCGAACCGATCGGACATCGATTTTGGCTATCGCGGCACGGGATCGCTCGGCGATCGCGTCTGGATCGACGCGAACGGCGACGGCCTTCAGGGGCCAGTGGCGAGCGAGCCGGGTCTGCCCGGCGTCGGCTTCAACCTCACGTGGGCCGGGCCGGATGGAGTCTTCGGCAATGCGGACGACGCGACGACGACCACGACTGGGAACGCGGCCGGAATCTACAACTTCGGGAACCTGCCCCCGGGCACGTTCCGCGTCGATGTGATTCCTGCGACCTTGCCGGGCAACTTCGCTCCGACGTTCGACCTCGATGGGATCGCGACGGCGAACGCGGCGGTGACCACACTTACGAACGGCCAAGCCCGAACCGATGTGGACTTCGGCTACGTCGGCAACGCGAGCCTCGGCGACCGCGTCTGGATCGATCGGGATCGCAACGGCGTTCAGGCCGCGACCGAGCCCGGCATCCCCGGCGCGACCGTGCAACTCGTCTGGTCCGGCCCGGATGGCAACCTCGCGACCGCGGCCGACAACGTCACGTTCACGACGACCACGGGTGCGAACGGCCTGTACTTTTTCCCCGGCTTGCCCGTGTTCGGCGCTTCGCAACCGTATCGGGTCACGGTCGCGGCGCTGCCGATCGGCGGCTTCATCCCGACCTACGATCTGGACAGCGCTCTGCTCGCACCGGATCAGACGACGCAGGCAACGGTCGCGTCTTCGGGGGCGAATCAGAATCGCCGCGACGTGGACTTCGGCTTTGCGGGAACGAGCAGCCTCGCGGGCACCGTATACCGCGACGACAACAACGACGCCGTTCCGAACGGCACGGAGCCCGGCATCCCGGGAACCATCATCACACTCACCGGAGTCGATCCGTTCGGCAACCCGGTCCTCGATCCGGCGACGGGTCTGCCTTACACCACGACCACCGATTCGAGCGGGAACTACTCGTTCAGCGGGCTCGTGGTCGGCGTCTATTCCATCACCGAAACACAGCCGGCGGCGTACTCTGATGGCCTCGATACGGCGGGCACGCTCGGCGGCAACGCCACCAACGATGTCGTGTCCGGGATCAACGTCGGGCCAACGCAGGCGGGTACCGGCTACAACTTCGGCGAACGCGGGCAGTCCATCAGCGGCACCGTGTTCCGCGACGACAACCGCGACGGTACGCTCCAGGCGGGCGAGCCTCGGATTCCTGGCGTGATGGTTGAACTTCGCGATCCGACCACCAACAACCTCATCGCCAGCACGACCACGGACGCGAACGGGAACTACTCGTTCAACAACCTCCCGGCAGGCAACTATCGCATCGCCGAGATTCAACCGACGGACTACGCGGACAGCCCCGTGGGCCCTGCGACGATTCGCAACGTCACGCTCACGACGGCCGGGCTCGCGAACCAGAACTTTGGGGAAGTGCTGGGCCGCATCAGCGGCACGGTCTACTTCGACGCCAACTCCAACGGAGTTCGAGATACCGGCGAGCCGGGCCTCTCGGGCGTCGCGGTTAGGCTCACGGGCTTCCTTCAGGCCGGCGTCTTCTCGATTCCCCAAACCACGGATGCGAACGGCAACTACCTCTTCGTCAACCTCGTTCCCGCGTCGTACCAGTTGGTCGAAACGCAGCCGACGGGTTACCTCCAAGGAACTAACGCGGTCGGCACCGTGAACGGATCGCCGAGCGGCACCCTCGTCCCGACGGATACGATCACCAGCATCGCACTGCCCGCGGGCGGCATCGGAGTGAACTACCTGTTCGGCGAGGTGCCGCCATCCGGCACGTTCGTCGCGGGTACGGTCTTCCTCGATCGCAACGTCGACGGCCAACCCGGCGGCCCCGGCGAGACCGGCATCACCGGCGTCACGATTCAACTCGTGAACGCGAATGGCGTCGTGGTCGGCACCACGACCACCGCCGCGGACGGCCGCTACATCTTCACCGGAATCGCGCCCGGCAACTACACCATCCGCGAGACGCAGCCGCTCAACTACGGATCGAG
>JAYTUG010000469.1:0-4606 GCA_043744695.1 Gemmataceae bacterium
CCTTGGCCTTGAGATCGGGACGTTTGAGCTTGTCCACTTTCTTCTCCTTGTCCTTCGGCTCCGGTGCGGCGACCGAAGTGTTTTGCACGGCGACCAGGAACACCCCGGCAGCCAGAACGAACGAACCGAACACGCGCATGGGAATCTCCAGTGTGAGGGAAACGAGTCGGCAACGATCATCTTACAAACTCGCCGGAGTCGTCGCGCTCCGCTCCGAGGACTCCGCGTCGCGGCTAATCTCGACTACTTCAACAGTTCGACGCGGAAGATCAGCGTGGCGTCGGGCGGAACGTCACGACCCGCGCCGCGCTTGCCGTAGGCCAGTTCCGAGGGAATCTTCAGGAGCCGCATCCCGCCCGGCTTCATTCCCGGAATGCCTTCTTGCCAGCCCTTGATGACCTGATCGAGGCCGAATTCGATCGGCTCGTCCCGCTTCACGCTGCTGTCGAAGATCGTCTCTTTGTCGTCGGTGAGCCAACCCGTGTAGTGAACCTTGACCTTGGCTCCCTTGGGCACGGCTTCGCCCTCGCCGACCTTTTCATCCCAGATTTCGAGCCCGGAATCCTGCTTCTTCCATTCCTTGGCCTTGAGATCGGGACGTTTGAGCTTGTCCACTTTCTTCTCCTTGTCTTTCGGCTCCGGTGCGGCCGAAGTGTTTTGCACGGCGGCCAGGAACACCCCGGCAGCCAGAACGAACGAACCGAACATACGCATGGGAAACTCCGGTGAGGGAACTACTGAGACGCGACCTTACACCGCCCGACGCCGCTTCGACTTTGGTGCCTTCGGCGGATAAGCCGGGCTACCGGACAGCAAACCTCGCGCGCTGATGTCTTCGTCGATGTCCGGCCAGTGGATGCCTTCGCCGGTGCCGATGATCTCGAACCGGCTACGCTGCTCGGGGGTCGCGTTCGCTAAACGCCACGACCAGGCGAGTGGAACGGAAATCGACCGGCCGTCGGCAAGCCGAGCGACGATCGCCTCCTCGGTGACCTCGAATTGAACGATCCGGGGCTCACTGCTCGCAACAATGTTCATCCCAGGCCTCCAGGATCGTATCGACGTTGGCCAAGATCATCTTACGAATGCGGTTCAGACGGACTCCCATTCGCGGTCGCATTCAACTTCCAGGCCGGTTGCGCAACACGGCGTTCACACCGCTCGGACCAACGGCGTTCGCCCGAGCGATCAACACGCGGCGACGGCCCAACTTCAACTTCGCAACTGGCACGTCGTGTTCGTCCTCGATGTCGCCGACGATCTCTTCGAGAACGTCTTCGAGCGTGATGAGGCCGTGAACTTTGCCGCGTTCGTCACGGATGATGGTCATGGGCCGGTGCGAGCGGCGGAACAGCTTGAAGGCGTTGCCCACCGATTCCTCGGGGTCGAGAAACGTGGCGGGATAGATCGCGTCTTCGAGCAGCACCGCACCGGACGTGCTGAAGAGGAAGAAGAGATCCTTCGTGTTCACGATGCCGACGATGTTGTCCGGGGTGCCGTCGTAGACGGGCATGCGGGTGTGAGCCCCCAGGCGAGCGATTTCGAGCACCTTCTCGGGAGGCGACGAAAGCGGGAGCGCGATCATTTTTTCGAGCGGCACCATGCAACTGGCCACGGTCTTGTTCGAGAGCCCGAAGACGTTGAGCACCATGTCGGCCTGCTCCGAGTCGAGCAAGCCGGCTTCTTCGGTGTCTTCGACCAGCAGCCGCAGTTCATCGACCGTGTGAACTTCGCCCTGTTCTTCGTCGGATTTGTACCCGAGACGGCGGAGCATCCAGCCGCTGGAACCGTTCATGAGAGTGATGAGTGGGCTCGCAACTCGCGTGAACCAGTTCAACGGCCCGGCCACCCACAGGGCGATGGTTTCACTCGTTTGCAGCGCCGCGAGCTTCGGCATCTGTTCGCCGAAGACCACGTGCATGAACGTGATGATCGCGAGCGTGATGAGAATCGAAATGGCGTGCGCGAACGGCCCCTGGAGATCGTCCGGCATCGCGGCGAAGACGGGCCGCAGCAAACCGGCGAGTGCCGGCTCGCTGACGTAGCCGAGTGCGAGGCTCGCGACCGTGATACCCAGTTGGCACGCGGCCACGCTGCGGTTCAAGTTCGTGAGGGCGTGCATCAGCGCCTTCGCGCCGAGTCGGCCCTGGTTCACCATTTCCTCGACGCGCGTTTTGCGGATGGCCACGAGCGCGAACTCGGCCGCGACGAAGAAGCCATTGAGGGCGACCAACGCCGGCACCGCGAGCAAGCCGAGCACGACCTGGAGGGTGCTTTGCTCAGCGACCTCGGATGCGAGAAGGAACAACGGCAAACTCCGGGCGAACGGGACGAACTTACAGCAAGGTGCATTCTACGCATTACCAGCCCGACGCGCAAGCGAGGGTTGGGTTGCTCCCTCGCTTGCGCGTCGGGCTGGTAACGCGCTGCCGATTCGACACCTTATTGCAACTCGTTCACGTATCGGATCGCATTCGCTAAATACTGATCGTCGTTGATCCATTTCGTGCTGCCGTGTTCGGTCCACCATTTCCGCTTGCGGCCAAGTTTCTCCGAGAGCCTTCGCGAACACCATGCCTTGAATTGCTCCATCACGACATCGGGATGTCGATCGGCGGTTACGACGACATGAATGTGGTTGGTTCGAACATTGAGCGCGTGCAAGCTCCACTTTCGGATTGTCACATGCGAACGTATGGTCGCTTCGACAATTGAACGCTGTTCGGGTGTGAGTTTAACCGGGTCGTCCACCATGCGATTCCGCATTTTGTCTTCGATCTCGGGATCGGGCTCGCGGATGCCGGGTTTCGCCGCATCGATCCATCCGCGGGCGTCTCCCGATAGCCACGTGCCATAAGCGGTCCACGTAATGTGATAGGCAAGTGGATCAGTCACGATCGTTCTCATGGAAAAGGGTTACCAGCCCGACGCGCAAGCGAGGGTTGGGTTGCTCCCTCGCTTGCGCGTCGGGCTGGTGACGCGTCGAGAGGGTCGGGTTGCTCCCTCGCTCGCGCGTCGGGCTGGTTACGCGTCGAGGTTTTTCACCTTCCACCGGGCGGGGCGTACTTCTTCAACCATGCGAACACTTCCCGATGCCAGCGCTCGCTGTTCTTCGGCTTCAACACCCAGTGTCCCTCATCCGGGAAGTTCACGAATCGGCTCGGCACGCCCTGCCGCTGCAACGCGCTGAACAACTCGTGCCCCTGCCCAATCGGGCAACGGAAATCGAGATCGTTGTGAATGATGAGCATCGGCGTCTTGTGCTTCGCCAAGTTGCCGGCCTTCTTGTGCGGCGAAAACTCGGCGTACTTCTTCGGCTTCTCCCACGGCAAGCCGCCGTGCTCCCACTCGTCGAACCAGAGTTCGTCGGTCGTGCCCCACATGCTCTCGAAGTTCCACACCGAGCAGTGCGTGACGAGGCACTTGAAGCGCGGAGCGATGTCCGACACGGCGAACCAGTTCATCATGTAGCCGCCGAAGCTGCCGCCTGCGGAGGCGATGCGGTCCTTGTCCACATAGGGCAGTTTCTCGACGGCATCCAGCCCCGATTTGAGGTCGCGATAGCACTTACCGCCCCAGTCGCCTGTGATTTCGTCGACGAATTTTTGGCCGAAGCCAGTGCTTCCTCGCGGGTTCGGCATGACCACGACGTAACCCTGTGCGGCCCACGCCTGCGGGTTCCAGCGGAAGGACCAGCCGTCTTCCCAGGCCCCTTGCGGCCCGCCGTGAACGAGGTAAACCACCGGCCATTTCTTCTTCGGGTCGAAGCTCGGCGGCTTGAGAATCCACATCTGCATGTCGCCGTCTTCGATCTTCACTTTCACCGATTCGGGCTTGGGCAGGTCGAGTTCGGCGAGGAGCGATTCGTTGAAGTGGCTCACCTTCGCTTCGGTCATTTTTCCATCCACGGAACTCATGGTCCAGACGTCGGTAGGTGCCGTGAGCGAGACGTGCGTGAAGGCCATGTGCATGCCGTCTGCCGTGTAGCTCATACCGCCTGCCGAGCCCATGCTCAGCGGTTCCTGAGCGATCTCCGACTTGGGTTCCACAGAGGTGTAGTAGATGAAGGTGCGGGCATCGCTATCCGCCGTGAACGCCAGGTTCGCGTTCCCCTTCCACGCGAACTCGTTGCAGGAGAGATCGCGGTGCGAGAGCACGTTCACCGGCGGCGTGCCGAGCGTGCCGTCCGGCTTGCAGTCAGTCACCACGATGTCCCACTTGTCGGCTTCGTAACCAGCCGTCTTCTGGACGCGCCACGCGAGTTTCTTTCCGTCGGGGCTGAACTTGGGCCCGCTGTCTGCGGCCTTGTTCGAACTGGTGAGCGTTTCCCATTTCGTGGACTTGTTCGCAATGCTCACGCGGCAGAGTTCGTAGTTGGTGCTCCACGATTCGTGCTTCTCGGGCACAGCGGAGAAGACAAGTTGATAGCTGTCCGGGGTGAAGGTGAAGTCGTCGCCGCTACTGAACGTGGTGCTGGTCGGATAGGCGTCGCGGTCGCCGGGAGTCGCATCGTGCGGTTGCCAATTGGGAAGCTTCTCGAACGGCGATTCGACCGGGTGATAGGCCACCTTGAGTACGAACAGGTGTTGCCGCTTGTCGTCCACGT
>JAYTUG010000470.1:0-17956 GCA_043744695.1 Gemmataceae bacterium
CGTCTCGGCTCCGGTCCAAAGGAACTCGTTCTCGATCAGGGCCTTGCAAGCCGCGATGTGACGGCACGGTTGGTTCGGGCGGTAGCAGAAGCCGGCACAATCGCAGCGGTCGGATTCACCGGCCTTCCCGCACAGAACCGAGTAGCGTTCCGAGCCGTCCAGCTTCGCGAGGCTGAACCCCCGGCCCCAAGTGGTCGCCAGCGGCCGAACAGCGTAGTCGGTGGACTTCCTCGCGTCGTGGATCGTGAGCAGGCCGGCCCCGCTCGCGGCTGGGGTCCAGTCGATCACACACTTCGCGGTCTTCGAAGCGGGCAGGACTTCAGTGAACTTCGGCATGGATGGCTCCGGTTGTGGGTTGCTTTCACTTGTCTCAGTACATAATAGCGTCGTGCTAGCACCTTGCAACATCAATCTGGAAAGATTCTCGAAATAAAACACGGCGAATGGCTTTGAAGATTTGCTAGCTCAGTGCTATCATTGGAAGCGGGCCGTAGACGTTTATTGCCCACGTTGACATTAATCACGGAGGAAGACATGGCGAGCGAAAGACGACAACTCAACGTTCGGCTTGATCCGGAGTCGAGCGTGCGTTTCGACCGTCTTTATGGGGATGTGCAAAAGTCGATGGGAACTGAACTGAGCCAAGCTCAGTTCATTGCGATCGCCTTGAAGTCACTGGAGCAAGGTCGGGGAGAAACCCCGAAGCCGGCCACTTCCTCGGGGAAGAAGCCCGCGAAGAAGTGACGGCGACCCGGCCAAAGTTGTCGAGAGGCTTCCTCTCTTGAACATCTGAGCGGCGATATGCCGCTCATGAGAGGAACCACTCATCAGCGATTCGCGAACGGAAGCGATCTTCTTCACGGCGCGGAGAGCCCTCTCAATTTCTTCGAGGGCGGAAGTAAAGTTTCCGGTGCTGCGAATCTGACGATAGGCCGGATCGACCTTGCCAGTGCGATCCATCTCTTCTTTCACGGGCAGGAACTTCTCAGGTTCGCTTTCGGCTGCTTCGACAACTACTTTGGCCTTCTCGTAGGTCCGTCCGCTCATGCCGATCGCGGCAGCAACCTTGTCGCGGGTCTTACCAGTGGAAGCTTGTGGAAAATTTCCACAAGCTTCCACTGGCGAAACCTCTGGTGAACTTCCAGTGGCTTCACCACCCCTCCTGGCCCCCTCACGCTTTCGCTCCTTGGCGGCCGGCTTCTCCAGTGCTTCTATGCGTCTGCCGAGTTCGACGCTCTCGGACGGCGTGCAACCCAAGTTTCGCGACGTGCAAGTCACTGACCCCGTGGCCTATGTGCTGTCACTGAACCTGCATCGCCGGCATCTGACGCCGAGCCAATTGAGCATGGTCGGCGCGAAAGCTCGCGCGATTTACGATCAACAGGCGAAGGAAAGGCAACAAGCCGGGCAAGATCGTGGAAGGAAAGCACAGAAAGGGATGGTGGAAAGTTTGCCACCAACCGACGGCGGCCAAACCCGCGACAAGATCGGCAAGCTCGTCGGCGTGAGCGGCAAGAACCCCTCCCCGCTTCTTCTCCCCCGGCAACTGTGGCGATGAACACCACAGTTGCCCAAGTCTTGCTTACCATCTTCGGCAACCGATGGGATGAACCCAACGGTTGCCCACGCCCCCGCTTCTTCCCTCCCCGCTTCTTCTCCGCTTCCTGTAGCCTTCTTCCTCCCCTCCCTGGCAATCTGCGTGCGGTTCGCGGCAAACCGCCGTAAACGCGATCCTGGAGCGATTGCGGGCTATGGCGTTACAGGCGGCGCATGCGGCACGCCCGTTCACGGTGAACGGGTGGCCAGGAAGGAAGCCCTCGCGGTGCTGCCATCTTCGGCAACCACAGCGATCATCGCTGTGGTTGCCCAACGCTTCTCGGTTTGGGCCGGATGTAGTGCCTCTTGGCGTCCCAAATCGGCTTCGCTACCGCCCAGGCTTCTTCGATAGTGGCGAAAATCGTGAGCGGGGCGTCTTTGGTCCGTGGGTAGATTCGATACCCACGGACCCGCAGCTCCGGATCCGTGGGCTTGCGGTGGTCGGGCGGCGGCGCGATCACCCGTTGAACCAGCGGAGGCAGAAGATGCCGAGGCACAACCGGGAGCCCGCGCCGGCGTTCCGATTGCATGCACTGGATCACTTTCCAGAAGTCTGGTTGCGGTTGCCAAGCAATCCGCTTGATAAACTCGCGGGCGGCGAAGGCTGCGGCGGCGATGGCTTGTTCTTCGGCAATGCCGCGGTGCTCGCCTTGATCGCGGTAGTCAGCGGGATGGAACAGTCCGAGGTTGACGTTCATGGCCGAGCCGGGCCCGACCCACGGCCGGGCCTGGTAAGCCCCGCCCTTCACCAAACGGACCCCCGTTGGGAGTTCGCTCGGATCGGATCGCGTTTTGACAAGAATCTTTTCATTGAGGAACTGCTTAGCAAGATCGATCGTGATGCCGCACCGCTCAGCAATCCGCGCGAGCCGCACCCCCTGCGTGGCGAGCAGATGAGCCCGGTGCAGGCGGGCCGATCGAAGCCGCTTCCCTTCGACTTTGCCGGCTTCGGTCGCGGTGTGCATCCTTGCATCCCCTTCGAGAAAGAACAAAGCCGCCAGCGGCTTGCTGCGTGCCGCGACGGCGCGAGCTTCGAAGTGCGCGACGCCAACTAGTGGGACCGCCCTTCCTTCAGTTTCGTCTCGAAGGCGGCGAGTCGGGCGTTCATTTCGCGGCTGTTGATTTCGGCGAGCTTCATCAGCGTTTCGCTGTACGAATCCGAAAGTGACTTCGCGGCCCGGGCCTCCGCGCGTAGGTCGTCGGTCGCCGCTTCATTGTGCAGCGCGGTTCCGCGGCGGCGTTCATCTGCGATACTCGTTCTGACTGGGAAGTCGGCATAGCCGCGTTGAGCGCCCTCCCGGTATTCCGGCAGACTTTCGCCGACTTGCTCGAGCATTTTCCGAGTTTCTTTGGGCGCGTACTGCGACGCCCCGGCCGCGATCTCCGGGACCGACGCGAGGAGTTGCGGGTTGGACTTTGCCATGTCGAAGAACATTTTCGCTTGCATCCGCCCGCCCACGCCCATGCCCGCGAGCCGGACCGCGGAGTCGCCTGCGGTCGTCGCGTTGTATTCCGCAATATCGCCCTCTCCGCGTAGCATTCCGGCCCGTGCTTTCATGATCTCCGCGTCCGCGAGTCCGGCTTCCCCCTTGCGGCTTCCCACGTCCCGGGCGGATTGCTTTTGCAGCTCGAGGTTCGCGAGCCGCCGGGTGCTGACATCTTTCTGTTGCTCCAGCAGGTCGAGTCGCTCCGCGCCTTCGGGGGCACCGCTCCCTCGAAACATCCCCATCGCGTCCAACCCCGCGCCGAGGAGCGGATTGCTGAGGTAGGCGGCAGACCGAGCGACCTTGTCTGCCGTGCCGGGCGTGTTCGGCTGGGCCAAACGCTTGGCGATGTACGCTTCCTGCATTGCGAGCTGGACGCCTTCTTCGCGAAGTCCGGTTTGCTGTTTGAGGGCTGCCCCGACGCGGCCGTTGGCGATCACGGATTCGCGGTCCGCACGCGCGGCCCGCTCGCGAAGCGGAAGCATTCTGCTCTCGATTTCGAAGCGGCGTTCGCCCATTCCGGTGGAGCGGTCGATCTGGGCCATATGCACCGCTTCCGACTTGCCGAGCGTTGCGCCCCGGATTTGGTACTGGTCCACCACGGCCCCGAGTTGGTAGCGGTTCGAGGCACCGGTGTTGACCGCATCGGTGACAATGGACCTTCGGCCCGCTTCTTCGCTGGCTCGCTCCATGTCGCGCTTGCGGCCGCTCACCGTGTCGTACCAGTCGAGCGCCGACTCGCCACCGGGAACGAGCCCCTTGAAGAGAGCCCGGCCTTTCTGGCCCTCGCTGAGGTATTCGTCGTTGTGAACCGCGGCGATCGTCTTGGTAGCGGAAAACACCTGATGAGCGACCGCCAATGGAATGGCGAGCCGAGTGGTCAGACCCATCGCCATGTTAAACGCGTGTCCGAGCGGGTCCGTCTTGGCCTGAATGGCGCTCTGAAAGATCGCGGCTTTCTTCTGCTGCCCAATGGCATGCTGAACTCGCTGGTCGAACGTGAGAGGGCGCGGGTCGAAGTGAGAATTGGCGGCGGAGTTGAGAGCCTGCCGTCTTTGGCGAGCCGCGACACCTTCTTCGACCTGTTCTTGGAACGATTTTGGCGGCTTCGGCGGATCGAGGCGTGCGCCCACCGCAGCAGTGAGCGCTTGCTTCGAACGTCGCGAATCGACGGCTTGCTGCACTTGCTGGTCGAACGTGAGAGGGCGCGGGTCGAAGTGGGAATTGACGGCCGCGCGGAGGTTCTGGCTCGACAGCCTGGACGCAACCGCCTGCTGAACTTGCTGGTCAAAAGTTTTCGGCGGGTTCATCGCAGCGCCGACTGCGGATCGCAGGGCAAGCCGTTTTTGCTGCGCGGCGATGCCCTCGCCGACTTCTTGTTCGAACGCCTTCGGCGGTGGCTTGAGTTTCGCAGGTGCCTGCCTCGACGTCCGCGCTTCGACCACTTGCTGGTCGGCGGCTTTCGCGGCCGTGCGGGAGGCGCGTTGAGTGACTTGCGACGAACCCTTGACGGCCCCGATCAAGTCGCGGAGTGCCTGGAGCGCCTCGGCGTCGAGGCTCAGCTTCTGCGGGCCGCCACCGGGTGGTGCGGGAGGCATGAAATCTCACTTTCTTCGTTGACCTGCGGACGTCGCGGATCCATCGGTTAAAATTTCCCAGGTGAATTCGCAGGTGTCGGATCGCTCTGGTTCGCCAAGATGGCCGCCACGTTCGGGGGCAGGTTTTCGGCCCGACGCCGGATGGGGTAATCCGGGAGCACGTCGCTGAACTCCCCGTCCGATCCCGCGATTGTGGTCGTGCCGCTCAGGCTGACGATCCAGGTGACTTGCTGGATCCGACCGTCGAGGTTCAGCGGCACGATGCCGGCGTATTGGCGGGTCTCGGACGCAGGCAGCTGATACTTGAGGGCCGCCCCAGTCATGTACCACCCGGCCCTCTGCCTCGCATCCATCTCGTCGAGGTAGGTCGTGCCCGTCAGATTGTTTACGGCGTTGTATTTACCGATGACGCCAACCTGAATGTCGTCGCGGACCTGCCAATCGCTCGGCCCATCGCCGCCGAGACCCGTCGACGCGACCCAGCGAACCATGCTGTTGCTCTCGGCGTCCCGAAGCATGACGCTGGTTTCGAGAACGAGGTACGGTGCACTAATGCCGTTCCCCGACCGGCGGTATACGGGGGAATCGAAGATCACCAGTTGCCGAATCGGGTCGATCGAGAATTCGACGGGCACGCGTTCGGTCCGCAGTTGATTGATCGCGAACTCGATCGGTCCAGCTCCGTTCCAAAGTCTGGTCGGATTGAGAAGCCGGTAGACGGACCCGCGGACGGTGGGCTTCTGCGAACGCGAGTAGCCATCGTAATACTCGCCGAGGATGCGGTTCACGGCAGGGAAAAACTGCACGCCGGTCGGGTCGCCGGCCGTCGGGATCACCTGCTCGATTTTGGTGTCTTCGAGGACGATTTGCTGTCGTCGTTTGATGATGCCGAACTGCGGCACCCGGAGCGGCGGACTCCCAGTACACGGATCGACCAGGACGATTCGCCAGTACCGCCAGATGCACTTTTGGGCCATCGCCCGAGCTTCCTCGTACGCGAGGCGTGGGGTCGGGATGACCGACGGGAAGGTCGGAGACGGGCAATACCGCCAGCTTCTCCCGCCATCCTGGCCCAAGACCTCCACCTTAGCTTCGACGCTATTTTTGGCTTTATGGAGCACCCCAAAGATCAGTCGGCCGGTCAGATTGAACGTAAAGTCTGCTTTTTTGGAAGTCACGGAGACACTGCGCCCCAGCGCTTGGGAGTGCACGAGACCGCCGAGGAGGGGGTGATTGTTGATGAAATTGGCGAGATCCTGAGCCCGGAGCGCGTTCGTGGCCCCGGCGGGAAGGTAGGTAAAAACAGTGCCGTCGTTCGAGATATTATCCGAGATCTCGATGGTCACGGAAATGGGGAGCGGATCGATTGGCCCCAGCGTGGTTAGAATCGAGAGCTGCTTCGCCAAGGCGGCTGCGGCCGGTGCGTAGCTGAGCTGGTTAATCGGCACGACTCTCCCGTCCCAATCGAGACCGACGGGTTCGAGCGCGAGCCGCATCTGAAAATGGAGGTTGCCGGCAACGCCAATGACCGAGGGGATGCCGGGCAGCTTCACGCTGGGCGCAATCAGCTCGGAGGGCAAGTTCGGGAGGCTGTTCCCGACGCCGAGCTGCACGATCGCCACGGTGTTGGTCGCGACTTGGAGTACGACCCGCCGCCCGTAGAGGTCGCAGAGGGCGGCCAGGGCCTCGGCCGGCGGCTTGCGATCCCAGACCGTTCGCGGGTTCACGGCGGATTGAGTGAAGTTTTCGCCCGCGAAAAGGTAGCGGTCCAGATCGGCTCCCGCCGCTCGCGGGATGCCGGGCGGCATGTCGATGGTGTAATCGCGTTCGCCCATCGCATCGAGGCATAGGATGGCGAGTTCCGTAGGCGAACGGATCGTCCACGGCACGAGCTTGCCGTGGTCGTCGAGGTCGTTGTAGACGCCATCGATCGCGCCGAAGCCGCCACTGGTGGAACGCCAGCGCCAGCGGCGGTCCAGGATCTCGATTGTGAAGGTTTGCCCTTCGGAGTTCGCCGTGCCCGTGACTCGCGACACGCGGCAGTCTCGCATCACCACGGCCCGCGTGCCGTCGCCCAGCACGAGGTCGCCAGTCGCCGCCGGCTTCGCGTATTGCGGGACCGTCGTGAGCACGAACGTGGCGGGCGTGATGCCGTGGAGCAGCGTCCCCCGGCACGATTCGACGCCGATCACACCGGGCCATTTGACGACAGATTGAAGGGGTATGGTCATGTGCGGGGCCCGGAAGCGAGGAGGAAGCGAGGAGGAAGCCAGGAAGCCAGCGAACCGCGGGCGGTCAACGGCCGACCGGGCTGAGTGGCGGCCACTGAGCGGCTGCAGCACCGGGTGCGGCATTGGTGCCGCTCTTCGAGGAATTGACGCTCACGAAAATTGAGCCCGCGGCGATGCCGAGCAGCTTGGCGCGAACGTCCCCGTAGAGTCCGGGCGCGATGCTCACGTTGAAGGTCGTGGTCGCATTGTTGGCCGGCGAGAGAGCCACGCCGATCGTGCTGTCGGTGCCATCCGGCTTCCGGCCGATCAGCTGCATCTGGACGCCGCTGTAAGTGCCGGAAACCGCGATGCTCAGGCTGTCGTCGCGCCCAAGAATGAGAAGCGTCTCGGCCACGTGGTCGGGCAGGTAGTTCTTGCCGCCGGCGAGCGAAACGAAGTCTGCGAACGCGGCGAGCGTGGCGTTATTGGTCATGGCTGGGCCTCTTGCTTCGGTGGTGGGATTGCAAGCACAACTCTACGTCGCAGGGTTTCCTGAGAGGCTCACACAAGCTCGAACGGATCCTCGCCCATCACCAACTTGAAGTCGCCCTCCGGCATCTCGCGAATTGCTCGCGATCGGCGTCCGGGGTAAACCGCGACCATTGCGGCATCCGGCCCCGGGGTGAAGCCGCCGTCAACGCTATGCCACGTTCCTCGAAGAAGAACCGTGCCGGCTGCGTCATTACCCGGCGGCAGTGGGGGGGCTGCTTCCTCGGCCTGGGTCAGCCTCTGGGCTCGCTCCTGGATGATCTGTTTCAGTTCCTTGATGCTCGGCATTGAGTTGCTCCTCGATTTTCTTGAGTTGCTCGCCCTGGACGATGAATAGCTTTTTCAGTTCTCGAATGTCGGCCGAAGAAGCGTACAGGTCTTGAAGCTTCGCAAGGTCGGTGAGTACGCGGAGGGCATCGCCGTAGGCCGCACTATTCACGCAACGGGCGTAGAGCGATTCCCGGCGGGCCATGTGCAGGTTGATTTGCCGGCGACGGTGCTTGTCGGTCTGCGCGGCGAGCATCTCGTCGGCCTTGGCGATGTACCTCCCACACTGACGCTCACTGACGCTCCAATTCTTCTGTTTCGCATAGGTGCAAACATCAAGGAAACTTGCTCCATCCAAGCGAATACGTAGTACTTCCGCGACCCTTTCGAGGATCTCGGCGCGAGAGGCCTTACTTTTCGTCTTCTCCATGTGGAACACTCACCAATTCGTCGATCCAACCCGCGTGCCAATCGTGAAGCTGGCGGTCGCGGATGACGGCCAGCTGCTCGCGGTTGCGGTTCGTTCGAAGGTTGGCACTTCCCTCGAAGGTCAGCCCGTCGCCGAGGTCGAAGGTCACAACTTTGGCGTGGGTGCGTGCGGCTGTCATGCGGGCGTGGGGATGTTCCTTCAGTTCCTCGGCAAACTTCTCGAACAGTTCCTTGTTGTGGCCCTCGAAGAACGTGGACACGAGCAAGGAAAGGCGGAGGGTCGGGTAACTTTCGAGGAAGCCGAGCATCTCGGCCGCGTTCCTCCTGCTGAAACAAAGCGTTGCAATTCGAAGATGCCGGCAGTGCGGTGCCAGCTTCAACGTCGCGCCGATCACCTGGCAAAGGTCGAACGTTCCGAGCATCAAGCAGTGAATCGCTGTCCCGATCGGAGGAAGCTCCGGAAGCATCTCGGCAGCGGTCTTCGCGGCACGCTGGTAACGGGCCTCGGCCTTTGTCCGGCAAGCGGATGGCGGGGTGGCATGCTGGGCGGCCCGCCCGAAAGCGGGCCGCGGCACCTGCCCGAAGTCGATGTTCGTGACGGTGCCGTTGAACATGCGTTAGCTTCCTCCTCCTGCACCCGCGCCCTTCGAACCCTTGGACTTCGCTTTGGCCGCGGCCTTTTTTGACGCGGCCTTGTTCTTGAAGAACTCCTGAGCCCTCGGGCTGAGCTTCGCAAAATCGACGGGTCGGGCCATGGTTGCACCTCGCTTTCGTTAGAGTGTACCTTATGAACGCCCGTTCATCGAACTGAGTGGCGGACGCTACACGATCGCGGCCGCGAACATCGACCGTGCCTCGGCTTCCTCGGCAGGAAGTCGCTCGCGGGTGGCGGCGAACGGATCGCTGCCCGGCGGATCAACTGGCGGGGCGTCTGGCTCGGGAACGATGGGCAGGTAGCGGACGCGCTTGACTTCGTTCCCGTACTCGTTGGTGTAATATTCCTGAACGCGGGCGAAGCCGGTGGGTGCGGCTTGTGGTGCGGCGGGAACGGCACCGCGGTTCAGAGCCTCGGCTGCTTCGCGCGAAGCGCGTTCGACTTCGTACCGCGATTCGACCAGTTCGGGCGGGTCTTGAGCGAACTGAGGAAGTGGCACGAACGCTGCCGGTTCGGGTCCGAGAAGATCGGCCAGCGAGCGTTCAACTGCATCCGCGGACCAATTCGAAGCTGCGAGTGCGGCCACCTGAAGTTTGCAGAGATCTTCGAGTAGGCCGGGGTCGATGCTAGCGACGATCTTGTCGAGGGCCGCGTTTCGCGCCGCCATCAGAGTTGCGACTCGTTCGGAGATGGCTTTCGCGGCAACGTAGTGCCGCAGCGCAAAACGGGCGTCGTTGTAGGCCTCGGTCACGAGTGCGGCGGCCGCCTTGCGTTCCCGCTCGGCGGCAAGCCGATCGCGGCCAAGTTTCGCACTGGCGATGTCGAGCCGGGCGATTCGCAGAAGCACCGCTTCGTCCGGCTCGTCCGAAGCTTCTTCGAGTTCTTTCACGCGTTCCCGCGCGATGCCCTCGAGCTTCGTTGCGGTCGTCCGCTCTTGCTCCTCGGCAAGCCGCACCCGTTCCCGAATGACTCGCGTCTTGGCGACCTGGGGATGATCCAGGGCAACGGGTCGCACGGATTCGATCAGCTCCGCATATGCCTTCGCCGCTTCCCCGGCTTGCCAGCCTTCGCCCCTGTCGATGGGCGATGCAATGGTGAGTTGCACAATCGGCCGTCGCTTGTGCGTTTCGACCACGCTCCGCCAGCCGGCTTGGACCATCGTGCGGTCGGGAACCCAGGATGCTGGGCGTGCCGTTGCCGCGGCGGGGGCAGGGGAAAGAGTTTGAGTGAGCATAGGGGACTCCGATCGGAAAAGGCGTTGAAGAAACGACACGGGGGGCTTCCTTGGTTTTGGCGAGGTCAACTGACGCGGCCGCTCGGGCAGTACGAGGCTTCGTCGCGGGCGAAGCCGGCCATGATCTCGTGGTTCCGGGAGACGCGCTTCGCGGTCTCGATGAGTCGGTCTGCAGCGCGGTCTGCGTCGCGGTTTGCTTCGTTAAGTGTGGCCGCCCGCCACTTCGTACCATCGCTGCGTGTTCCATCTATGTAATCGACGACTGGCTTTGGCATCGCATTACCTCTGTGGTTCGGGGTCGGGGTTCTTCACGGCCTTTTCTTTTTTCATCTGAGCACGTCTCGCCTGGTTTGGCGGCACGCCACCGAGCCAAGCTCGGGCGCGATCACGGGCTCCGTCGGCAAGTGTCTCGCATTTCTTGCGGAGTGCGGCCGAAACGTAGACTGGTTTCCGCGGCATGGGCAATTCCTCAGATGGTCTCGAATCGCAGGACAGCTTTGCGATAGCTCAACGTCACAGTTCCGGTCGGGCCGTTCCGCTGCTTCGCGAATTTCACGTCGATCGCCGTCGTGGGCTGGTCGGTCGGCTGGTTTGGCTGGCGGTGCAGCAGTAGCACGCGGTCCGCATGTGCCTCGATGTCGCCCGACTCGCGCAGGTCGCTGAGCCGTGGTTCGCCGTCTCCGCGGCCTTCCACTTCGCGATTTAATTGCGAAAGCAGGATGATCGGGACACCCGTTTCACGCGCCAAATTTTTCACGCGGAGGGCCAAGGTTCCGACCTGCTGGTTCCGGTTGTCGCGGGCGTTCTCGGGTCGCATCAGCTGCAAATAGTCGATCACGATCAGCTTCACCGCGTGCTTCCGGATCGCGCGACGGCTCACGCTCGCAATGCGGGCGGCCGTCTGATCGCTCGTATCGTCCAGATAGATCGGGCATCCTCCGAGCCCGCTCTGCCCGGCGGCGAGGCTGAGGGCCTCGGCGTCGCTCGCGGCGAGGCCAGCGCTGCGCGTGAAGCGGTGCATGCTCACGCCGCTCGCCATGGCGAGTAGTCGATCTGCAATGTCCGCCTCGGGCTGCTCCAGCGAGAAAAGAAAAACGGGGCTCCCCTCGACTGCGACCTTCGCCATGAGATTTAAGGCGAGAGCGGTTTTTCCCACGCTCGGCCGCGCACCGATCACGATGAGTTCGCCCGGGCGGATGCCGCCGAGATACTCGTCCAGTGCCGGATACCCGCACGACAACCCCGCGAGCGTGGCACCGGCGGCGATTCGGTCATCGATGCGATTCAGGCCGTCGCGAAGGAACTCCGCGGCAACCCGGACCCGGTCGCCGTTCGCCGTGGCCGTCTCTCCGATCGCGAGCACTCGGCGTTCGGCATCCGCTACCAGGTCGGCCGCCGACTGCGAGCGGTCGTACGCGTCGCGGAGTGTCTCATTGGCGAAGTGGATCAGGCGGCGAACCAGAGCGGCATCGCGAACGAGCTTCGCGTGGTACTCGACGTTCGCGCCGGTCGGGACCGCCTCCCAGAGGTCGGCGAGATAGGGCACACCGCCGACGTCTGCGAGGTGCTTGCGCTGGGCCAGGCGGTCGCGTAGGAGCACGAGATCGATGGGCTGCCGCTCGGCGTCCAGGTCGGCAATCGCCTGGAAAATCTTCTGATGGTGGTCGAAGTAGAAGTCGGTGGCGCGAAGCACCTGCTGCACCGTGGCGAGGGTTTCAGGGTCGCGGAGGATTCCTCCAATCACACCGCGTTCGGCGGCAGCGTCGTGAGGAGGAACATTGTCGAGCAGCTGGTCGGGCATCATGCCGCGGTCCTCTTTCGCGCGAATGCCGGCTCAGCGCTCGGCGGGTTGATGATGTTTTCCGCGGTAGTTTTGATTGTGGGTGCGGTCGGCTGCATGGAAGGCAGGACGTCTTCCCATCGGCGATTGTTGATCCAGGTCGCCGGGTAGGGGATGAAGTCACCCTCAGACTTTCGCCACTCCGCGGAGGTCTGCTGTTTCGCTATGGCGTCGAGTACCGCCTGAAGAGTGTCATCGTCCGGGACGTGTCGTGCGAATGCGCGGGATGCGGCGGGCTTGGCCACCTTTTTCGGGTAAGCGGCCCAGAATTTCGCAAAGCGAGCATCCGACTCGGGGGCCGTTTTTCTTGTCGGGGTCTTCGCCGGCTCCGAAGCGACACTCCCTCGCGAAGCGGTGTATTTAGGATTAGGATTAGGACAGGGAGGAATGTCCCGTGCATTCTCCTTCGATTCTTCTGCGATGCCTCCGCAACTTGCGGAGTCATTTCGCCGGGCATGGTGACGTAATACCGGGCGGCCTTCGCCTTCGCGCCTGGTGTGTGATGGAGCCAGCCGGCCTCCACGCATCGCTTCCTGATTCGACAGAGAGTGTCCTCCGAGACGCCGAGGGCCATCATGAGCTGTCCCGACCAAAAGCTGACGGGTGCGTAGTGCTCGCGAGCACGGTCTTGGCGGTCCACGATTATCGTGAGGAGCGCGAAGCCATCCGGCCCGATCGTGTTGGCCGCGCTGCGGTCGATCATCGCGCGGACGAACTCGCGATCGAAATGAGATGGACGCTTCGGATATGTAGGCTCGCTTACCATCGGCTCTCCCGATGGAATCGCGAATTGTTATTGTTTTCACCGATCCAGTCCGATAACATGCTACTGCTCCTTGAAGGCCGGTCCGGGTGTTTCGCAGCACCGGGCCGGCCGTTTTCGTTTCGGGTCAACCGGCTCGCGGATTGCCTCGGCGATCCGAGCGAATGCTGCCGCCGTGTAGAGCCAGGCTCCGCCGCGGTATCGCCCCAGCGTTTTCAGGGCCCGATCCTCGCCCACGATCAGCCTCACCACCTCGATGTCGAGGCGGGCGGCTCGCGCGTGCTCGGCCAAACGGTACGCCGGCGGCCTGGCATGATTAGGCTCCCAGGATCGTGCGAACCTTGTCGATGTCCGCGATTCGAACCAATCGAATCGCTCCCACCCGGCGGCACAGTTGCGCGAGCGTCGGATCGGTCCGCACGGCCCGGCGCAACTTGTCGAGCGAGACGCGAAGCTCGATCGCCAAGTTGGGCAACGTGATGTCGTCCTGCTCGATCGTCGTCATCGTCATGGTCGGTCCCCCTTGGTGGTGTCGTCGCCAGCTCCCTTGCCAGCGGCTAGCTAGCGTGCCGCTGGCGGTTGCCTGTTTGGTGCATCGGTGATTTGGCGTCAACTGTTCACGGCAGTTCGCAGGATCATGCAGTGAACGCGCGAACAGGTTTGCCCAGACGGTCTATCCCGACCATTCGTTGCGTTTGATTTGAGTAACGTTGCGCTTTACGTTCGCGTGCTCGGCAGGCTGTGCGCCCACTTGTCGAGGTCAGCGCGTCGCCACTTCGGCCAGCTGGAGCCGGGCATGAAGACGGGATCTGGAAGTTTGCCAGCGCTTTTGAGGCGAAACCATTCAGCTCTACTTAGGCCCACATATGCCCAGGCGTCGGGCTGCGAAAGTATGATCGGGGTAGGTGCGGAAGACTTGGCCGCGCGACGGCGCGGAGAGGCAATTGTTTCCAAGGAAACCTCCGGAACTAGGGCTGCTGATCCCGGTGCAGGATCGCGCAACCAAACGTAGGCGATCGAGTCGCCTGTTAAGGTTCCACCCGCGGACGGTTCCGGTCGCCACGGGAGGGGTGAAGACGGGGGAGATAGACATGCCTGGGAAACGAGTCAAGACCTTTTTTCGCGGGCCGCTCCGAACCGCTCAGAAATGCTTGCACTCCGGCTTGCACACGCGATGGGGATTTCTGGGGACTGCTTAGGATTGCCTAAGACGAGCGAACGCGGTCTGCGGGACCGTTCAAGGCATGAAAAAACCCCTGCTTTCGCAAGGGTTTAGGTCGGGTCGGGACTACTTGACACTACTCGGGACTACTAGAGGCCTCGCCCGGATTCGAACCGGGGGTGACGGTTTTGCAAACCGTTGCCTTACCACTTGGCGACGAGGCCAAATTCGATCAACCAGCTTGGAGAATCGTATGAGCAATCCCGATTCCGGTCAACCGGCGGATTGAATCGCCGAGCCGTCCCGACCCATTTTATCGGCTTACTACACAAGAGACTTCAACCGCTTCCCGAGTTCGCTAATTCGGCGCTGACATTCGCTCCGGGCCGCCGCGTAGCCTGCCGCCGTCGCGTTCCCAGCCTTCAAATAGTCGAGCACGACGAACTCCGCAGCCATGAAATCGGGGCCCGCCTCGGCCACCGCTGCCGCCAGGGCAATCGGGATCGCGGTTACGCCGTTGCGGTCGCCGTGGAGCAGGTCGCCGGGGTTAATCCAGACGCCACCGACGCGGACTGGCGACCCGAGTTCCACGATCTGCGTGTAGCCGTGCGAACAGATCGTGCCGCTCGTGAAGCACGGGAATCCGATGGCTTCCACCTGATCCAGATCGCGACCCGCGCCGCTGGTAATGAGCCCCACGCAGCCGAAGGCCTGGTACGTGCTACACATGATCTCGCCGAACGTAGCCGCGACCGGCGGATCGTCCAGATCCTGGAACACGACGACCTTCGGCCCGGCGATCGCGCTCAGGTGTTCGACCTGTTTCGCGAGCCCGGCGTAGATGTCTCCGGATCGCGGTGGGGCCGCAGCGCGGAATGTCGCCGTGGTGGCGAAGCCGACCATCGGAGGAAGCTTCGGATAGCACGCCTGGATGCGGGCATCCATGTAGCCCGCCGTTCGTGGCATCGCGTCGAAGAGTTCGAGGATGTTGCAAATCGTGGGCGTGTCGAACTTGCGGAGATCGTCGAGAACGGAGAGAGGAATCATGGGAAGCGTCCGCCGCTTGCGGCTTCGCGACTGCGTTTGAGGGTGCAGTCACGAAGCCGCAAGCGGCCGAAGATTACGTGGCCGGGGTTTCCGGAGCGACGGGTGCCGCGGGTGCCGATTTGCGTTCCTTCAACCTCACCTTCACTTCGCCTTCTTTAAGCAGTTCGATGATGGCGGTGTGGCCACCATCGCCGAGCCGGCGATAGTGCTGCTTGATGATTCGCGTATAGCCGCCCGGCCGATCCTTATAACGAGGCCCGATCTCAGCGAAGAGCTTCTCGAGAACCGAGACCGCGATCGGGTTCTTCTTACCGGGGCGGGTCACCGGCTCGTCTTGCTTGTCGTAGGTGCCGGTGCCGTGCATCGGCCCCAGGTCTGCCATCGCTTGACGGCGATAGTGCAGTGCCTTCACCTTGGCCTGCTTATCGTCGGGCGATGAGGCCATGATCACGGCAGCTTTCTTGGCCAACGTGATGAGTTTCTCGATGAACGGCCGCAGGGCCTTGGCCTTAGGCAGAGTCGTCGTGATGCGCTCGTGCGTGATGAGCGCACGCGAGAGATTTCGGAAGAGGGCGAGACGGTGAGCCGGTGTACGGCTGAAATGCTTTCCGGCCTGACGATGGCGCATGGGAACACCTGTGGCTTGTGAAGTCGTCCGCCCCGTGCCAAGGAAGGCGGACATGGGCCGCTTGCGGCTTCGCGATTCTTCGGCAGATCGCGAAGCCGCAAGCGGCTCCAGAATTAGCGGCGTGCCGGAGGCATCCGCATACCGAGGCTGAGGCCGCGCTCCTGGAGCTTAGCCTTCACTTCCCGGAGGGTCGTTTCGCCGAAGTTGCGGACCTCGAGGAGTTCGTCCTCGCCGCGCGACACCAGATCGCGGACGGTCGCGATGCCTTCGGTTTCCAAACAGTTCGTGGCCCGCACCGACAGTTCGAGTTCGGCGAGGCTCAGGTTCAACTTGTGCTCGAGGGCGCTGTCCACCGTATCCTTCGGAACCCCATCCGTGGGCTCGAACGAGTCTTCCATCGACACCTCGGGCCCCGGTTCCGTGTACTGCACGAAGGGATTCAGGTGCTTTCGCAGAATCTTGGCGGCTTCCACCAGTGCCATCTGCGGGCCGACCGTGCCGTTCGTCCAGATCTCCATCACGAGGCGATCGTAGTTCGTCTTCTGACCGACGCGGGTCTCCTCGATGTCGTACTTCACGCGAACGACCGGCGAGAAGGAGCTATCGACGGGGATGACGCCGATTTCGCGTTCCTTGCCCGAATTCTCTTCCGCGGTGTGGTAGCCGCGACCGTTCTCGACCGTCAGTTCCACCGAGAACGGCACGTCGCTCGTAAGCGTCGCAATGTGGTGCTCGGGATTCACGATCTGAATCATCTCATCGTGCTGCACGTCGGCCCCGCGAACCACGCCGGCCTCGTGCTTGACGATGCGAACGACCTTCGGCTGATCCGAGATGTTCCTCACCACGAGGCTCTTGATGTTGAGAATGATGTCGGTGACATCTTCAACGACGCCGGTGATCGTGGAAACCTCGTGCTGCACGCCTTGAATCTTGACTCGCGTGACGGCACTTCCTTCGAGGCTCGAAAGCAGGATGCGGCGGATGCTGTTGCCGATGGTCATACCGAAGCCGCGTTCGAACGGCTCCGCGTAGAATTTCCCGTAAGTGTCGGTCAGGGTTGTGCGGTCGGCATGTACCCGATTGGGCAGTTCCAGCCCGCGCCAGCGAACGCGCATAGTCGATCCTCCCCTGCCATCGGTTTGCCGCTCCACCCCAGCGACCGCAGGGAGGAGCGAACCAGACGGCGATCCTTATTGGAAAAAAAACCGGCGGTCGCGACCGGATCTCGTTTAGCCGCCAGCTTGCCGGCGGCTAAATGTTATCGCGTGGCGATTTCAATAATCAACTGCTCGCGGATCTCGATGATCCGTTCGTCCACATCCGAACGCGCCGGCATGCGCGTCATGCGGCCTTCTGGAGCGTCCTGATTGTTGATCACTTCCAAGAAATCCGGTACGCGATTGAGGTTCTTCTGCAAGCCTTCGCGAGCCAGTTTGAGGCTGCGCTCGCTCCCCTTCACCTTGATCAGGTCGTTCGGCTTCACGAGCATGCTGGGAATGTCGCACTTGCGGCCGTTCACCAGAATGTGCCCGTGGGCCACGAGTTGCCGGGCCGTGGCGCGGGAGCTCGCGAACCCGAGCCGATGGATCACGTTATCCAATCGGCGTTCGAGGATCGAGAGCAACTGTTCGCCGGTGTTGCCAATGGATCGCGTCGCCAGGGTGTAGTAGCGGCGGAACTGATTTTCGAAAAGCCCGTAGAAGCGCTTGAGTCGCTGCTTCTCGCGGAGCCGGAGGCCGTATTCGGAAGTCTTGCCGCGACGAGCGCCGTGCATGCCGGGAGGCAGCGCTTCGCGGTCGATCGGGCACTTCGGGCTGAAGCAGCGTTCCGCTTTCAGGTAAAGCTTGATTTGCTCGCGCCTGCACATCTTGCAAACGGGATCGGTGTTGCGGGCCATGAGTCCTGTGGGTCGAAGTACCAGGGGTCGGTTGGGGATCGCGGTGCGATCCACGCAAGTGCGAAAGCGAGGCCTCAGTCGAACGGTTCCCCGGCGAACCCCAGAGTCGTGAACGGGGAGGTCCAGAACAACATTGAGGTCGGGATTCGGTACACCGATTCCCGACCTCGGACACCAAGCCCGCGAGATCCGCAACCCAGTTGTAGAAGCAACTCGGTTCGCCGGATATTACACGCGCCGCTTTTTGGGCGGGCGGCAGCCGTTGTGCGGAAGCGGAGTCACGTCTTCGATGGCCTTGACGTTGAGCCCCGCCGCCTGAAGGGCCGTGACAGCCGACTCGCGGCCAGCACCGGGACCCTTCACCCGCACTTCGATTTCCTTCACGCCGAACTTCTGCGCCTTGCCGGCGCACTCTTCGGCCGCTCGCTGAGCCGCGAACGGCGTACTCTTACGGCTACCCTTGAACCCCACCGCGCCGCCGGACGAATGGCACAGTGTGTCGCCGTTCGTGTCCGTGATCGTCACGATGGTGTTGTTGAACGTGCTCTGCACGTGGGCGATGCCACGGCTCACGTTGCGACGAGCTTTTTTCTT
>JAYTUG010000471.1:0-17940 GCA_043744695.1 Gemmataceae bacterium
CTCTCCGGGCACATCCGCGCCCACATTATTCTACCCGTGCCCGGCCGTTAATTCTCCGGCGGCTGCCACTTGCCGTCCCACTTGAACTGGAGCGACTTCAAATACTGGTTCCACTCCTCGGGCTTCCGCGTCGGGGGAAAGGGAATCGGCCGGATCGGAGTCTCGGAACCGGCACCGGGAACCAGATCGACCAGGCCATCCGGGCGAATTCTGCCGATCCGAGCCGGCAACCAGGCGTGCTGGTTCTCCCTGTCGATCGTGAGCCGCGCTCGAACGCCCTCGAACACCATTCCGCGAAGGGCATCTCGCACAGTGGTCGGGTCCGTCGAACCGGTCTCCTCGACGGCCCGCGCCCAGATGCGAACGGCCGTGTAGGCCGCGGCCATCGGGTCTGTTGCAACCTGTGACGCACCATATCGCACGCGGAGCTTGCGAAGGAACTCGCGGCTCTCGGCACGGTCGATGTTCTGAAAGTAGCTCGCCGCAAGGTAGTCGCCGGCCATCGTCGTCGGGTTCAGACCCATCACTTCGTTCTCGGTGATGCTCACCGACAGAGTCGGCACCTTGTCCGGTGTGTAGCCCTTGGCACGGAGATCGAGGAAGAACGGCCCGTTGCTTCGACCATTGATGGTGTTGACGATCGCATCCGGCTGCGTGCGATCGATATCGTCGACCGCAACTTTCGTCTTTTCCGACCCGAGGGGAACGAACATCTCCCCGACAATCTGGACGCCGTCTTTTTCGTACGGCTTGATGAGATCGCGGATGATCTCGTGTGCCACACGCGGGAACAGGTAGTCGGAGCCGACGAGGTAGAGTCTCTTCTTGCCGAGGCCGCCGGACGCGACCGGCCGAATCAGAAACTCGATGGCCGGGGTCAGTTGCTGGTTCGGGGCCGGGCCGAGGTAGATGATTCGCGGGCAATCCCCAAGCCCTTCATACTGAACCGGGTAGAAGAGCAGCCCTTCGTTGCGGTGTTGCAGCACGTCTTGAACCGCTCGCCGGCTGGCGCTGGTCCAGCATCCAAAGATCGCGGCGACCTTGTCGTTCAAAAGTGTCTCGGCGAGGCGGCCAAACTCGTCGGGCTTCGACTGGCCATCGAGAACCACGGGCTCGATTGTTCGGCCGAGCACGCCGCCCTCGGCATTCAACTCGGCAATGGCCAGGAGTGTGGCATCGACGACTGAATTCTCGCTGACCGCCATGGAACCTTTGCGCGAGTGCAGCACGCCAACCTTGATCGGTGCATTCGAAGGCGGCGTTGCGGGATCGGGATTGCGGTCGCGGACGAACGCCAAATAGACGACGAGCAGGATCAGGGCCAGTGTGACCGAACTGCCGACGATGCGTTCCGCCCAGCGCCAGTTGCGGCGACGAGCGGGCACCGGCTTGGCGTCCATCCTCGTGATGGAGGCACTCGGGCCCACCGTCTCCGCGATCCCCAACGGGACCGACAGTGGCGAGGGAAGCAAAGCGATCGCGGTCTCGGGAAGCCGAGCGATTTCCGCATCGAGAATCGCCATGGCTTCCCGAGCCGTTTGCGGACGGTCGTTCGGTTCCTTCGCCAGTAACTGGGCAATCAAAGCCGAAACGCCCCGCGGCATGCCCGGATACTTTTCGCTCAATCGCGGGACCGCCCGCGTCGTCACAGCTACCATCGCCGCCATGGCAGACTTCCCGGGGAACGGCAACTCACCTGCGATCATCGTGTACAGAACCGCCCCGAGGCTGAACAAATCCGCCCGATGGTCGATCTCCCCATCGTTGGCGTGCTCCGGCGACATGAAATTTGGCGTGCCGACAATCACGCCCGTGCCGGTCAAACTGGCTTCTCCCGTCATTCGGCGGGCCAGGCCAAAATCGAGGAGCCGGGCACGAAGGAATTCTCCCGACGAATCGGACTCGAGCCAGATATTCGCCGGCTTGATGTCGCGATGAATGAGCCCCGCCGCATGCGCCGCCGCGAGCCCCGCCGCCGCACCGCGCGCGATGACCAACGAACTTCTCAGGTCCACAAGAGCCGCGCGGTCGAGTCGGTCTTGGAGCGATTCGCCGGGAAGAAATTGCTCCGCCAGGTACGGCACCCCATTGACCACGCCGACCTGAAAGACCGTGACGATGTTATCGGATGTGAGTGCGGCCGTGGCCCGGGCCTCGCGCAAAAAACGTTCGCGGTTCTCGGGATCGGACGCCATCTCGGGTCGCAGGACTTTCAAAGCCACGGACCGGTGGAGAATCGTGTCCTCGGCCGCGAAAACGATCCCCATGCCGCCGACACCGATCACGCGCAGAATCCGGTAATCGCCCGCTCGTCCGATTTCCTCCGGAGCGAGCGGGGGATCGAGAAACGGATACCGACGACGATCCCCGAGCGGCAGAATCGTGTCCGAAGACAGTTCGATCCTGGCTCCAGCATCATCGCCGAATTTGCCATTGCTCATGGGTCACCGCCTGGTCTAGGTTCGGCCGGGAAAGACGAAAGTCACCCGTGCAGCACCAAGATACAGTCCCCCCGAGAAGCAAAAACCCCGACAACCACCGGATCTGTCGTCATGGGGCCCTCCTCATTTGGTGTCTCTAAGACTAACCCCAAGTGGTCCCCCGTAAATTTATCTCCCCGTGCTCAGAAACTCCTTGATGCTGCCCAGGATCGCGTCGCGGTCCGGGATGCGGCTCACCACCACGTTTTCGTGCTCGTCCGTCAACTCGTTAATGTGCTCGAAGAACTCGCCGCTGCCGTAAGGCGACTCCACCTGCCCGTAGCCGAATAAGTTCAACTTAGGCAGCAGCTTCTCACCCAACAATGCCAGGCACTTCGGTACGTCGTCGCCCCAGTTGTCGCCGTCCGAGAAGTGGAACGCATACGTGTTCCAATCGCTTTGCGGGTAGCGGGCGTCCACGATCTTGTTGCAGAGTTCGTAGGCCGAACTAATCTTGGTGCCGCCGCTCTCCCGCGTGTGGTAGAACGTGTGTTCGTCCACTTCGGCTGCCACGGCGTCGTGAATGATGTATACCGTCTCGACGCCCTTGTAGTGCTTCTTGATCCACATATCGATCCAGAATGCCTCGATCCGCACGATCTCCTTTTGCTCGTCCGTCATCGAGCCGGATACATCCATCATGTAAAGGATGCACGCCACGCTATCCGGCTTCTGCACTTCCTTCCAACTGCGATATTGTTTGTCCTCGCGCACCGGCACGATCATGGGATTATCGGGGTTGTAGCTGCCGGCCGCGATCTGCCGCTTCAGAGCCCGCTTGTAGGTTCGCTTGAAGTGTTTGAGCGACTCCGGCCCGACGCTGCGGATGCTCGTGTACTTGTCCTTTTCGGTGACGACGTTCTTCTTACCGCGTGGTTCGATGCGAGGCAGCGCGAGTTCTTCTCCGAGAATCTCGGCGAGTTCCTCCATGGTCAGTTCGACTTCGAGGATGTGCCCGCCCGGTTGATCGCCGGCCTGCGGTTCGCCGTCGTCGTCTTGGGGTGCCGTGAGCGGTTGGCCGGGTTGACCGGAACCGACCCCGACGCCGCCAGAGTTCTTCTTCCCGTAACGGAACTGCGGCAAGTTGATCTGCGGAAGCGGGATCGACACCAGGTCGTTCCCCTTCTTCCCGATCATCTCGCCCCGGCTGATGTACTTGGAAAGGTTACTCTTCACCTTCCCGCGCACCAGCTTGCGGAAGCGCTGCAGGTCTTGTTCGATCTTCTGTCCCACGGCGAAAGCCTCGGGGGGTTGGTAACGATCCGTCTAAGAGAATGTTACCAGAACGCCCTGGCCCGCGTGAAGCGGAGAGGTGTCCGGTGAGTGAAATGTTTTGGGGGAGGCTCAGTCCAGCCAGTTGTCGAACCGAAGACTTGGAACGAGTTCGAAGTCGCGACGATTGGCGGTCAGAAGAAGTGCGCTCTGCGAAATGGCGATGGCGGCGATTTTGCGATCCGAAACGCCGATGCGAATGCGACTGAACGTGCCGAATCGTGTTGCCGCGGGCACGTCGAAGGGCGCGATCTCGTAATCCGAGTAAAAATCGAACAAGTGTGCAAGACGTGCGTAAGAGCGAACTTGCCGGAGAGGTTGACGCTCCTTCGCAATTGAAGCCATCCAACCCCGCATCTGCTCCTCGACGTTCACGACAGTCGTTCCAATCACATCGTCGGCCAGCGCGAGACGCGCCACCAACCGATCTCGCCGATTTGAATCCGGTGTTTGAAGGATCGTCAGGTGATCGGTATCGAGGAGAATCACTCGGTCTCCCCTCGTAGTGCGGCTTCACGTTCCGCTTCGCGAATCGCCTGCCCTTCGGCAATCACTTCCCGCAGGAAATCGGGATCGTCGTCGAACATGCCGACCGTCCGCCGCCAGTCTTTCTTCCGAGGCTCTTTCGAGTCGGCTTTCCGTTCGGCCAGTTGCTTTTCGACCGCTTCCAATCTTGCGGCGAGACCTTCAAGTGTGATCTCAGGCATCGGTGAACCTCCAGTAAACTTAAAGGTACTTTATCACCAGGTGGTCGCGTTGGAAGGCCGAAGCTATTCACGCATCGGACGCGGGTGCAACGTGAAGCGCGAAAGTTGCCAACGAAAAAGCCAACCCACTTGCGTGGGTTGGCTTCGTGCTTGATTCGCGTCGATTAGTTTCGAGCCAGAACGGGTCGCCCGTCCGCTCCGACCACACGGCCATTGTGACTCTCTCGGCCAACCCACATCGAGAAGACGTGAACCGTGGCACCCGATCCGAGGTAGCCGCCCGCAGCCGCGGCCATCATGGAGATCCACGCCCCGAAGAAGGCATACCACGTGACCCGAGTGGCCGCATCGGCGGCGGCTTGCTGATTCTGCGGATCTTCCACCGCCTGCCGTGCCGAGGCCGGCGCGTCCTTGGCTTTCTGCTTCCATTCTTCGATCCGATCTTGCGGAACGCCGGCCTGCCGCGCCGAGGCTTCCCAGTCGGATTGCTTCGTGTTTTCCACGGTAGCACGACCCGCCGAGGCAACTCCGCCCATG
The DNA here is from genome assembly GCA_043744695.1 of Gemmataceae bacterium. Lineage (GTDB taxonomy): Bacteria > Planctomycetota > Planctomycetia > Gemmatales > Gemmataceae > Urbifossiella. The sequence continues at coordinate 4,997 of JAYTUG010000471.1, forward strand.
GCGCTGAGCCCGATCCGCAACCCGGATGCCATCAGCGCGAGGAGCATGGCGGAAACCGTGGCCCAGACGAAGATGCCGTAGAGGCTTCCTTCGATCTTGCTTTCACCCGTCGTCAGTTGGCTGGCCACGTATCCGCCCACAAAGAGGCAGATGGCCGTCACGACGATCGCATACACCACGGCCCCATTGCCGAGATTCTGCGAGTTCACCTTGTCGCTAATCGAGAGCCCGACGGCCCCACCGAGCAGGGTCAGCAGGAAGTACAGCGACAGAGCGAGCACCGCGCCCGCGATAATCGCGCTCCAGCTGATCCGGCTCCGGACGGGCAAGAGATCCTCTTGATGCACGACCGCGTTCGTAACCATGACTTCTCCTCGTCGTTGTGATGACCGGTCTCGATTCGAAGGAATCGAGTCGTCAGACAACAGCAAGGTCCGCGCCGAGATTGGAGCGGGAGGTGTTTTTTTTGTGGATTCGCGCTGGGTAGAGACGGTTTTTGAGGGCGGCTTCGCGAATCGCCTACCCTTCGGCGATCACTTCGCGCAGAAATCGGGATCGTCGTCGAACATGCCGACTCTCCGCCGCCGTCTTTATTCCGCGGCTCTTTCGAGTCGTCTTTTCGTTGGCCAGTTGCTCTTCGAAGGCCTCGATTCGAGCGGCGAGCCTTTTGAGGATACTCGCGGGCCTCGAACGACTTCCAAACGTATCATGAATTTAGATCGGTAAGACTGGCGACTTGAAGGACAGCAAATGGAGGCTGAGGTCCGAGAAAGCAGATGCTTTCAACAAAATCCAACCGCAGAAAACGAAGAGGTAATAAAATGGCGACGGCGTTTGATTTGTGTTCGCGGGGCTACTTGCCTCAAGAATTGCCGCCTCCATTCAATTCCAAGAGCTTTGGAAGACTCATCCGAACTGGCTGGACCCCCGCGATACCGAAATCTTCGCTTCCAGTGTCGCACAATCTATTTCGTTCCGGTTCTCTCCGTCGCGAACTGAGTATACCCAACCCACTTGCGTATGCAGCATTATCGCGAGAAGTGGAGACTCAATGGAGCCAAATCCAACCTGTCCTCGCATTATCGACTTGGTCGCTCAGTCACCCGGTTATTTCTACCAATCGCGCCGTAGAGCGCATGCATCATCCCCGAATAGTCACTTTGGCTCGGGCCGCTAATCGCGCAGGCAACCGGTATCTGCTTCGCGCAGACATATCAAGGTTTTATCCCTCTATTTATACTCACACGCTCGAATGGTCCGCACATACGAAACCGGTAGTGAAGGCCAATCGGGCATTACCGAATCGTCAACAGCAGCAGTTATGGGGACGTGGCCTTGATGATCGCCATCGTGACCTACAAGACCGCCAATCTGTTGGAATTCCGATCGGACCTGATACTTCGCTAATTGCGGCCGAAATGCTACTCTCGCGAATTGATCGTAATATATTTCAATCGATCAACTGCCGAGCGGTCAGATACGTCGACGATTATGAATTCTGTTTTCCTACGTTGTCACAAGCCGAAAATGCACTGGGTGTACTCCAGCAGTCTCTCGCTGAATATCAGCTCGCACTCAACCCATCAAAAACGTCGATCACAGAACTGCCAACGCCGCTCGAGGAGTCCTGGGTCCGTGAACTTCGAAGAATTCGAGTGAGGCGGAGCGGAACGGGCCAGAGATACGATTTTATCGACCTATTCGACACAGCTTTTGAGTTGAGGAATCGGAACCCAGACGCCCATGTGTTCCGATTTGTAATGGGGTCTGCTCGACATGCGACACTTATGTCTGCAAATTGGCCACTTGCAGAGTCATACTACCTACAGGCAATAGCAGTTGAGCCGGGTATTATCCGTGAAGTCATAAGTGAATTCACCAAATACCGAACACGCGGGATTATACTCGGTGTCACACGCATTGCAGAAACACTTGCGCATCTCATAGCGCGACATTCGCCACTCGGTCATGGCAGTGAAGTCGCTTGGGCGCTGTGGGCTCACATTCAACTTGCGATTCCGATTGATAATTCCACTCTACAGATTGTCGAGAGCATGGATGACCCGGTCGTTATTCTGGTTGCTTTGGATGCCGCCAGACGAGGGCTGACAGCCCGACAGCCGGCGTCTCAAATATGGAATACTATGATGAATTTGAATTCACTGACTGATGCGAGTTGGCTACTCGCTTACGAAGCTGCAGTTCAAGGGTGGCTTCCAGGAGCTTACATAAATAACCACCCCGACTTTTCAGCGATGAATAGCGCCGGCGTCCGTTTCTACGACATAGCCCCGCATCCATATCGTGGTAGAGACACAGTTCATGAGCCTGTAAGCGAATATGACTCCTGATCCCTACGCACAAAGCCCACCCACTTGAGTTGGTGGGCTTTTTCGTGTCTCGACCGCCGGGAATGGTAGGATGGGGGGTGCCCTGAGACGCACCCTCACTCCGAAACTACCGAACCCGGTTTACTCTGCCAGCTTCGACCGGGACCGACTTCCAACACGAAGTTCGGCGTCTTCAATTCCCAATCGGAAACCTCGTCCTCATTTGGCACGTCGCCTTCAGCCGGCGTGGGGATCACGATCACCGCCGAACCATCCGATAGCTCGACACGAAGCCCGATCCCGTTGACCTCGGGTCGTGTGTACGGGAACGGATGCAACGCAGTCGGAATCGCGCCAGGCGCGATTGGACATTCCACGACGGCTTTGGTGCGGTTAGCGGGCTCGCCGAAAAGTTGCACGTACTCGCTTTCCAATCCATCGCTCAAGATTGACTGCGAGGCACCGGACTTGATCAGCCAGGCGGAACCGCGAAGGTGAAGGCTATAGGTACCGTGCTCGTAGCGGAACTCACCGCGTTTCGTTTTCCGAAGGGGTCCGACAACTTTTTCGCCGAAGTGGAGAATTAACTCGCCGCCGTAGCCGCGTGCCAGGAAGAGGAAGGGTTCACCAATGAGGTGGAGGAGTTGAGATTGAAAGTTGGATGCAGTCGAGGTCTCAAGTCCAGGAGGATCGATATCAGTTGCTGTACTCATGGCTGCCCCAGGAATTCACGGGCTTTGTCTTGCATTTCGGACCACGTGAAATCTCCGCGGTCGTTTTCGGTTCCACGGTCGCCGTGAGCCTTGCAATCCTCCAGGTAGGCTCCAAACTCGTCCCGATCGATTCCGAATTCGCGAGAGACCGCATCGACCAGTCGTAGATCTCGCTTCCTGGGCACTTTCGTGTCTCGACCGCCGGGGGATGAAAGGATGGGGGTGCCCTGAGCCGCACCCTCCAGCACTTATGGCTGCTGCTTCCGCCCTGACCAGGTTCATACCTTCAGGTCGGTCAGGCCCCCACCCCTTCAAGCCCCGGCGGGATTTGTCTCGCGAATCACTCTCTCGTGCGGTCGGCCAAGTCGGCGACAAAATGCTCGACGCCCTCGTGATCGAAGATGATCGGTGCACCTCCCGGGGACAAAAAAACCGCAACACCCGCCCGATGCACCAACGCGCCGGGGTGGTCGACCTCAAACTGCCTGCCGCTGATCAACACAACCGTAAACGACCGGAACGGCAAGCGCTGGTGGAAGCCGTTCAGGGTGTCTTCAAAGTTCTCGGCAGTCATGGGCGTCACTTCTTCGTCTGGCCCCGGGCGAAGATGCTCGCCACGAAGTTCAGCACGTCCGTCGCACTCGATTCATTATAGCCGTAGTTCCGGATCAGGCGACTCTTCACCACGTCGATTTTTTCCTGCGTCGCCTTGTCCACCACGTTCGAGACGAGGGAACTCAACTTGATCGAGTCCTTCTGGTCCTCGAACAGCTTCAGTTCGAGGGCTTTCTGGAGGCGCTCGTTGGTCTTGTAATCGAACTTCTTGCCGTCGATGGCCAGTGCGCCGATGTAGTTCATGATCTCGCGGCGGAAGTCGTCCTTGCGGCCCTCGGGGATGTCGATCTTCTCCTCGACGGAGCGCATGAGGCGTTCGTCGGGCTCGTCGTAATTGCCGGTGTAGCGGTTGCGGACCTTCTCGCGCTGGGTGTACGCCTTCACGTTGTCGATGTAGTTGGAGCAGAGCCGGGCCAGGGCCTCCTCGTCGGCCGCGATCGCCCGCTGCACCTCGTTCTTCACGATGTCCTCGTACTCCTCGCGGACCACTGAGAGCAACTCCTTGTAATGGCGAAATTGGTCGTCGTCCTTGATGAGCGAGTGGTGGCGAAGGCCTTCTTCGAGTTCCTTCATGACCATGAAGGGGTTGATGTTGTCTTCGTCCGGGTGGACGACGAGCGCGTTGGAAATCTTGTCCTGAATGTAGCGGGGGCTGATGCCGAGCATGCCCTCGTTGGTGGCGTCGCGCTTCAGTTCGATCACGTTATCTTCGGTGAAGCCGGGCAGCGTTTTGCCGTTATACAGCTTCATTTTTTGCAGAACGGACAAGCTCGCGTGCTTGGGCGGGGTGAGTCGTGTGAGCACGGCCCACATCGCCGCGACCTCCACCGTGTGCGGCGCGATGTGCTTGCCCTTCACCTTCTCGGGGCTGTAATCCTTCTCGTAAATCTTGACCTCGTCCCGCAGTCGGGTCACGTACGGGATGTCGATCTTGACGGTGCGGTCGCGGAGGGCTTCCATGAACTCGTTGTTCTGGAGGCGGCGATATTCGGGCTCGTTGGTGTGGCCGAGGATCACCTCGTCGATGTCGGTCTGGGCGAACTTCTTCGGCTTGATCTTGTGTTCTTGGGAAGCACCGAGCAAGTCGTAAAGGAACGCAACGTCCAGCTTGAGGACTTCGATGAACTCGACGATGCCGCGGTTGGCGATGTTGAGTTCGCCGTCGAAGTTAAAGGCGCGGGGGTCGCTGTCCGACCCGTACTCGGCGATCTTGCGGTAGTTGATGTCGCCGGTAAGTTCGGTGCTGTCTTGGTTCTTCTCGTCCTTCGGTTGGAAGGTCCCGATGCCGATGCGGTCCTTCTCGCTGAGCACGATGCGGTACACCTTGACTTCCTCGGCGAGCATCTTGGTCCAGTCGCCATCGTACTTCTGGAGTCGCGTCTTGTACTCGTAGCGGCTGTACGGGCTGAGGTCGCCCTTGATGCGGACGTCGTAGTTGTGCGGCTTGGCTTGTTCGTTAATCATGACGAGCAACTTGGCGCGGTGCTCCTCGGGAATGAGTTGAAGCGGTTCGCCGTTCATCGGGTCGCGGGCCCACGTGCCGTCCGGATTCTTCCAGTGGAAGGAAAAAAGCATGCCGGCGTCGGTGCGGCTGTACTCTTCGAGTCCGCGTTTGAGAAGCCGTGCGATGGTGGACTTCGCGGAGCCGACGGGTCCGTGGAGCAGGATCACGCGGCGTTCGGTGCCGTAGCCGAGGGCGGCACTTTTGAAAGTGTTCACGAGCTGCATGAGCGGCCGATCGAGGCCGTAGATGCCGTCCGATTGGCGGCTCGCGAATTCGGTGAAGAACTTGAACCGCGTCAGCTTGTCCTTGTTCTCATAGATGTCCTCGACGCCATGGCTCATAATCATGTCGTAGAGGCGCTGGTACGCGGTCCGCGTCACTTCGGGCGTCTCCAGGACGATGTTCACGTAATCCTGGAACGATCCTTCCCAGTGGAGTTTGCGGAAGTCGGTGAGATCGATCTGGGATCGCAGGCTTTCGAGTATCGCGTTGGCGTTGGCCATGAAATTCCCTTTTACGAACGGGCGCGAACGCGCCGAAACGCAGGGCGAAAGTTGAGCATCGGACACCGTCAGGCTATCCAGTTCGCCTACCCGATTGCAAGGGGTAAGCGCGTGGGGCAGCACCGATTCTCGACTCTACCTATTCTACCCCAGCCCTACGACGCATTCCAAGTGAAGAAGAGTCCGGTAGAAGCGTCGGGTTCGCGCGGCGCAAATCGCGGCGCAACGTTCTACGATTTTTGCGTTCAGCAGCTGGGCTGGACTTGACCCGTACACTTTGGGTACATCGCCCCAGATTGTCGTCCTCACGGAATAGGGGAACTCGAGATGAGAAACTTACTCGCACTGGTCGGAGCCGTGGTGATCGGCTTCGGCGTCGCCGGCTGGTACCTCGGGTGGTATCAGTTGGGCATCTCCAAAAGCACCGACGGGAATCTGCATGTCGAGACGAACGTGAACACGAAGAAAGTCGTGGACGATTCGGGCGATGCGCTGAAGAAGGCAGGCGCGTTCCTGGGCAACCACCTCGAGAAGGTCGCGTCGGATGCGAACGCCACCCAGCAGCCCACGCCGGGTGCCACGCCCGGCCCGCAAGACACCAAGGTCACGGTGTTCGGCTTCGACCTGACCGGTGCCGCCCAGAAGAAGTAAATCACATAGCGGCCGGTTTACCGGCCGGCCGACTGACCCGGCCGGCAAGCCCGCCGCTATATTTCACCCGTTTGTTATTGGCACCCTTCCCACTCGTCACATCTTCGATCGCGAAGCCGCAAGCGGCAAGTCGTTCGCGAATTCTCCTTGTAGGTGTTCCGCCGAGTTGACAGAATCGTTAGGGTCAACCAGTCCGGTTGCACCAGCGTACCTCAGGACCGAGAGACGTCCATGCGTGCCTCCTCGTTGCGGTTCACCTCGGCGGCGCTCTTGTTCGCACTGATCGCCGGCCTCACGATCTGGATCGAGCGGGTCGCGGCGCAGCCGGTGCCGCCGGTGCCCATCGGGAAAGTGGCGGTGCAACCCGGCGTGCCGAGCGTGAAGGACGACAAGAAAGACAAAGACCTGCGGCCCGAGGAAGACTGGGACATTCCCTTCGCCCCGCCGTACGAGCGCGACGCCACGAACCAACTCAAAGGTGCCCGCGACTACCTTTCGTTCAAAGAGCCGCCGTGGAACACGATCGTTCCACTGCTTCAGAACATCCTGAACGCCAAGAGCGACTCGTTCTTCAACATTAAGGATAAGGTCGGCGAGAAAGTGCTGACGCGGCGAATCAGCGTGAAGACCGAGGCGAACCGCATCATCGCCGCCTTCCCCAAGGAAGGCCTCGAATTTTACCAGCAATCTTACGGCCAGGACGCGGCAAACCTGCTCGATGAAGCCGTCCGCGGCAACTACGACATGGGCATGCTGTCGGACCTGTCGCAGCGATACTTCCACGCGCGGGCCGGGGCCGAGGGCGCGGTCCTACTCGGCTCGCTGTACCTCGAACGCGGCAACTACCTCGAAGCGGCCTACGCCTTCGAACGGCTCCTGACCCGCCCGAATTCGGACGAGGTCCTCACGGCGCGAACCCTGTTTAAGGCCGCACTCGCCTTCAAGCGCAGCGGCGACCCGCGCCACGCCAGCTTCACTCAAGACACGATCGACCGGCTCCAGAAGGCCACGCTCCGCGGCGGCATTCCGATCGGCAGACGCACCTTCAACTTCGACCAGTTGAAGGTCGAGATCGATCGGCCCGTCACCTCCATTCGCACGGCCTACGCCGTCGGGGAGTGGAACGGGCGCTACGGCAACGCCCAGCGCAATGGCATGGTCGACGGCGGGGCTCCCTTCCTCGTGCCTGCATTCAAGCCTTCGGAAATGCTCGTCGACCGCCGCGATAAGGACAAGGAAGGCAACGACTGGATTCGGGAGGAACTCAGCCGGCAGTTCGACCGCGATAACAAGGCGATCAAATCGCTCCCGCTGCCCGGATTCTTCCCGGTCACGACGCCGGACATGGTGATTTACCGCTCCTACGACGGCATCCATGCCGTCGCCACCCGCGATCACACGGCCGTGATTCGGGGCGAACCCAAACTCGTTCGCGCCGGCGACCCCAAATGGGTCTCGAAGACCGACTTCGGATTTCACGCCCTCATGACGCTCAACGACCGCTTCCAGGATCCGCAGGTGAAGGCCTCCGCCGAGCAGTGGTGGAACACGTACAAGACCCCGAGCTTCCTGGCTCAGTGCCTGCTTTACGAGAACCCGACACTCGGCTCGCTGTCGCACGACGGCCAAAACGTGTACTTCCTGGACGATCTCGCGGTGCCGCCGCCTCCGCAAATGAACGACCCGAATTTCGGCGGGTTCAACCCCGGCATGCAGGTAAAACAAAGTGGGGAACTGGCCGATGCCGCCCGCGAAGGTGAACTCGTCGCGGTGAACATCAACACGGGCCTCAAGGTCTGGAGCCTCGGCCGCATCATTCCCTCGAAGTATTCCCGGCCGCCCACTCTGCCCCGCATGACGGAAGAGGAAGCCGACAAATCGACGAGCGCGTTCCAACTCTGCTTGCACTCGGTGTTTCTCGGCGTTCCCTTGCCGCTCAACGGCAGGCTTTATCAACTCATCGAGCTCGACGGGGTGGTGCGACTGCTCTGCCTCGATCCTAAAAACCTCGAGGCCGTCAAAGACTGGCACCAGAAGGTGCCGACGTTGGTTTGGTCTCAAAAGCTGGGCCGTCCGAACAACACCTTGCCGGGCGATTCCATCCGCCGCTTCCAAGGTACGTTCCTGGCCGCGGGCGAAGGCATCATCATCTGCCCGACCAACTCGGGCATGTTCGTGGGCGTCGACATCATGTCGCGCAGCCTGCTCTGGGCACACGCTTACAAGAAGATGGACGCCCCGCAGCGCCCGGTCTACAACCCGCAAACCGGCATGATGAATCAGCCGAACGCGGCGTTGGCCGCGGACCGGTGGCGTGCGGCCGCTCCGATTGTGTCCGGCGGCCGCGCGGTCGTCACGGCTTACGATTCTTCCAAACTCGAATGCCTGGACGTCCGCAGCGGTAAAGTGCTCTGGACCCTCCCTCGCCAGATCGACGACCTCTACGTGGGCGGCGTGGTGAACGACAAAGTGATCGTCGTGGGACGAAACTCCGTTCGCGCCTACCACCTCTCCGGCGAAACGGAGTTGGTTCCCAAGCTGGCATGGGGCGACAAGCCGACGCTGTTGCCCGGCGCGACCCCGACCGGCCACGGCATCGCCTCGAAGAGCGCTTACTACCTACCGGTGCGGCCCGAGAACGCGGGCAAGGATAACGTGCCCGCGGCCGAAATCTGGGCCATCAACCTCGAGACCGGAGCCGTCACGAGCAAGACGGGTGCCCGCCTTCGCAAGGACGGTGGCGGCGCGGAACTCGCCCGCTACGGCCTGGGCAACCTCATCTTCCAAGACGGCCTCGTCATCGCGCAATCCGCGTTCGAGGTCGCCGTCTACCCGCAACTCGAAGTCAAGAAAGCCGAGATGGATCGGCTTCTGAAAGCGAATCCCCAGGATCCCCGCGGGCTCTTCAACCGCGGCGAAATTCACCTCGACGACGGCAAGATCGCCGAGGCCATCGCCGACTTCAAGGAAGCCGAGAAGCACAACCCGCCGGACGAACTCAAGCCCAGCATCAAGGACAAACTCTACGTGGCCTTCACCGAGTTGCTCCGCGAGAAATTCACTCAGAGCGAAGCTTACCTCAAGGAGTACGAGGCACTCTGCGAAGTCGCGATGGACGCGGACCTAGAGCCGTTCGAGAAGAAGCGACGGGAAGACGAATCGCTTCGCCGTAAGCGTTTGTACTACTCGCTGCTCGCGCGCGGCCGCGAGGATCAAAACCGGCTCAGCGAAGCGTTCGATCACTACCTCAAACTCGCGACGCTGGGCGAGAGCCGCGTCTTGATCGAGATGCCGGACGAGCCCGGGGTGCGGATTCGTCCCGACGTTTGGGCGCGCGGTCGGATCGAAGCGATGATCCGCCGAGCCGCCGACCCCGAGGCTCGCAAGACGTTGGAAGAACGCGTGAACCAGGAGTGGGCCACCGTACAGGCCGCAAACAACCGTAAGAAACTGCAAGACTTCGTGGACGTTTTCGGGCCTTACTTCCCGGCCGGATCCACCGCGCAGTTGAAGCTCGCGGACATCCTGATCCAGAGCGGTACCGAAGACGATTCCCGCGAGGCGCAGGTTCACCTCTCGCAGTTGCGGGCCAGTGCCGAAGACCCCGCCATTCGCGCCCGGGCCACCGAAACGCTCGCACGCCTGATGGTAAAGAACCAACTCATGGAAGACGCCGTCGGGCTCTACCTGCAACTCGGACGGGAATATCCCACGGTCGTGATCCGCGACGGGAAGACCGGGGCCGACTACCTCACGGATTTGCTCACCGACCGCCGACTGCTGCCATTTCTCGAACCGTCCCGCTACCCGCTGCCCCCGAAGGTGAAAGCCCAAGAAATCTTCGGCCAGAACAACGTGAACATGGGAATCCACTTCGAGGTCGAACCCGAAGGCGATCTGTTTCCCATGTACCGACGCCTGCGATTCTCCATCGACATGGTTTCGTCCGGAAACAACTCGTGGACCCTCCGCGGCTACGACCGCTCCACGGGCCTGGAAAAGTGCAGTTTCAAGGAGATTCACCCGCCGATGCAGTACAACACGGGCAACTGGCAACTCGCCCGGCACATTCAGGCCTCCGGGCACCTTCTCCTCGTCCAAGTCGGCAACTGGATTTACTGCTTCGACCTCGCCGAAAAGAAAGAACGCTGGCGCAAAAACCTCCTCGGCGAAGGCGTGAACCTGCAATCGCAGAATCCCGTCTTCGACAACGGCGATGGCGACATTTACATCCAGTACATCGACAGCTCGAAGCAGCGGATCGGGCGGATCGCGGCCATTCAGCCGGGTTATACTGCCGTCCTCACGCGCGATGGCCTGGAAGTGGTCGAGCCGGTGAGCCGCAAGCAACTCTGGACGCGCCGCAACGTGGATGCGAACTCCCACATCTACGGCGACGCCCGCTACATCCTGATCGTGGAAGTTGGAGCCGACAAGAAGCCGATCTCGACTCGCTTGCTGCGAGCGGTGGACGGCCTGACGGTCGACGGTTCGCAGGACGCGGGCCGCATCCTGGCCGCGGCCAAGTCTTACAAAGTCTTCGGCCGCGATGTGCTGCTCCACGAAACGGTCGGCGATAAGCAAGTGCTTCGCCTCTACGATGCGTCCTCGGGCAAAGACGTTTGGCGGAAGGAATACGACGCCAAGGCCATTCCCTTGAAGTCGATGAATCCCGAGTGGACGGGCTACGTGAAGGCGACGGGAGAAATCGAGATCCTCATCGTTGCGACGGGCAAGCCCGTGAGCAACTTCAAACTCGACGCCAAGTACGGCGAAGCGCACCTCAAGGGTTGCACCGAGGTCCAACTGCTCGCGGATTCGGATCGCGTCTACGCGATCCTCGACCGGGTTCACGCTCCCAACGCGGTCGCGATGCGACGCAACATGCAGTACAACTACTCGATGCGCAGCCTGATCGTGAACGGGCCGATTTACGCCTTCGAGCGAACGACCGGCAAGCGCCTTTGGTACAACGAGGACGCGCTCGAAAACCAGTGGCTCATCCTCGAACGATTCGCGGACCTGCCGGTGATCATTGCCGCCGCTCCTTCCACCGACAAGAACGGCAACCAAACTTCGTACAAAGCCGTGGTGATCGAGAAAGATCAGGGCGCGATCCGGCTCAACAAGGGCTTGCCCTACAACGGCAACTTCTTCCAAAGCCTGACGGTGGACCTGAAGAACGGCGAGATCAACCTCCACCGCTTCGACGTGAAAGTGAAGATTTCTCCCGCCGAGGTGCCGGTATCGAAGTGAATGGCAAGCCGAGCGGCGTCAGCTGCCGGGTAAGGTTCCAACCCGACGGCTGACGCCGCTCGGCTCGCCAGCGGCCCGAAATTCTCCCCGTTAATCTTTTGCCGATCGCTCGTCTCTCCTGTATTCCTCACTGTGCCTTGCGGGAGTTCACGATGGATCGCAGGTTATTCCTTTCGTCCGTCGCCGCGGGTTCGTTCGCACTTCCACACCTCGCAACGGCCCAGGAGAAGAAGCGCGACAAGACCATCGACGCGGCCGTCGAGCGCGGGCTCGACGCCCTCAAAAAGCAACAGGGGCAAGACGGCCACTGGGAGTCGCCGGGCGGTGCCTACCCCACGTGCGTCACGGCCATCGGCGGCATGGCCATGCTCATGGAAGGCTCGAATCTTCGCGAAGGCAAGTACACCGATCAAATCTCGAAGGCCGTCAACTGGTTCCTGTCCCCGGCCCGAATTCAGGCCAACGGACTGCTCGGCAACATCAACAATCAGACCGAACAAAGCCGCTACATGTACGGACACGGCTTCGGCACCATGTTCCTCGCCAGCGTCTACGGCGAAGAAGAAGACCGGGAACAGCGGAAAAAGCTCGAAGCCGTTATCACCAAGGCCATCGACTTCACCGCGAAGTCGCAGACGTCCAAGAAGCACCCGCTGGCCGAGGGCAAAACGATCGACATCGGCGGCTGGGGCTACACGAGTGCCGCGGATACCGGCGGGGCCGGCGGCTTCGACGAAGGTTCGTGTACGGTGCCGCAGATTCAAGCGCTCCGGGCCGCCCGCAACGCCGGCATCAAGGTGCCCAAGGAATCGGTCGATAAGGCGGACGCCTACCTCGACGCCTGCACCACGCCGGATGGCGGCATCGTCTACAACTACACCGGCGGCAACGCCGCCGGCGGTGGCCGACCACCGCTTACCGCGGCCGCTCTTGCGTGCGGCCTCGGCACCGGCAAGTTCACCGAAGCCATCCGCATCATGACCGGAAAGAACCCGCCCAAGGGCGTCCAACGGCCCAGCATCGTCCGCTGGTTCGAGTTCTGCAAGAAGAACATCCCCATCGGCAAGGGCCGCGTCGGGCACGAAGAATACATGATGTACTACTTCGCCCAGGGCATGTACGCCCTCGGCGACGACCGCTATGCCATGCTCTTCCCGGGTGAGGCCAAAGACGGGCACCTGACCTGGACGAAGTTCAAGGAAGCCTTATTCCCGGTGATCCTCGAAAGCCAAGACAAGGCCACCGGTGCCTGGACCGGCTCCGGAGCTTACGGGCTCGGGCCGACCTTCGTCACCGCGATCAACCTCTGCATTCTCCAACTGGACAAGGGCATCCTCCCGATTTATCAGCGCTAACGTTTAGCCGCGACCCG
>JAYTUG010000472.1:0-4550 GCA_043744695.1 Gemmataceae bacterium
CATTCGCATCGGCATCGCGACCTCTCCCCCGCAAAGCCGGGGGAGAGGTGTTGGTCGCGAGTGGCTTGTGACGTTCACTCTTCAGTGTTATGGTTGATGAAGACTTGCACCCGGAGCGAGGGCCTTACATGGCCGAGCAACAGAAGACAATTCTGATCGTGGACGACGATCGCGAACTGGTGGACGGCCTGAGGGCGGTGCTGGAGCGGCAAGGCTTCCGCGTGATGCAGGCCCACGACGGCCATCAGGGCAAGTCCGCGATCTACAACCAGCCTCCGGACCTCGTGATCCTCGACATGATGATGCCGCGGATGGGCGGGTACCCGGTGCTCGAGCACTTCCGCGGGAAAGTGGACGCGCCACCGATCATCATGGTGACGGCGAACGAGGGAAGCCGGCACAAGGCCTACGCGGAATACCTCGGCGTGATCGACTACATCCGCAAGCCCTTCGCGATGGAACGGCTGCTCGAAGCGGTGAACAAGGCGCTCAAGCCGAAGGCGACGCCCCGGCGTGATGCCCATGACCGAGGCCGTTCGCCTGGCTGTGTTGAACGTCTACGCCGAGGTGGATCGCGCGGTCGCGGCAGCGGGGCCGCGCTGCGACGCCTCCGGTCGCTGTTGCCGCTTTGAAGAATACGGCCACACGCTTTTCATCAGCCACTTCGAAGCAGAACTCCTTCTCGAAACCGCGCCGCACTACGAGCAACCAGTTTCCCGCGCCACGTGTCCGTTCCAGGTGCAGGGCTTGTGTACGGCTCGCAACGAACGACCGCTCGGCTGCCGCATCTACTTCTGCGACCCGAGCTATCAGGAAACCGGCAACCGTATCACCGAAGAGTCGCTGACCCAGTTGAAGCGCATCGCGGACGAGCGCGACACCGGCTGGCGGTACGCTCCGCTTCACGTCTTTCTGAATGAGAGCGTGAGGCCGGTATGCGCGGAATCGGATACGATGACGCCTGCCCGCGTGTCGCTGCCCGTCGTTTGATTTGGAGCTCCCCATGCTTCGACATCTCGCCGTCTTCTTTCTCACACTCGCCCTTTCACTCACACTCTCCGCCAACGACTGGCCGCAGTTTCTCGGGCCGAATCGCGATAGTTCCACACCCGAGAAAGTCAGCGCGTGGAAGGGCGACCTCAAGATCGACTGGAAGGTGCCCGTCGGTGAGGCGCACAGTTCACCCGTCGTGGTCGGCGGCGTCGTGTATGCCTTCTATTCGCCGAAGGGGAAGGACGCGGATGCCCTCGCCGCGTTCGACGCCAAGACCGGCGAGAGGATGTGGGAGAAGAGCTACGACCGCGCGAAGTTCAACCCGCCGTTCGGCAGCGGGCCGCGCTCCACGCCCGCCATCAGCGACGGCAAAGTCTACACCCTCGGCGGCACCGGCATCCTCACCTGCTGGGACGCCAAGACCGGCGACATCGCCTGGACCGTCGACACGCTCAAGGAGTTCAAAGCCTCCAACCTCTTCTTCGGAATTTCGACCTCTCCCCTGATCGAAGGGGACACGGTCGTCGTCATGGTGGGTGGGAAAGATGCCGGGGTCGTGGGCTTCGACAAGGCGACCGGTAAAACGAAGTGGCAGGTCACGAGCGATGCTTCGAGTTACGCCTCGCCGGTGGCCGTGGGCAAGGACGCGGCCCGGCAGATTCTCACGCTCACGGGTTCGAACCTCCGCGGGCTCTCGTTGGACGGCAAGGAACTCTGGGCCTTCCCGTTCAAGGATCGGCTCAACGAATCGTCCACGAGCCCCGTCCTCGCCGGCGACCTCGTCATCGGCAGTTCCGTAACCGCGGGCAGCATCGGCCTGCGAGTGGCGCTGAAGGACGACAAGTGGGTCGCCGAGAAGGTCTGGGACAAAGGCGACCTCACCTGTTATTTCTCCACGCCGGTCGTCGTCGGCAAGCAAATGTACATGGTGAACGGAGCCGCGACGCTGACGAACCCGAGCATCACGCTGCGGTGCGTGGAACTCGACACCGGCAAGGTGCTCTGGGAGAAGCCCAAGATCGCCCGCTACCACGCGGCCATCATCAAGACCGGCAACAACCGCCTGCTCATGTTGGACGACAACGGCATGCTTTCGATCTTCGAGCCGGACGCGAAGGACTATAAGCCGCTGGCCAAGTCCAAGGTCTGCGGCCCGACGTGGGCCCACCCGGCACTCGTCGATGGCAAGGTGTACCTGCGAGACGACAAGAACCTGATCTGCGTGACGTTGGAGTAACCTGGGAGCGCGGGCGTCCCGCCCGCTTTCTTGCATGTTCGCCGTGGGCTTAGTTCTAGCCGCTGGGTTGTTCGCGTTCGGCGTCGGCACGGCCGCCCGCCAGCGACCCACGCTGCGCCGGCTCCACAACGAACGCTTCCTGCCCAGCGACGAACGCGCCTACCTCCGCGGCCAGGTTCGCCGGCGGTTCATCACGTCCGCTATCGTCGCAAGCATCGGGGTCATGATCGGCTGGTCGTACCTCTCCGGCATGGAAGGCCGGGCCACCGAAATCGCCGAGCGTTCTCGGAAAGCGGCCGAGAAGGCTCCCGAACACGAAGCGGGCCGCCCCGCCGATGTCCAGCCCCCAACCGACGAGGAAAAGCGACGCATCGTCGCGGAGAAGGCCTTCGTCTCGCTTTACGGCTACTTCTGGCTCGGCATTCTCGCACTGGTCTTCCTGGCGGTGAGTTGTGCGATCTTCGACTTCTGGGCCACTCGCCGTTACTGGATGGCTCAGTACCGGATTATCAAGAACGAACACGAGGCGAAGCTCCGCCGCGACCTCGCGGTCTATCGGCAAGCGAAGGACAACGACCGCACGACCGGCCTCGACCAGAAGAAGCCCGACGACCAGACGGACGAAGAGCCGCCAATGGGGTGACTGAGCTCAGCAGTTGCTATAATTGGGTAGTAGCTCAGATGCCTTGGAACTCGCACCCGAATCCGATGGACACACCCTTAAAAATCAACTGGGACGAAACGTTTCCGCACCTCGCCAAACCGCCCATTGTCGAGGCGGTGATTCATTGGCAGGCGCGGGCCGAACGTCCCTTCGATCTTGAAGAGTGGATGGCCGCGCTTTCCACGAGCATGACCGGGTACGGGGTGCCGGAGCCGATTCGCCAATTTGAAGCGATGATGTTCGTTCAGGGCGACGCCTACTCGTCTTCGCACAAGCAGCATGTCGATGGCTTTCGTTTCGCGTCGGACGACAATCTCCAGATCGCCCAAATCAAACGCGATGGCGTCGTCTTCAGCCGCTTGAAGCCCTACCAGGACTGGGAACAGTTCACCGGCGAGGCATTGAGAATCTGGCAGATCTTTCTCGATTTCGCCGCACCGATCGAAATCGAGCGGCTCGGCGTGCGATTCATCAACCACCTTCCCTCGGTCGGAGCCAAGTCGCTCGAACAAGTTCTCCAGGATCCGCCGAACCGTCCCGCGAACCTGCCGTTGGAAGAGTTCGTCTACCAGAGTATCTTTCGCGTCCCGGAGCAGCCGTTTGCGATCCGAGTGATCAAGCTGATGCCGCCCCAAGTCCCGAGCTCATCGGAATCGGCCGGGCTTTTCCTCGATTGCGAAGTGTATTCGACGAAGCCTTTGACGTGCGATCCGGAGGCCGTGAACAACGCACTTACGAACATGCGGTCGCTCAAGAACCGAATCTTCTTCACACTACTTACGGATGAAGCCATCCGGGATTTCGAGTGAGGTCGACATGCCAATTGCCATCGAGGGACGTTACGCAGCGGCATTGGATCGTGCCGCACGCGCTCCGTTTGAAACCCTACAGGACTCTTTCTCGTTCGGGAATCGACGGGCGCTGGAGGAACTCAGCGAAGTCTATCACGAGTGCAACGAAGCGGGGTGGGACGGCTACAACGCTCTGCCAGTCGAGCAAGATGCGATGCACGCCGGATACTGCATCTTGGAGTCTCTTCCTCCCGGCTTTCCACGCCCGTCGATCGGAGCGGAACCCGATGGACTGCTCACGCTCGAATGGCGAACATCGCCGAACCGCATACTCTCCGTCAGTGTCGACCCGAGCGGCATCCTCCACTACGCAGGGATTTTCGGACGCAATAAACAACACGGCACAATCGATCACTTTTTTTCGGCTCCGGTCAAATTGCTCCAACTGGTCCGGGAGTTGTAATCGTGCTGGACCCGCTGGACATCCCGCTGGTCCAAAACGACGAAATGCTCGCACGCGCCATCGTCGTTTCGGGCTGGATCCGTAGCAGCGACAATACCGTGAAGCAGGATGCCTTTATGCCGCATCCCTACGTCGAATTGTCCATGACTCGACATGCTGGTGCGACTGAAGCAGAACTGTGGGCGGATTGCCGTCGGGTCGCGGCCCTTCGACAGCGGACTCTTCACGGACGAGCGGACTTGAACGCGGGTGCGTTCGTCGAACAGGGACTTCGAGTGGAGGCCGCTCCACTGCCTGAGAATCCCAACCACGTTAATGCGACGGGTTGGCCAACCGAGAGGTCGGCCCAAAAACTCATGGCACTTGAGATCGCGAATCGAGCCAAGTTTCTGCCCTCGCCTC
>JAYTUG010000473.1:0-4536 GCA_043744695.1 Gemmataceae bacterium
GTTAGATGCTCAGTTCTCACACGATAACCCTTTGATCATCGACGTTCCTGATGGCTACTCGTTTGATGATCTCGAAGCGACGTGTAAAGGATTGGGGATCGCAGTTGAAAGTCAGTGATTCTCTCAGCATTTGTTTTCTCTGTGTCTCTGTGCCTCTGTGGTTCAAACTCAAGGAGTCCCCATCGTGAAGCGGAACTGGCAGGCCGATCTGGCTCCCGAAGCGGAGGCGTATGCCGCCGACCTGGCTCGGGCGGCTTACGAGGTGGCCCTGCGGCACGGGATTACCGGGCCGTTCGCCGACCTGGAACTCTCGCTGTGGCGCGAGATCCGGGAAGTGGTCCGCGAACGCGACTTCTGTTCGCCGAGCCCCGCCGAGGAAACCGTATGCATGGCGTGAGCCGGCGAGCACTGCCCGGCTTCCGGCTGGGGCTCGGGTACTCCATCTTCTACCTGAGCGTGCTGGTGCTCATCCCGCTGGCGGCATGCGTCTTGAAGGCGTCGTCGCTCAGCGGCAGTGAGTTCCTCGCCGCGGTCTGGAGCGAACGCGCCCAAGCCGCCTACGTTCTCACGTTTGGCGTCGCGGCCATTGCTGCGCTCGTGAACGTCGCCCTCGGCCTCATCGTGGCCTGGACGCTCGTTCGCTACGACTTCCCGTTCAAACGAATCGTGGATGCACTCGTCGACGTGCCGCTAGCGCTGCCCACGGCCGTCGCGGGGCTCGTCTACGCCAGCCTCTACGTGGAGAACGGCTGGCTCGGGCAATTCCTCGTGCCGCTCGGCATCGAGGCCGCCTACACGCGGTTCGGCATCGTACTCGTGCTGATCTTCACCGGCTTCCCCTTCGTGGTGCGAACCGTGCAGCCGGTGCTCGCCGACCTGGATGCGGAAGTGGAAGAAGCCGCTGCCGTTCTCGGTGCCAGCCGCTGGCAGGCGTTCCGCCGCGTGCTGTTACCGATGCTCGTGCCGCCGGCCCTCACGGGCTTCGCATTGGCCTTCGCTCGCGGCCTCGGCGAATACGGCTCTGTGATCTTCATCTCGAGCAACATGCCGTTCGAGTCGGAGATCGCCCCGGTGCTGATCGTGTCGCGGCTCGAAGAGTATGCGTATGCGGAAGCCGCCGCCATCGCCGTGGTATTGCTCGCGTTCTCGTTCACCTTGCTCGCCGCAATCAACTGGCTCGAACGCTGGAGCCATCGCCATGGCTAACGCCCCCCCCTCGCCGAGAAAATCCGACCCGCGGTTCGTGCGCTATGCACTCGTCGGGCTCACCTACGCCATTGTCGGCCTGCTCGTCGGCGTGCCGCTCGCGGCCGTGTTTACGTACGCACTCTCGCAGGGCCTCGGAACGTATTGGGATCACCTCGTCAACAATGCGGAAACGCGGCACGCGATCTTCCTTACTCTCGTGGTCGCGCCGGTTGCCGTCGCCATGAATGTGGCGTTCGGCATCGCGGCGGCGTGGGTGATCGCGCGGTTCCGCTTCCGCGGTCGCGGTCTGCTCACCACGCTCATCGACCTGCCGTTCTCCGTGTCGCCGGTCGTGGCCGGGTTGCTCTTCGTACTGATCTTCAGCCCGAAAAACGCACCAGTGGGTGAATGGCTGAATGCACACGGTTATCGCGTGCTCTTCGCGCCGCCCGTCCTCGTCCTCGCCACGGCGTTCGTGACGTTTCCGTTCGTGGCGCGCGAACTGATTCCCGTGATGGAAGCGGTCGGCCCGGAAGAAGAACTCGCGGCCCGCAGCCTCGGCGCGAGCGGTTGGGATTTGTTCTGGCGAATCACGCTGCCCAACATCAAGTGGGGGCTGCTCTACGGCGTGATCCTGTGCAATGCCCGTGCGATGGGCGAGTTTGGAGCCGTGTACGTCGTCTCGGGCCGCATCGGGGGCCAGACCGACACGATCCCGATTCAGGTGCAGAAACTCTTCGACACCCCGGGCCACAACGGCCTCCCCGCGGCGTTCGCGCTCGCCTCGGTACTCACGCTGCTAGCACTCGTCACACTGATCGCGAAAGTGTTGATCGAGCCGAAACTGCGCGAAAAGGAGGAGAAGGGGCCGCAAGCCGCCGAGAGTTGAAGCGGCCCGTTCCCAAAAGGGCGACCCGAAGAGCGACCAACACCTCTCCCCCGGCTTTGCGGGGGAGAGGTCGCGATGCCGATGCGAATGCATCGGCATCGCGGGTGAGGGGGCGTTGGCTTGCCTCTTAAAAGACCCCCTCACCCGAAGTCGAAGTTGCTTCGCAAATTCGACTTCGACCTCTCCCCCACAAAGCCGGGGGCGAGGTGAAGAGGCCACCGGTTCAAAGGGGAACGAACAGCGCCGTCACTTGCTGAACTGATAAATGCCCTTCCCGGTGTCGCTGGACGTCAGCATGTACATTTCGCCGGCTTCGTCTTCGCCGAACGAGAAGATCGGTTTATTCGGACCCTGGACCGACCGGTTCGACACCACGCGGCCCAGTTTCTCGTCGTACTTCAGAGCCCAGATTCGGCTCGAGACGTAGTCGCCGTAGATGTAGTGGCCGTCGAGTTCGGGCACGCGGGTGCCGCGATACACGCTGCCGCCGGTGATCGATTTGCCGATGTCGTGGTGGTATTCCCAGATCGGGTCGATGAGATCTTTCTTCGTGCCGAGGCCGAGGGCACCGAACGGGTGCAGCCCTTCACGGCGATTCCAGCCATAGTTGCCGCCTTTCTTCACGAGGTTGATTTCCTCATACAAGTTCTGGCCCACGTCCGCGGCCCAGAGTTGATCGGTCTTGCGGTCGAAGCTCATCCGCCAGACGTTGCGGAAGCCGAACGCGTAGATCTCGGGAGCCGCGTCCTTCACGCCGACGAACGGATTGTCTTTCGGGATGCCGTAGGGCTTGTTCTCGCCCTTGGCGTTCACGTCGATGCGGAGAATTTTGCCGAGCAGGCTGCTCATTTTCTGGCCGTTATCGTGGAGGTCGTTGGCGGCTCCGCCATCGCCGTGGGTGATGTACAGGTAGCCGTCCTTGCCGAAACAGATCGTGCCGCCATCGTGGTTCCAATACGGCCGGTCGAACGTGATAAGAATCTCTTCGGACTTGGGGTCGGCCTTGTTCGGATCGTCCTTGCTCACGCGGAAGCGCGAGACGACGTTTTGCCGCACCTTGGTGTTCTTGTTCGTGTAGAAGACGAAGAACTCGCCGGTCTCCTTGTACTTCGGGTGGAAGGCCATGCCGAGGAAGCCTTCTTCGTCTTCGGTGTCGAGGTACTTCACGCGGTCGGTGAGATCGAGGAAGATGCCCGTCTCCTTGGCGGCGGGATCGAAGGCGTGGATCACGCCTTGTTCGGTTGGGACGAAGATGCGGTTGGACCCGTCGCCAGCGTGGGTCAGGAGAATCGGGCGGAGTTTGTTCACCTTGCCGGTGTCCGTTTCGCGCTGGAAGCCAGTCCACTTGAGTTCTGCAAAGGCGAGTTCCATCTTGGCGGGGAATGCCGAGGTGTCGAGAGCTTGACCCGGCACTTCGGCCTTGATGGCGGTGAGCGTGCCTGCGGTCATGTCGGGAACGAGGATCATCTTTTTGTCGAGCGTCATGCAGATGTCCGCGGCGGCCTTGAAGACTTTATCGGAGAGCAGGATCGGCTTGTCGCCGGGCCGCGGGATGACGTGAACTTGCCCGGTCTTCCAATCGCTGGTGAAGAGCCGGCCGTGGTTATCCCAGGCCAGGCCATCGACGGCACCGAGCCCCTCGGCAATCTTCTCGGCCGAGCCGTCGGCGAGCTTGATGCGGTAAAGTTCGCCGCGGCCCATGTCCGCCATCAAGAGGTGCGAGGCACCATCGAGCAGCACGCCGTTGGGCAGGTTCAAGCCGGGGAGCGTCTTCTCGTTCACGAGCGTGTTCACGAGCCCTTGGGGCGTGATGCGATAGACCGCGCCGCCCTTGCCTTTCGTGTCGCCGGAGTCGCTGACGTAGAGCATGCCGCTTTCCGGGTCCGCCGCGATGTCGTTGAGGAACATCGGCGGAATGGGGAACGCGTTCGACGGCGCGAGGAGTTCGACCTTCTTTGAAGTCAGGTCGATCCGCAGCACCTTGTCCACATCCGTGACGAAGAGCCACTTGGAGAATACGACGATGCCCTTGGGATCGTCGAGGCCTGAGACGAAGGGCACGATCTTGCCGTTTTTGATGGTGACGATGCGGCCATCGCCGTTCTTGCCGAACTCGCCGATCTCGGAGACGTAGACCGTGCCGTCCGGGCCGACGGCGACCGACTCGGGATTCTTGAGCCCTTCGACCATCGGCTTGGGCGCTTCCTTGGCCGAAGCGAGTGTCGAGGTCGCCAGCAAGATGGCGGAGAGGAAGAGAAGTCGCTTCATTGCGTATGTTCCTTGAGGGTGAATGCGAGTGCGTTCGCTATTATCCGAAGGGTGGGCCGCGATGCAACAAGGCTTACGGAATTCACCAGCAGGAACTGCCGCAGCGAGATTGAAACCCGGTTTCTGCTTTGGAAACCGGGTTTCTCAGAACGCAGCAAGAAACCCGGTTTCCAAAGCAGAAACCGGGTTTC
>JAYTUG010000474.1:0-4530 GCA_043744695.1 Gemmataceae bacterium
GTGAAAGCCATCCTTGGCCTCCTGAGAGAAATTCGCCTGATCTACCGATGAGCTGGAGTGTATCCTCTCACAGTGGATTTGACGACACTTGTTGATTCACCGATCCTTACCGGGGTCAAAACCGGGGTTTGTGTGCAAAGCCAGTAGCGGATGAAATTGCAGGTGATCCGCGATGCACGTCCTCCTCGAATTTTCCCCTTCCGCAATCGGCGAGTTCACGCTATCCCCGCTCCTTGGGGAGATTCCATGCGCGGTGCGTCGATTCAAAAAGCCGCGATCGCTTCCATCGGCGTTCACCTCCTGCTTGCCGCCGGAGGAGTGTTGGTTCTGCGCCGGCAAGCAACCGATGCCGCGCCCGCTTCGATTGGAATCGAGACCCGTGCCGACGTTCGTTTCGAATTCGTGGGTGAAGAGCCGAGCCATCCTCTGGTACTGACTCCACTTCCCGAAAAACTCGAACCCACTGCCGTGCTGGAGGTGCCTTCGACGAACGCGGAATCGAGCCCCGAGGTGCCCGCCGGGCCACCACTGGCCAACGCAATCGCGATTCCGCGGACGTTGCCTTTGGAGGTCATGGGGCTGGTTAGGAAATCCGCTTCGGCACCTCCGCCTGCCGCAAATCTCGTCCAGCCCATCGCGGCTACGCAAACAAAATCCGTGCCTTCTTGGATTACTTCGGGCACTCCGCTACACGGAGCACTCGACGCCAAGCAGTGCATCGTCTACGTCCTCGATGCGTCCGGGAGCATGGGTGAGTGGGGCAAGTTCGACGCGGCCCGCAGTGCCCTGATCGCGACCATTCGCTTGCAACCGGAGAGCGTTCGCTTTCAAGTTGTGATTTACTCCGGCATCGCCGCGACGCCGATTCGCAGTGCCCCCGGCGAGTGCCTCGCTACGACGCCCGCGAACGTCGCCAGGGCCATCGGGGCATTAGAATCGCTCGGTGCGCCGTCGGGCCGCAGCAATCACGTCGAAGGTTTGCGGGCGGCACTCGCCTTTCGACCCGACCTCGTTCTGATTCTGACCGATGCGGACGATCTGCCGGCCACGGCCTTTCGAGGCGTCGTTCGGCAAGCCGCGAAGCCCGCGAAAATTTGCACCGCGCGCGTGCAGGCCCGTGCGGTCGATTCCCCCGTCGAAGTGAAGTGATCCCATGCCCACCGTCGCAGACTTAGCCGCGTATCTGGAAGCGTTCGCACCCACGGGAACGGCTGCGAAATGGGACAACGTCGGGCTCTTGCTCGGCGAACCCGAGTCGCCCGTCGAGCGCGTTCTCACCTGCCTCACGCTTTCGCCGGACGTGGTGGAGGAAGCCGTGGCGGAGCGTGCGAGCCTGATCGTTTCGCACCATCCCATCCTGTTTCGCGGCGCGAAGCAACTCCTTTCGAGCAGCGTCGAGGGTCGGATCGTCTGGCCGCTGGCGCGAGCCGGGATCGCGGTCTATTCGCCGCACACCGCCTTCGACAACTGCACCGGTGGCATCAACGACATCCTTTGCCAACGGCTCGGTATCGCAAACCCGCAACCGTTGCGCCCGCGCGAAGCGGCCCGCGAGTTCAAGCTCGTCGCCTTCGTCCCGGAATCGGACTTGGCGAAGGTCTCCGATGCGATCTTCGACGCTGGTGCCGGCCGGATTGGAAAGTACGAACAGTGCAGCTTTCGGCTCGCCGGCCAAGGCACATTCTTCGGTTCGGACGAAACCAACCCGACCGTGGGGCAAAAAGGGCGGCGCGAGAATGTGGACGAAGTCCGGCTCGAAGTCGTGGTTCCCGAGGCAAGTTTGAACGCAGTCGTGAAGGCGATGCGATTGGCACACAGTTACGAAGAGCCCGCCTTCGACCTCTTTCCCTTGAAGCCGGGCACTTCGGGGGGCGAGGGTCGCATCGGCGAATTGGCCGAGCCAACGACCCTGGGCGAACTCGCACGTCGCGCGAAGACTGCGTTGAACGCGGGCGTTCTGCAAGTGGTGGGCGATGCGGCAAAGGTCGTTCGAACAATCGCGGTCGCGTGCGGCGCGGCCGGCGAGTTTCTCTCCGATTCCCTCCATGCAAAAGCCGATGTCTTCCTCACCGGCGAGATGCGATTCCACGACGCGCTCGCCGCCCGCACCGCGGGCATCGGCGTCCTCATTCCCGGCCACTACGCGACCGAGCGGCCGGCGATCGAGGAACTGGCGGCGAAACTCGCCGGCGATTGGCCCGCCCTCGCCGTCTGGGCCAGTCGAGCCGAACGCGATCCGATCTCGGATTTCGGTTGATTTCGTGGGGACGAGCCGCTATCTGCGGTCGCTGGCAAGGATGCCGCGAGGGAAATCATGACGATGCGCCGCCTCTTCGTCGGAGCGATGATTCTGACCGGACTTTCGATTCTGTCCTGGGTTCGCGCCGATGGCACGCCCACGCGTTCGTGCTGCGAACCGATCATTGCCGTCGAGCCCGACGCGTGTACGGGCGGCAACCACGACGAAGCCGTTCAACGTTTCCGCACGAACCAAACCCGCCACTGGCGGCAAATGGTCGTCGGGAGCCGGTGATCCACGCGATGAACATTTCCGCACGAGCCGGCACCTCTGCCGGCTCATCCGCATTTTCACGCCTTCGAGTTCGGCTTGTCAAGTTCGGCGGAATCCGTTCCAATCGCTCCACAACCGTAAGTCGAGGCGCTCAGTGTGCGCCGCGGCCGGCACGAGGAACGTGCTGACTGCCTGGGAACCACCGCCATGACGGCACCGCTTTCGAGCCCTGCAACTGCACCCGAGCGGCACGACCTGCCTCGGGTTCGGCTCGACGTGCGGTCCGGTTCCGGGCGCTCCATCAGCTACGAAGTCGCGACCCACGAGTTCCTCATCGGCGGAGCCGCCGGCTGCGACCTCCGGCTTCCCACACCGAACATTCCGCCGGTCATCTGCCAACTCACGCGCAAGCCCGAGGGCGTCTTCATTCGCCGCGTCGCGTCCGGTTTGCCCCTGCTGCTCAACGGCACGCCGCTGCCCGCCAACACCACCGTCGGTCTCGCCCCGGACGATCGACTTACATTGGCGGGAGTTGAAATTGTGGTCGGCATGCAAGAAGCGAAGTACATCTCGCCCCGGCTCGTGCCGCTCGATCCGTACGTCGCGGCCGGTTCACCTGCCGAGGAACAACGGACGAGCGAGGCGGAACTCGATCGCCGCGAACGCGAACTCGACGCACGAACTCAGGATTTGGAAGCCGACCGCGTTCACTGGTATCGCCGCAAGCAGGAGATCGAAGCGGAATTTCAGGGCCGTGCCGTTGCAGCGGAGGAGCGAACGCGTTTCGCAGCCGATTCCCAGGAACTGCATCGGCAACGCGAGACGTTTCTTTCGGAGCGCGAGGCCTTCACGCATCAGCGGGAAACCTTTGAAGCCGAACACGCGGCTGAGGCCGAACGGTTGGCCATCTGGGAACGGAACCTCACGGGCCGCGAAGATCAACTCGCTCAGCGGGAAGGTGAACTTCGCGCGGGCCGCGAGGCATTCGACTTCTCGCGAATGCAACTCGCCGACGATCTGTTTCGACACGAGCGTCGGCGCGAGGAACTCGATGCCCGCGAGCGCTCGCTGGATACCCGCACGCTCGAACTCGACGCGCGTCTGGAACAACTCACGCGCGAAGCGACCGAGTGGGAAGATACGATCCGGCTCGCGACTGCCGAGCAGGAACGCCTGCGCACCGAGGCCGAACGCCTCGATCGACACAAACTCGAACTCGACGCGCAAACGGCGAGGCTCTCCGAGCGTTCCGCCCAACTCGAAGCACAGCAAGGCGTGCTCGCCGTGCTGCGTGCGAAGCTCGATCGCACGCGCGAGGAGGTCGAGCGGGAAGCCACGGCCCTCACGGCGGCGCGGGTCCGGGAGGAAGAGTCGCAGGTCGAGCTCCGCAGGCGCATTCGCGAAGCCGAGCAACTTCGCGCCGAACTCGGCACGGTGCAAGAAAACGCCGCCCTCGATCGGCAACGGCTCGACGAACGCGATTCGCTTCTGACGGCTGCTCTGGATGAGATTCGCCAACAGCGCGATGCAGTGGCTTCAACCGAACTTCGATTGCGAGAACGCGAAGCGGACCTCGATGCGCGTTCCGCCGAGTTCGCGCAGCAAGCCGGCACGCTCAAGGGGCACCTCTCCCAGTCGTTCGATTTACAGGCACGGCTCGAAGCCGATCGCGTCGCCTTGCGGGAACGCGAAGCGGCACTGGCCCAGGCCGAAGACGCACGGCAATCGCTCCAGGAACAGCTTCGCAGGCGGGCCGAGGAACTCGCGGCGCGGGCCAAGTTGCTCGACGAAGCGAGCCGCCAGTTAGCTACCGACCGCGCCCAAGCCGAGCAAGTTCTCGCGTCCACCGACACGTCTCGATTCGCGGCGGAATCGCAGATCGCTGCACTGCATCAAGATGTTGAAGTGCGTGCGGCGGAAGTCGAACGGCAAGCCGCGATCACGGCGGAACGCGAAGACGCACTCGCCCGCCAAATCGAGAAGTTGAAGGAAGTCGGTCAGGCCCTGGCGGCGGAACG
>JAYTUG010000475.1:0-4517 GCA_043744695.1 Gemmataceae bacterium
TCGGGGCTCATGTAGGCCGGAGTGCCGACGACTTGTTCGAAGCCGGTGTGCAGCGTCTTCTCGGTGAGCGCCGAGCCGGTCGCCTTGGCCACGCCGAAGTCGATCACCTTTGGCACCGGCTTGTCGTCGTGAACCGCGACGAGTACGTTCGAGGGCTTGATGTCGCGGTGGATGATGCCCTTCTGATGGGCGTGCTGGATCGCCTGGCAAACGGGAACGAAGAGTTCGAGGCGCTCGCGCGGCGTCATTTTACGCCGGTCGCAGAACTCGGTGATCGGCGTGCCCTTCACCAGTTCCATGACCAGGAAAGGACGGCCGGTACTCGTGGCACCGACATCGAACACGCGGGCGATGTTCGGGTGGTCCATCATCGAGAGCGCTTGCCGTTCCGCTTCGAACCGCGCGATCACGGACTTCGATTCCATCCCGGCCTTGATGAGCTTGATGGCGACGAGCCGCTTGACGGGTTCGATTTGCTGCGCCATCCAGACGGCACCCATGCCGCCTTCGCCGATCGATTCGAGGAGCTTGTACTTGCCGGCAATGATGGTGCCGGCCTCGACGGCGTCCCCCGAGGAGAACAGCGCGGGCGTGATCGTGCCTTCGTGCCGGCCGGTGCGGTCGGGTTCATCGGGGTCGGTCGGAGTACGAACCGAAGTGGACGGGAAATCGGACATGGCATCAATGGTAACACGAGGATCTGAAAGTTTTTCACAGAATCCATCGATCGGAGTCGCGCCGGGTAAGCAGCTCGAAAGTTGGTGGATCTTTTGTTCACTTCGACGCCTTTTAGAGTATCGTCAACAATATCACTCGCCCCGGGAGGAACCCTAGATGCTCGCGACACTTACCGCCGAACAGGAAACCCAAGCTCAACAACTCGCCGCCAAGATGAAAGAACAAGCCGGCGAGTGCCTCTTTTCTTCTCGTTACAGGGCGGTGGGCGGAGCCCACTTTAAGTAAGACGGTGTGCCCCAAGCCACAGTGGAAGGCTTACTGGGAACTGGCTGCGTGACCCCCCCAAGGAAACTGGTCATACCCGGCCAACAACTCAGAACCGACTGGACATCCGGGGAAGTGGAAGCAAAGCTCTGAGTTGCGGCAGGTTTCACTTCGAGAGGCCCCTCGAACGCGCATGGCCCGTCTGGTCATGCGCGACAAGCATGGAGGTTGCACACATGCAACACGTTACGCCGATTCGGCGATCGCGCACGGCCAGCACGATCCAGAAGTGGCCAGCCGAAACGCTTGAATTGGAGGCGAATTCGAGCGCATGGCCCGAACGAAAAACAGAAGGGGGAGCAGGTCATGCTTCCCCGCGAGTTTCGATCCACTCTGACCCATTCGCACGCTTCCCGGTATACACGAAGGCATGGACTTCGCCGCCGTTCGCCGAGATTCGCTCGTCCGCTACCTGCGTCGCCACGTGGCCGGCGAGGTCCGCTTCGACGACACCTCGCGCCGCCTCTACTCCACCGATGCGAGCCACTACCTCGTTCAACCCCTCGGCGTCGTCGTTCCCAAAAACATCGACGATCTCACCGTCACGGTTCAAATCGCCTCGGAACTCGGCATCCCGATCACGGCACGCGGCGCGGGTACCAGCCTCTCGGGGCAGGCCATCGGACCGGGCGTCGTCATCGATTGCTCCAAGTATCTGAACCGCATCGGCCCCGTGGATGTCTCCGGTCGCCGGGTCCGCGTTCAACCCGGCGTCGTGCTCGAACACTTGAACCGCGAGGTGGCTCCGTTCGGCCTGATGTTCGGCCCCGAGGTCGCCACGGCCAGCCGCGCCACGCTCGGCGGTATGATCGGCAACAATTCCGCCGGCTCGCGCTCAATCGTGAATGGCCGCACCGTCGATCACGTCCACTCGCTGAAGGCCGTTCTGTCCGATGGCTCCGTGGCCGACTTTGGGAAGCTGACCGCGGCCGAGCACGAACGCAAGCTCGAACTGCGGACGCGCGAAGGCGATGCTCATCGCGCGGCGAACCGTGCCGTTCGCGAGAACGAAGTCGAAATTCGGGCACGCACGCCGAAGATTCAGCGGAAGGTGAGCGGCTACAATTTGCTCGCGCTGGCGAACGATTCGCATTCTCTCGTTCCCCTCCTCGTCGGTTCCGAAGGCACGCTCGCGTTGGTGGCCGAAGCCGAGTTGGACCTGATCCCGAGGCCGAAGCACCGCGGGTTGCTGTTGCCGCAGTTCGACTCCCTCGCCGCAGCGCTCGATGCTCTCGCCGCGTGCCTCGAACTCGGCCCTTCCGCCGTCGAGTTGATGGACCGCATGCTCCTCGATCTGGCCCGCGAGCAACGTTCCTTGAAGAACACGATGGCGGCGATCCGCGGCCGGCCCGAAGCCCTGTTCATGGTCGAGTTCAGTTCCGACGACCCGGCCGACGTCTCGTACCGCGTCCACGAATTGGAACGCCGACTTCGGGGCATCCCCGGGCTAATCACCGCCGTACCCGCACTCGATGCCGCCACGCGCGATCCGCTCTGGAGCCTGCGCGAATCCGCGCTGCCGTTGCTCTTTGGGATGGTGGGCGACCGCAAGCCGGTCACGTTCGTGGAAGATTGTGCGGTCGCGCCGGAACGCCTGCCCGAGTTCACCGCTCGCTTCCGGGAAACGCTTCGGAAGCACGGCACGGACGGGGCCTTCTACGGTCACGCCTCGGTCGGTTGCCTGCACATCCGACCCGTGCTCAACCTCCACGACACGAGCGACGTCCGCAAGATGCGTGCGATCATGAACGACATCACGGATCTCGTTCTCACCTTCGGCGGAAGCCTGAGTGGCGAACACGGCGACGGCATGGTGCGAAGCGAGTCGAACCGCAAGATGTTCGGCCCCGCCATGTACGAGGCCTTCCGACAGGTGAAACGCGGCTTCGACCCCGCGAACGTGCTGAATCCCGGCAAGGTCGTCGATGGCCCGGCGATGGAAGAGAACTTCCGCGTGCCGCCTGGCCGAGCGCTGCCCGAGGTTCCGACTGCATTCGACTACACCGCACAAGGCGGCTACTTCCGCAGCATCGAACTCTGCAACGGGGTCGGGGTCTGCCGTAAGACGCAGGGCGGTGCAATGTGCCCGAGCTACCGCGCCACGAGGGACGAGAAGGACACGACCCGCGCTCGGGCCAATGCCTTGCGTATGGCGGCGATCGGCAACGACACAGCGAACGATTCCAACCGCTGGGTGGCGGAGGTGATGGACCTGTGCCTCTCCTGTAAGGCGTGCAAGAGCGAGTGCCCCAGCAACGTGGACATGGCCAAGCTGAAGGCCGAGTTCCTTCAGGCGTATTACTCGAAGCGGATGAGGCCGCTCGGGCACCTGCTCGTGAAGAACGTCCACACACTCTCACCGCTCGGCGCGAAGTGGGCGGGATTCGGGAACTGGTTGGCCCGGCGGCCTTGGGTTCGCCGCGCGATGGAGAGCATGGCGGGGTTCGACCGACGGAGGAGTTTACCGGAGCTTCACCGGGATCACTTGAGGAACTGGTTTCCGAGGCGCCAGATCGCGAAGCCGGAAACGGCGAACCGCGTCGTACTTCTCGACGATTGCTTCACGACGTTCCAGGAACCGCGGATCGGACGGGCCGCCGTGACGCTCCTCGAACGGGCCGGGTTCAAAGTGGAACTCGCGGGCATCTGCTGCGGCCGTGCGATGATCTCGAAAGGGTTCCTCACCGAAGCCCGGCTTCTCGCCAGAGAGGGGATCGGGAAGCTCGACCGCTTCGCGGCTGCGGGAGTGCCCATCCTCGGTCTGGAACCGAGTTGCTTGCTCACGCTCGCGGATGAGTGGCCCGACTTGGTGCCTGGTGCAGCCGCAAAGCGGGTTGCCGCCGCGAGCGAACTCGCCGAGGGGTGGCTCGCACGGCAGGTTCGCGACAGCGCGTTGTCACTGGACCTTTCCCAAAAGGGTGGCCGCGTTCTGTTCCATGGCCACTGCCATCAGAAGGCACTCGTCGGCGTTCAAGGATCCGTCGATGCTCTGAAGCTCGCACCAGGCCTGGACGTGACGGTTCTCGACGCCGGTTGCTGCGGCATGGCCGGATCCTTCGGCTACGAGAAGGAACACTACGACGTCAGCGTGGCGATCGCGAACCTGGCACTCATCCCGGCTTTGAAGGCCGAGCCGACCGCGACCGTCGTCGCCACCGGCACCTCGTGCCGCCATCAAATCCGCGACCTCACGGGTCGCATTGCTCGGCATCCTCTGGAACTCCTCGCCTCGAACTAAGATGGGAGATCGCTCATGTTCTGGCTCTCGCACCTCGAACGCAAGGGAGCGCCGCTCGCTTCCACGGCGCATTTCTTCTACCGGCTCGGGCGGAACTTCCTCGCCACGATCGCCATCATCGCCTTCTCGCTCGGCATCGGCACGCTCGGCTACCACTACTTCGGCGGCGTTCCCTGGATCGACGGGTTCCTCAACGCCGCGATGATCCTGACCGGCATGGGCCCCGTCGACAAAATGGAAACGGATGGCGGCAAACTCTTCGCGGCGTTCTACGCCC
>JAYTUG010000476.1:0-17727 GCA_043744695.1 Gemmataceae bacterium
GCACCGAACCCGATCGACTTGCGGCCGAGCCGACGGCTGATGATGTCGTCGATACCCACGAACGTTCCACCGCAGATGAACAGGATGTTCGACGTATCGACTTGTATGTACTGCTGCTCGGGGTGCTTGCGGCCGCCCTGCGGAGGCACGTTGGACACGGTCCCTTCGAGCATCTTGAGCAGGGCTTGTTGAACGCCTTCGCCGGACACGTCGCGGGTGATCGAGACGTTCTGGCTGGTCTTGGCGATCTTGTCGATTTCGTCGATGTAGATGATGCCGCGCTGGGCCGCTTCCACGTCGAAGTCGGCCGCGTGGAGCAACTTCAGGATGAGGTTCTCGACGTCTTCGCCCACGTAGCCGGCTTCGGTGAGGGTCGTGGCGTCGCCGATGGCGAAGGGCACGTCGAGCACCTTGGCGAGCGTGCGGGCGAGGAGCGTCTTGCCGCTACCGGTCGGCCCGATGAGCAGAATGTTGCTCTTTTCCACTTCGACTTCGCGGGCACCGCCGCCGAGGCTCAGCCGCTTGTAGTGGTTGTGAACGGCGACGGAGAGCACCTTCTTGGCGCGCTGCTGGCCGATGACGTACTGATCGAGGCGTTCCTTGATGGAGCGCGGGGCGGGAATGTTGGACGTGGACTGCTTGGGTCCGCCGCGTCGTTTCTTTTCCTGGTCGATGATGGACTGGCAGAGTTCGATGCACTCGCCGCAGATATAGACGTCGCTAGGACCTTCCACGAGCGGCCCGACATCTCGGTGCGAGCGGCGGCAGAAGGAGCAGTAGGCGTTGCGATTGCGTCCGGCCGTGCCGGGCGGCTTGCGGCCGCCAGTGTCGCCGGTGGTGCGGTCAGCCATTCGGGCTCCCGAAGCTGAGTCGTGAGTGCGGGCAGTTTTTACAACTACGGCCGTTCGTGCGGTCCGCGTGCCCTCACACACGCGGTGCTCGATCGGTTCGCCGCGGGTTCCGGGCCCGCGGGGAAGATTGCGACGAGTCCGAGCCCCGTCTTCAGCCAATCATACCGCCGCTCGTTTCCAGTTCATCACGGGTTCCGCAGAACTCGCGCAATCCGCTTGCCGCAACGGCCCGGCCCTGACGGTTCTAAGTGCAAGGGCGAATGGGGAAATCATGCGGACGGCGAGGTTCCTCCGGGCGCTCCCGGAGGCGGGGAATTCGTCGGCGGACTCGTGGGGGGATCGTCGAAATAGCCGGGCGGGAACGGCCCCGGCACCAGCGGAGCCTGAAAATTCGCGGGCGAGTTGGGCTCCGTCGCTGGCACCGCCAAGACGATCGCAGCCGGGTTCTTCACGCGGTTGGCCACTCGCAAACGGAGCCGATTGTACTCGGCTTCGGTAATTTCTCCACTCTCGTACATCGCTCGGAAGTCCGTCAATTCCAATCCGGCTTCGCGTTCTTCCATCGCGGCCCGGCGACGCCACTTATCCACGATGGTAATTACCAGCGCTCCCACGAGCAGTGCCGCAGCCAAGCCCACGGAGCCCCAAATGATCTCCGGGCGATCGAACGGCGAACCCGCCGGTTTGTTCTGGGCGAAGAGAACCAGAGAGAACATCGCGAACCTCGAGCGGGAGGCACCGGGCCGAACACGTTCAGGGTATCCCAACCGGCGAACCATGCCAAGACGAGCGAGCCACGGCTCGACGGGTCGCGGGTCCAGCCTTCCTATAAAAACACTGCATCCCATTTCCTGGCGAGGCTCCTATGAACCCGGCTTGGCGAACGCGATACGAACTGGCCATGGAAGCCGCCCGCAAGGCCGGCGAACTCGCTCGCGGCTTCTACGAAACCACCTTCGACGTCGAGAAGAAAGCGGACAACAGCCCCGTCACGATCGCGGACAAACGGGCCGAGCAACTCATTCGCCAACTGGTGGCGCAGCACTTCCCCGACGACGGCTTCCTCGGCGAAGAGTTCGGCGACCAACCCGGCGGGTCCGGCTTCCGATGGGTCATCGACCCCATCGACGGCACTCGCTCGTTCGTGCGACACATTCCGATCTGGGCCACGCTCATCGGACTCGAATACCGGGGCGAGCAGATCGGCGGCATCGCCTACATTCCCGTGTTCGACCAGATGTACCGGGCACTCCGCGGCGACGGAGCGTACGTCGGCGATCGCCGCATTCAGGTCTCGAAGGAAGACAAACTCTCCGAGTCGCTGATGTGCTATTCGAGCATCCGCTGGTTCCAGAGTGCGGGCCGCGAGAAGACGTTTCTCGAACTGGTGTCGAAGACGCAACGCCAGCGCGGCTTCGGCGACTTCTACGGCTTCGTACTGGTGGCGGAGGGTGCCGCCGATCTCATGCTCGAACACGGCGTTCACGAGTGGGACGTGGCGGCATTGAAGGCCATCGTGGAAGAAGCCGGCGGCACCTTCACCGATTGGAAAGGCACCCCGACCACCGCGACGCCGGACGTGCTGGCCACTAATGGGAAGTTGCACGCGGCCACGCTCGCGATCTTGAATCGAGAATAATCTTCGACCCGTCGGTAACGTTGCAAGCCGCTCGCGGCTTCGCGATTGGAAAGGGTCGCGCATCGCGAAGCCGCAAGCGGCGGACGCTCACTGAAATTCGACCTGACCTTCGCGCGACTTGCCCATGAAGTTCACCTGCCAGAACTTGCCTGTACTCGCATCCATGCAAGTGAGCCAACCGCCTCCATAGACAAAGGTGTCGATGCAGACGGCACCGGGCACGACCTTCACGTCCCCACTCCTTTGCGACGTGTGCCCGCAGATCACAGTCTTACCGGAGCAGTGTTTCATTTCCTCTCTCAAGAACTCCCAGTGGAGCCAGTCTCCAACTTGTGCTTCGAGGGGCAGACTGGGGGCGACTCCCGCATGGACGAAGATGCGATTCTCAGTCTCGTGAAAATCGTGTAGCTCGTCCTTTAAGAAGCACCAGTGTTCGTAGGGTACGTCGGCAAGCGTGCCCGAGCGGCCGGGGGCGGTGCCGTAGGAGCCAAGCGTCTGCACGCCGCCGACGCTGCACCACATCTTGTAGTCGCCTTGCCCCTCGCGCGCCGCGAGCATCATCACTTCGTGATTGCCGCGAAGGCAGACGAGGTTCATCCCGCTCCGCTTCAACTCGATGATGCGGTTCAACACGCCTCGGCTATCGGGCCCGCGATCGACGTAATCGCCCAGCAAGACCACCCGATCCTTGGCCGTCGGCTTCACGACGTCCAGCAGATCGTTGAGTTGAAGCAGGCAGCCGTGAATGTCGCCGATCGCGAGAAGTCGCATGGTGGGGCTCCGGGATGCGCTTCGCTATATTAGCGAGATGCCGATCATTCTGTTCGATATCGATGGCACGCTCATACGTTCCGGAGGTGCCGGGAAAGATGCGATGGAAGGTGCCTTGCGCACGGCCTTCGGCCTCACTGAGATCAAGGACGAGGTGCCGTACAGCGGGCGCACGGACATCGCGATCGCCCGCGATCTGCTCCGCGTTCACGGGTTAGAACAAACCCTCGCCAACCGAACGAAGCTACAGGAAGCGTACCTCGCGAACCTGCCACTCAGCTTAGGTGCGCGCGGCGGGCTGGTGCTGCCCGGCGTAAACGAATTGCTCGCGGCGCTCAAGGATCGCGAGGACGCGGTACTCGGCCTGCTCACCGGGAACATCCGCGTCGGGGCTCGCGTGAAACTCGGTCACTTCGGCCTGTGGGATTACTTCACCTGCGGCGGCTTCGGCGACGAACACTTCGACCGCGACGATGTCGCCCGCATGGCCTTGCGCGAAGTGCAAACTCACGTGGGTCGCGAAGTCGATCCCGCGGAGGTGTGGGTGATCGGCGACACCCCGCTCGACGTGCAATGTGCCCGCGTCATCGGAGCGAAGGTCGTGGCCGTGGCCACCGGGTGGCATCCGGTCGAGGAACTGGCCGCGTGCCGGCCCGATCGCGTCTTCGCCGATCTCTCCGATCACCGGAGCGTGCTCGAATTGTGGAACTGAATCATGCCGGAGTTGCCCGCCCCGAGCCTCGAGCAATACACCGAACTGGCCGAGATGGCCGGCGGCTTCATCCACGACATCAAGAACCACCTCGGCACGCTCTCGCTCAACTTGCAACTGCTGGCGGAAGATTTTGAGACGCCGGAGAATCAGCGCGAACGTCGAGCCTTCGAGCGCATCACGCGGCTCTCCGAAGAGTGCGTCAAGCTCCTCGAACTCTCCAACGATTTCCTCCGCTTCGCACGGGTACACGAATTGATACTCGTGCCGACGCCGCTGGGCGTAGTCGTGGAGCGCATGATCGATTTCCTCACGCCGACGGCCCGGCAGCGCGGCATCGAGATCAATTGGTTCGCCGCACCGGACCTGCCACTCGTGCGCCTCGACCGCGACACGTTCGCCCAAGCACTCTTGAACCTCATGTTGAATGCCGAGCAGGCGATGCCCGACGGCGGCACGCTCTCGTTGCTGGGTCGCGCTGAAGCCGATCGCGTGTGCCTCGACGTGATCGACACCGGCTGCGGCATGACCGCCGAGATGATCGGAAAGATCTTTCGACCATTCCACACGACGAAGAAGAACGGCACGGGGCTCGGGCTTCCGACGGCCCGCAAGGTGATCCTGGCTCACGGCGGCACCATCGACGTACTGAGCGAGCCGGGCCACGGAACCAAGGTGACCATCTGCCTGCCCGTGGGCAAGGTCGAACAACCGGCGTAGAATTAAGGCAATCTTCTCGGCCAAAGCACGACAAACGGATGGGTTGACCATACCCCTCTTCACCACAAAGGCACAAAGGTCACACAGAGAAACGCGAAGAAGACAAAGCGGAATTCCATTCATTCATTCTTGCTTTATGTTGCTTCGTGTGAGCTTTGTGCCTTTGTGGTGAGTTCCTGGAGTTCGCCATGTCCGCCATGTTCGCGCTCACACTCTCCGCATCGTTCGTGCTCCCGCCTGCACCCGCACCGCGGATGAAGGCCGAGACGGCTCTCGCCGCGATCCGGCAATCGCTGCCGTTGCTCGTGCAGGCGGCCGAGGGACATGCCGAACAGAAGACGTGCTTCGCATGCCACAATCAAGCCTTTCCAATGATGGCGTTCGCCACGGCTAAGGCTCGCGGCTTCGAGGTACCCGCGGAAATCTTCAAGACGCAGACCGACCACGTCGCGGCGTTCATCGCCTCGAATCGCGACAAGTTTAAGAAGGGCGAAGGCACCGGCGGCGCGGTCGACACCGCGGGCTATGCGATCCTCACCCTCGAACTCGGCGGCTACAAGCCGGACGAAAACACCGAGGCCGTCGTCGAGTATCTCTTGAAGACGCAAGCCGATCGGGACCACTGGCGAACCGTTTCGAACCGCCCGCCCTCCGAGGCCAGCGACTTCACCCCGACGTACCTCGCGCTCCGCGGCCTCCGCCATTGGGGCACGAAGGACCAGAAGGAACGCGGCGCGAAGCGAGTCGAGGCCGCTCGCACCTGGTTGCTCAAGTCGAAAGCCAAGGACACCGAGGATCGCGTCTTCCGGCTCTTCGCCTTGAAGGAAGTCGGCGCGGACGAAAAAGAGATCGCGGCCGCCGCATGGGAACTACTCAAAACGCAGCGGACCGACGGCGGCTGGTCGCAACTTGACACGATGGAAGAGGACGCTTACGCCACTGGGTCGGCTCTGGTCGCACTGCATCAGGCGGGCGGCTTACCCACCGATCACCCGTCGTACTCACGCGGCGTCGCGTTCCTCGTGAAGCATCAAAATACGGATGGCTCGTGGTACATTGGCTCCCGCTCGAAGCCGTTCCAGCCGTATTACGAGAGCGGCTTCCCGCACGGGAAGGATCAGTTCATCTCGGTCGCCACCAGCGGCTGGGCCACCACCGCGCTGTTGTTAGAAAGCAAGAAGTAGTCTGGAGTCGAGATTCCCATGACGCCGCGTTGTCGGCGGAGCGGAGCGCGAGAGCATCCGTCGATGTCGCGACCCGTTCCGCCGACTGTGCGTCGCGGCTAATCGGTGAGCGGTTCTGCAGGAAAGCCCCAGGGCTCAGTGCACGTGACTGCCCGCTGGGATGCCGGCCGCGGCGTCGCGCTGCGAGAGGAGCGCCTCGGCCGCGCGGTGCCGCGAGGCGACGTGAGGCTGAGGGACGAGCCCACCGCCGATGATCAACCCCGCGAGCACGAGCACCGCGAACCGTTCGCGCCCCGTGATCGACAGCGACACCGCGGAGGTGTGGCGGGCACCGGTGAAGATCAGGAAGTAGACCCGTACGATCGCGATGCTGTTCAGTGCCGACGTGACGACGACGATGACGCCGAGCGCGAGGTTCGCCTCGATCGCACCTTCAACCAGCAAATCGGTGGCGATGTAACCGAGGGTGCCGGGGAAGCCGACGCTGGCCAGACCCGTGAGCATGAAGCACACGGCGAGTGAGGGCGAATGCTCGTAAAGGCCGTGGAAGCGGTCGAGGGTGAGCCGGCCGATGCGAGCCTCAATGGCTCGCAGTGTGAGGCCCAGGCCGCTGAGCGAAAGCGCCACCGAGAACCACAGGGCCAAGGCACCAGTCAGACTCACCGAGGTGTGCAGTTCGAGCCCGACGAGTACGAGCGAAGCGTGGCTGAGGAACAAGAACGCGAAGAAGCGGCGGGCATCGCGCTGGATCGTGGCCATGCCCGCCGAATACAGTGCTGTGAACAGCGAGACGATCCCGAGGCTCTGAAGCACCCAGTCTGGAGCAATCGGCAGCACGAGCCGCACCGCGGCATACACCCCGGCTATCGGCGTGGCGAACAACAGCGCCGAACCGAACGAGCAATTCTCAAAAAGGTCCGTCACCCAAATGTGGACGGGAAACGCTCCGCAACGCAGGAGGACGGCTGCGAGCAGGAGTGCGGACCCGACCTCGCGGCCGCCCGGCAGCGAGCCGTCCACGCAGGCCCAACCCGCCGCGAGCAACACCACGAATAGGCCCATGTGTAAGGCGTAAACGCGCGTGGGCGAACCGCGGCGACGCATCTCCAGAAAGGGAGTCACCGCGCCCAACGAGAGGAGAATGACGAGCGGCCAGGGATCGGAGCAGGCGAAGAGTGCGAGCCGCAGCGATTCGTCGGCCAGCGTCGCGCCGAACGAGAATCGCGCCATCTTCGTTCGCGCGGTCGAGAGCGACGTGAGGAAGTGCAGCAGCGCGGCGAGCGGCAGGAGCGGCGCGCTCAGTTCATCGAGAACGAAGATGCGGTGGCCCGTGAGTTCGAACAGACTGCCCGAGCCGCCGTTCGCGGGCGTCAGCCCCGAGTAGAAGCCGAAGCACGCCAGCGCGCAGGCACCGAACGCGGTACCGGTGAACCCAACGCACCAGCGATACGCACCGTCGTGCGTGCGCTGCATCGCCACGCCGATCGCGCCGGCGAACGGGAGGAGAATCGCGATTTCGAGCCACGGTAACGAGAACAGCGTCATGCGTGCGGCCCCACTTTCTCGGGGCTCGTCGCCGCGTTCGAGACGTTCGTTTTGGAGCCCGCCAGGAAGTTCGCCCAGCGGCGTTCCATCCGGTCGAAGAACTTGAAGAGCCGCGCGAACGGCCGCGCGACGATGTCGTTTAAGTATGCGTCGAGGTAGCCGCGTTCCAAGGCAAAGCGGTAGAGCCAGGCACGGGTGCGCGGGTTCGCGAACTTCAACAGGCCCGGCGGCTGCGGGAGCCGTTCCCCAATCGCGTTTTCCAAAAGCCGCGTGTCTTGGAGGAACGTC
Organism: Gemmataceae bacterium; assembly: GCA_043744695.1. GTDB lineage: Bacteria > Planctomycetota > Planctomycetia > Gemmatales > Gemmataceae > Urbifossiella. Next base: position 7,711 of record JAYTUG010000476.1, read on the forward strand.
GGAGCCCGCACGAACTGAAGCGTTCGCAGGAACGCGTGCCCGATCAAGTGGAACAGCGCGATGTACCACAGGAACGGGATCCAGTGCCCGAGGCCGATCTCGGCCACGATCACGCCCACTTGTGCGAGCGAAGCGAACGAGAGGGCCGACTTGATGTCCGTCTGCACGGTGCCCACGAGGTAGGCGTAGAGTGCCGTGATGAGCCCCAGGGCGACGATCGCGAGGGCGAGCCACATCGAGATCGCGATCAGCGGGCTGAGCCGCAGTAAGAGGAAGGCGCCGAGGTGAACCGAGAGCGCACCGTAGAAGACGGCGCTGGAGGGAGTCGGGCCTTCCATGGCGCGCGGCAGCCAGCCCGAGAAGGGCACGAGTGCGGATTTCCCCGCAGCCGCCACGAGCAGTAGTAGCCCAACCGCGAGGGCTTCCGTGGGGTTCAGCAGCGAGTGCCCGTAAGGCCAGGCCGTCGTTCCCATGAAGGCATCGAAATCGCCGCCGCCGGTCATGTGGTGCAGCACGACTGCCGCGAGCAACAGTGCGGCATCCGACACGCGGTAGACGATCCAGACGCGCAGGCCGTTCATCGGCGGGGCCGGCCGTTCCTGGAAGAACGCGATCAACAGAGCGCTCGAAAGCCCGACCAGTTCCCAACCCGTGAACATCGTCTCGATCGTGTCCGCCAGCGACGTGATCACCATGCCGGCCAGGAAGACGGCGAAGAGTACGAAGAAGCGGTTGAACCCCGGCTCGCGGTGCATGTACTTGGCGGCGAACCCGGAGATGGTTCCGCAGAGTACGTAGGAGAGAATCGCCAGCGGAACGGAGAGGCGATCGAACTCGAACTTCACGGCGAAGTGCGGGCCGTGGCCCCGGGCACCGTCGTCGATCGCGACCCAGTTGCCGAGATCGAGTACGGCGTGTCGGGTACCGGTGAACAGCATCAGGCCGAATACGCCGAGGCAGCAGAGCAGGCCCACGCCGATGGCGATGCGGCAAGCTTTGGCGGTCGATTCCTCAGTGAGTTTGGAACCGAGCAACGAGGGAATGCCGAGCAGCGCGACGAGCACCAGCGGCGCCGCCACGACAAGCAGTTCCAGCATCACCATGATCTGTTCGGTCGTCGCCATCGTACTCTCGTGGGAGCCCTTCGCGGCTTGGCGATTGCTTTCCATCCGCAATCGCGAAGCCGCAAGCGGCAAGGCAATTACTTCCCGATCTCCGCGAATTCCAGGTGGTCGCGCCAGCCGCGATACCATTCCATCGAGGACGGCGCGGACGGCAAGCGATCCGCCTGCACCTCGTAGGGACGGAACTCGCCGTCTTCGTAAACGCGGATCGCGTTCGTGTGCGGGTCCTGCACGGCCAACTGCACCCAGCCGTTCTCGGTCATCGAGCGGCCTAGCGCGTTGTTCGCCAGGATGTGGAACATGATCTCGGGCGTCGTCTCGCAAATGATGAGCAGCCGAACCGGCTCGTGAATTTCCGTCATCTGCCAGGGCAGCCCGGTGCGGAGGTCGCTCATCGCGCCATCCATCACGCCGAGCAGCGAGGTGATGTTGTGGGGCAGTTTGCTGGCGCAGCCGTAGCCGGGCGAATCGACGTGGGAGAAGTAGTATTCGAGGTTGATGCCGCCGCACACGGGGAAGACGGCCGCCATGGTGCGGGCCAGGATGGTTCCCTTCTCGTCGTCCTGCGTGGGGTCGTACTCCGTGAGGAACATGCGACGATCGAAGTAGAGCCCGCGGGTGCGTTCGCGCCGGCCGACGTGGCACAAGGCGTTGGTGGCGTGCCCGAGTTCGGGCCGCGTTTGCGCCAGATCCTCGCTTCGAGCTTCCACGTGCCTCCGCGCTTCCGCGGGAGTCAGCGTCAGCGGGGCGGACATGAATCGCCGGCATCGCTCGTGAGCATTGCGATCGCAGGCTTCCTCGATGTCGGCTTGGACGCGGGCGAACTCCGCACGCTGCGATTCGGGAAGGCGATCGCGGTCGTAAAACGTCACGGAGTCGTCGCAGGTGTTGTGGAAGCCGCCGACGAACCAGGTGTCGTCGGGTACGGCGATTCCCTTCTCCGCGAGCAGGCGGCGAACGCGGCCATCGTTGAGGATCTGAGCCGAAGCGCGACCGTTCGGTGCCCCGGGGCTGCCGCCGCACGCCCCGCAATCGTAGGCGGATTTATGCGGGTTGTTCAAGCTGTTCGAGCCGTGCCCGATGGAGAGTACGATCCGCGCGAACCCGCTGGTTAGCCCAATGTCGCGGAGCAACCGCTCGGCCATGTTGACCATTTCTTCGAGCGTGAATCCGAGGTTGCCGTTCTGGGGCCCGGGCTCGCAAGCCGAAGTGCGTTCGAGCCGCAGTCGTACTCGGGGAGTGTGCTGGACGAAGCGTCCGAACCGCCGCCGAGCCCGACCCGTGAGCCGCGGGAACAGGATGCGGAACACGAGCGGGATCGAAGCGAGCACGCCAACGGTAGCGGTGAGAATAGCTCCGAGGGCGAAGGTACGGGTGCCAACGTGGGCCTGATGCGCCGCCGTGCCGAGCACGCGCTGCGTGCGCCGCAGCCGGCGCTGGGCGGCTTCCTCTCGTTCCTCGGCCTGCTCTTCGACCCAGTGCTTCGGCACCATCACGATCGGGCAGAGGGGAACGAAGTGGGCATCGGTCGAGCCGCGGTAGTACATCGGCACGGCGAAGAACCCAGCGGCTCCGAACGTCTGGCAGTCCGGAGCCACCTCTTCCATGTGCCTTCGAAACGACTCTTCGCGCTCGTCCAGGCAGGTGATGGCCTGGAATCGCGGGATCGAGATGGGGCGCTTCCGGTCGTGCAGCGCGAGTGCGTCCAATGTTTGCTTGCGGAAGCGGCGCTCGTAGGCCAAGTGAAAGACGCGACGCCGTTCCAGACTGTTGAACGCTTCCACTTCGCCCGTCAGGCCCGCCCATTCCTCCGCCGTCAGTCGGTGCAATTCCTCGGGCGTCCAGCCGAGCACTTGCGCGAGCAGGAAAATCGGGAAGGCTCGCTCCTCGATTCCGGCCGGTTGCACGGGTTGAATCTCCCGGCGCATTACGTCGCGGAATTCGGCCAGCGAGCGGATCTCGATGCCTTCTTCGCTCACCGCATGAGCCAGAGCAAACCGCTCCAGCACCAGACGCACGGCAACGAACTCGATCAGGCTCCCGGCGGGGATCGGCCTCGCCACGCGGTCGGCGCGCGTCTCCACTTCTCGAATCATGCCGCCCCAGCCGCGGAGCGCGAGGAGTGTCGCGGAGAGGTACGCGTTCCATTCGGGTTCGAGAACGCCGAGCGCTTCGAACGCCTCTTGGACGACTTGAAGCGGTTCGAGCTTCTGGTCTTGGATGCGGGCCAGCTCGGCGGGCAAACCGCGGAAGCAAGCATTGGGTGCGCGGCCGACTCCGCGATAGAGCGAGCAAAAGGAGGCGAGGTAGCCTCGCTCGCGTTCGGGCAGTGGCCAGTGCGAGACGCCTTGATCCAGGAACGCCGCCGTGAAGCGGATCAAAGCGTCGTGAACCATCAGATCGATGTCGATGCCCCGCGTGTGGAGGAGCAGATCGCGATGGCGAACGAGCGGGCGATTGACCGGCGGCGGCGATGCGACCTCGGCCACGCTGGCACAGCACACCCGCCAGAGCGTCTCGAGCGCGAAGGCTTCCCAGGTTTCCTCCGTCCAGTCTTCCGTGCGGGAGGCTCCAAATTTCCGAAAGAGCTCGGGAGCCCAGGTCGGCAGCTTGCGGTGGGTCTCGCTGTGAATGCGAAGGTCGCGGAGAACCCAGCGCCGCGATTCGGCGATGAGTTTGGCTCGCGCGGCTGCCGAGGCTTCCCTCCGCACTTTGCGCAGCGCGTCCGTCTCGGCCACGAACCAGCGCAGCTCCTCGGCCGAGCCCGAGGCGTGCGGGTACTCCAGCATCGCAATCAGAAAGTCTTCCCGGCGACCGAGCACTTCGGGGAATGCAACGGGCCGATTGCAGAGTTCGCGTTCCAGCACGGCTTGCAAATCCGCAAAGCGAATCCGCCCGCGATTCAGCGCCTCGCGATAGCGCGGCTCGGAGAGGTACGGCTCGCACCCGAATGTCTCGCCGCCCAGGCGCACGGCCTCGTGGAACGGCAGATGCTCGAATGCGTGCAGCGTATTGTGGTGGATGAAGACCGTGATCGGACCCTGAGCCGGGAGCAGGTGCGCCGCACGATCGATCGCATGGCGAAGTCGATCCTGCCGGGCCGCTGGGGAGCAATTGCCCGGTTCGTGATTTTGAGAATGGTGCTCGTTCACAATATCCAGTGGACTCGCTGAGGAGAGGCAGATTGGTTCTACGGGTGAGGAAAGCCAACGCAAGTGCCGTGCCGCGACCTTCGGCTCTTTCCGCCCCCACGTATTGTACCCGCCTCAACAAGGACGAAAGCTCACCGCTTCGCTGGTCGGTCGACAACCGACCTGGTCCGGCAGCGACCAGAAGTGTCAAGCAGATGTGGCTTTGGATTTTGGCGAACCGGCGACGTAAGTCGCCGGGTTTTTCAGCGCACCCGGCGACGTACGTCGCCGGTTCGCCTGGAAAGACCATCCGTGCCAAAATCGAAAAGCACACCCATCGCCGCGCTCGTTTGGGGTGCAAGCCACCGCATCCTGGTATTCTAAAAGGAAGCTGCAAGGGGTTCGCGATGTTCGATCAGCGGTGGCGGTTCTACCGAGCCATGAGCCTCGCCACGATTTGCCTCGTGGCGCTGTGCGTGTTCACGGCCGCGTCGCTGTTCAACAAACAAGCGCAGATTGCTCGAGTGTTGCGCGAGAACGTGGCGAGTCGCCGCGCCGCCGTCGAGATGGAAGAATGCATTAACAACGTGATCACGCTCGAAGACAAGCGAATCGAGGAGGTGTCGCCGTTGCACGACCGGCTGCGGGTGCATCTGGCGGAGATTCACAAGGTCTCGGATGAGCCCGAGGAAAAGAGGCTGGCGGAGCAGTTGGAGCAGGGCTTCGCGACTTACCTCAAACTCTGGCGGGCGGTGCCTCCGCGGAATCGCGATCGCGCCTTGCACGAGGAAGCGCTCAAGAGGGCGACGCTGTTTCTGGAGTCGGACGTTCTCAAGCCCTGTGCGGAGTTCCGGCTTTACAACGGTCGGCGACTGGAAGAAACGACGGAGGAACACGAGCGCGTGCTGCGGCAATTGGCGTGGGGCATGGCGGGCGTCGCCGGGCTCGGCGGCATTGCGGGGCTCGTCCTCGGGTTCGGCGTCGCCCGCGGGCTCAGCCGCACGATCCATCGCCTCCAGGTTCAAATTCGCGACGCGGCCGGGAAGCTCGACCCCAAGGCTCCCGAAATCGTACTCACCGGCGACGGCCTGCTCATCGAACTGCACGAGGAGATCGACAACCTCACGCTGCGAATCGAGAAAGTGGTTCAGGAACTCCACGAGCGGGAGCGCGAAGTGCTGCGTGCCGAGCAACTCGCGGCCGTGGGGCAACTCGCGGCCGGCGTGGGGCACGAAATCCGCAACCCGCTGACCTCGATCAAGATGCTCGCCCAGGCCGCACTCGAAGACGAAGAAAACGGGCTCACCGTCGAGGATTTGCGCATTATCGAGGCCGAGATTCGCCGCATGGAGCGGACGCTGCAAACGTTCCTCGACTTCGCGCGGCCGCCGAAGCCCGAGCGCCGACCCGTCGATTTGAAAGCCATCGTCGAGACCGTCATCGGGCTGACGCGGGGCCGCGCCGATAAGCTCCGCGTCACCACGCACCTGGAGATTCCACCCGAGGGGGTCGTGTTCACTGCCGACGGTTCCCAGATTCAACAGGTTCTCGTGAACTTGATCCTCAACGCGCTCGATGCAATGCCCACGGGCGGGGCTCTGACGATGCGCGTCCGCCGGTTCGCCGACCGCGTGGAACTCGAAGTGCTGGACACCGGCCCGGGCGTGGCTCGGGAGATCATGCCCAAGCTCTTCCAATCGTTCGTCAGCAACAAAGAAACGGGCCTGGGTCTGGGTCTGGTGATCTCGCGGCGCATCGTTGAGGAACACGGCGGCACGATCGATGCTGCGAACCGCGCTGAAGGCGGCGCGATCTTCTCCGTAAAGTTGCCCACCGCATGAATAGCGAGCTTCCGATGCCCACTCTCCTGATTGTCGACGACGAGCCCGCGATTCAGCACGCGTTCCAGCGTGCGTTTCGCGGAGAAGAAATCGTGCTCCGCACGGCCACGACCGCGGCCGAAGCCGTCGCTCAAGTTGCGCGCGAACGACCCGATGTCGTCGTGCTCGACGTCCACCTCCCCGATGCGACCGGCCTCGCTACGTTCCTGCGCATTCGCGAAATCGATGCTCGGATTCCCGTGGTCCTCATCACGGGACACGGCACCACGGACCTCGCCATCGAAGCCATCAAGGAAGGGGCTTACGAGTACCTGTTGAAGCCGTTGGAATTGGCGGAACTGCGGGCGCTCATCGACCGGGCGGTGCAATCGAGCCGGCTCATGCGGGTGCCCGCCGCCATTGCCGGCGTCGAACCTCCCTCCACGAGCGGCGACCTCCTGATCGGACGGTGCCCTGCTGTCCAGGAGGTTTACAAGGCCATCGGACGCGTCGCTCGCCAAGATGTGACCGTCCTCATTCTCGGCGAGAGCGGCACCGGAAAGGAACTGGTCGCCCGTGCGATCTACCAGCACTCCAAGCGTGCCGATAAGCCATTTCTCGCCATCAACTGTGCGGCGATTCCCGAGCCGCTTCTTGAAAGCGAACTCTTCGGCCACGAACGCGGGGCCTTCACCGGAGCCGACCGCAAGCGCATCGGCAAGTTCGAACAGTGTCACGGCGGCACCATCTTCCTGGATGAAGTCGGGGAGATGACGCCGCTCACGCAAGCCAAGATTCTCCGCCTCGTCCAGGAGCAGCGCTTCGAGCGCGTCGGCGGCACCGAGACGGTTCAGACCGATGTGCGCGTGATTGCCGCCACCAACGCGGACCTCGAGAAGATGGCCGAGGATGGCCGCTTCCGCAAGGACCTCTACTTCCGGCTCAACGTCTTCACGATCAAGCTGCCGCCGCTGCGCGAGCGCGGCGACGACATCAGCCTGCTGATCGAACACTACGTCCGCCGCTTCGGCCGGGAGCTCGGCAAGACCGTTCACGAGATCTCCCCGGACACGCTGGAAGTGCTGAAGTCGTATCCGTGGCCCGGGAACGTGAGGCAGTTACAAAGCGTCTTGAAGCAATCCCTGCTTCGGATGAGCGGTTCGGTCTTGCTTGCGGATTTTCTCCCGGCCACCGTTCGGGAACAAACGGGACCCGCGGAGCCGGGCCGCGGCAGCTTCGATTGGGATGAATTCGTCGGTAGCCGGATCGCGACGAGCTCCGAGAACTTGTACGCCGAGGCCCTCGAACGGATGGAGCGTGAAGTTGTCGTCCGAATACTTCAGCACACGAGTGGGAACCAACTGCAGGCTGCCCGCATATTAGGCATTACGCGAGGCAGTTTGCGGACAAAGATACGCACACTGGGCATTAGTATCGCCCGCTCGGTATGGTCTGAAGACGACCAGAGAGATTCCTGAGCGAGCAATTTTTGGTGCGACGGGCGCGGTCAACTCCCTCGAAACCCGCGTATTCTCAACACTTTCCGCCTTCGACTTCCGTTCACTTCACGCGGCACGACCCTTGCGAAGGGAGGTGAACACGCCCACCCTCCGCACGAGTACGTCCCCGTGGCCGATCCCATCGAAAAAGCCTCGACGCCCAAGCTGACACCGGGGTTTTTGCCGAACATCCGCTTCGATCTGCTCTCCGGCTTCCTGGTCTTTTTGATCGCGATGCCGCTCTGCTTGGGGATTGCGAAGGCGAGCGAGTATCCGCCGATCGCGGGCATCTGGACGGCGGTGATCGGTGGGATTCTCACGACGTTCTTGAGCGGTGCCCAGCTCACGATCAAGGGTCCGGCCGCGGGCCTGATCGTCGTGGTGGCCGGTGCCGTCGTGGCACTGGGGAAGGAAGCCGTGACGGAACTACCTTCGGAAACGCGCTCGGCGATTGAAGCGAAGGGCTCGCCGCCCGAGGAGACGAAAGCCGCGCTCGCCAAGGAACTCCAACGGCAACAACTCGAGACGGGTTACTACCTCACGCTCGGTTGCGCCGTCGTGGCGGGCATCTTTCAAATGCTCCTGGGCTTTTTCAAGGCCGGCACGCTCGGTGAACTCGTACCCCTCACGCCTGTTCACGGCATGCTCGCGGCCATCGGCATCACCATCATGGCGAAGTCGCTCTTTCCCATGCTCGGAATTGCAAACCTCGCTTCCGACCTCTCGCCGATTGAAGTGATCGCTCGGATTCCCGGTAAGCTCTCGGAGGCGAACCCCACCATCGCGGCCATCGGCTTACTGAGCCTCGGCATTCTGGTCGCCTTCCCTTACATCAAGGCCCGCGTCAAGTTCCTGAACGCCATACCCGCCCAGCTCATCGTGCTGGCCATTGCCATCCCCCTCGGGATCGCGCTCAACCTCGAAATGCTCGGCAAGGAGAGCGGGACGAAGTTCCTCGTCTCGGTGCCGAACATTCTTGCGAACCCGGCCGTCGAGATACCCAACGCGTTCCACTTCCCGAATTTCTCGGCCCTGCTCACGCTGGTCGGGCTCAAGACGATCTTCATGTTCTGCGTGATCGCCAGCATCGAGTCGCTGCTCTCGGCCCAGGCGATCGACATGCTCGATCCGTGGCGTCGGAAGACGGATATGAACCGGGATTTGCTCGCCTGCGGTGCGGCGAATACCCTGTGTGCCGCCGTCGGGGCGCTGCCGATGATTTCCGAGATCGTGCGGAGCAAGGCGAACATCGACAACGGTGCCCGCACCAAGTATGCGAACTTCTTTCACAGCCTCTTTCTGCTCGGCTTCGTGCTGCTCTTGCCGATGCTCATCAACATCATTCCGCTGGCGGCTCTCGGAGCCATGCTCGTCTTCGTCGGGTTCCGTCTCGCGTCCCCCAAGGAATTTTTCCACACGTATCAAATCGGGCCGGAACAACTGCTCGTGTTCGTGACCACCATTATCGTCACGCTCTCGACGGACCTCCTCATCGGCGTTCTTTCCGGCATCGCCTTGAAGGCACTGATCCACATTATTAACGGGGCACCGCTGTCCGGCTTCTTCCGGCCTGAGATCGAAGTGACCCGACGAAATGGGCCCGGCCCGATCGTCGTCGCCGTGAAGCAGGCCGCAGTCTTCTCGAACTGGCTGACGCTGCGGAGCGCGATCGTGAAAGCCGGTGAGTGCCACGAGGAAGTGATCCTCGATCTGTCGGCGGCCAAACTCGTCGATCACAGCACGATGGAGAAATTGCATCAGCTCGAAGTCGGCTTCCAACACGAAGGAAAGCGGCTCGTGCTGATCGGACTGGAGCAGCATAAGGCGATGTCGCGGCATCCGTTGGCGGCTCGCCTCGCAAGCCGGGTCAAGGCCATGTCTTGATCCTGAGACCACGAAACTGGCGACCCGCTCAGGTCGCCAGTTTCGCCGCGACCGCGTTCCACACGTCTTCAATCACCTTCTCGGCGGTGCCCTGGAGCAGGCCTTTCGGCACCATTTTCAAGAGCCCCGTTACTTCCACGAGTTCGCCGACCCAGTGAATCTTCGTGCCGCCAGACTCCGACTCGGAGAAGTGCAAGGTCGCGGTCACGGTGCTCGAAGCGCCGATGGCCTTCGTGAAAATCTTGAAGGCGACGGTCTTGCTCGGTTCGCGTGCGGTCACATCCATGAGGGCATCGAGGCTACCCGTCACGAACGAGAGTTTCGGTTTAATTTTGAAGCTGGCCCGATCCGCGGTCGCTTCGGCGACTTTCGCATCCGCGATACAGCCGACCAGCCAGGCGGCATCGGCGAGCTTCGGGAACGTGCTGGCAAGAGGCAGTGCGAACTGTCGATCGCCTTCAAAGTGAATCATGATCCGGCTCCAGGGTGCTCGGGCATTGTAGGGTAGAAGGGCGAGCCGAGCCCCGTAAGGGGCCGGGTTGTGCGAACGACCCGGCCC
>JAYTUG010000477.1:0-4504 GCA_043744695.1 Gemmataceae bacterium
GACCCTCTCCCCGCTGGGGCGAGGTTGGTGCGCGAACTGCGAATGCAGTTCGCGAACCGGGCGAGGGGCTGGCTTCGAAGGCAAAAACCCCTCACCCGCCATGCCGATGCATTCGCATCGGCATGGCGACCTCTCCCCAGCGGGGAGAGGTGGGGCGTTTCGGGGCTTCCCCGCAGGTGCCTTTAACCTCCCTGACTGTCAGTAACCCGAGGAATTGGGCCTTCAAAAAACGCCGAGAATCCTCAGCGAATGACACCCTTCACGTCGAGAACTTGCGACGCGGCACAACTGTTACCGAACACCGTGAAGTTCTTGAAAGTCCAGACCACTTTCTTCTCGCGGGTCACTTCGAAGAGTTGCGGATTGTCGGGACCGGCGTGGCAGTTGCCCACGATCAAGTTGCCGTTGGGAAGCGCCTGCAGGGTCGTTACCCAGGCCAGGGTGATGCCCGGCAACTCCTTTTGCTCGAGGTTCCAGACCACCTTGCCCTTTGCATCCACTTCGATGACGCGATTGTTGTTGCCTCCCGCGATGACGGTGTTGCCGTTGGCGAGTCGCACGGCTCCGAAGACCTCGGTACCGTGCCCTTCGGGCCCGTGGCCACCCGACCGCGGGCGGCCCGCAAGGTCGAGTTGGTATTCCCAGACCACTTTGCCGGCGGGATCGTATTCGCGCACGCAGCCGTCCCCTTCGTGGCAGACGAGGTAGTTGCCGGACGCGAGTTTGCGAACCAAGCGGGTGTCGCGGTGGGGGTCGGGGTTCTTCACAGTCAGGGCGAGTTCCTTCACGATCTTGCCGTCCGCGTTCACCTCGACGATTCGCCGATTGCCGCTCTCGGCGACCATCGTGTTGCCGTCTTCGAGTCGCTGGAACGAATGCACCTCGACCCGCCCCTTGTAGCCGTCCTTCGGCTTCGCCTCGTACTTCCAGACGATGGCTTTCTTGGGCGTCATCTCGGTCACGGTCGCGGGTCCGGTGTTGAGCAAGAGGTTACCGTTCGGAAGCAGGTGGATGTCGTGGGAGTTGTGCTTGCACTCCACTTCCCACTCGACCTTGCCGTCCTTGCCGACGATTGCAACGTGGCCGTTGTCTTGAGCGAGAACGCGGTACTGCGGTGAGTCGGCCCGACTTGTGGAGGTGAATGCAAGGACGACGACTGCCGCGAGGAGAGTTCGCATAGAGGCTCCAGGATGAAGTGGCCAACGCCAAACGCACGGAGCGAACTCCGTGCGTTTTTGGGAGTCGAACCCGTTTTACTGATTGCGGAGGTCGACGGTCATCTTGTCGCCCGGTTTCAAAGGTAGGTTCATCTCGCGGGTGCTGTCGTTCCAGCGGGCCTTCACGTTCAGCACGGCGTTCGATCCGGGCTTCATCACGGGCGAGGTGAAGACGGCACCGCCTCCGATCATGGGCGTCTCTTTTCCATCGAACCAAATCGTGGCCCCGACGGGCACGTTGAGCGTGACGATGGCGGGTGCGGGTTCGGAGGAGCCCAAGTCGGGCTCGGCGGGGTAGCTCGGTTGCAGCGGACGAGCCCCGAGAACGGCGGGGGTTGCGGAGTAGTAGCCGGAAGTGGAGGAGCGGTACCCGTTGGAGTAGCCACTGCCCATACCGTAACCGTATCCCAGGCCACCGGCTCCGTAACCGAGCGGCAATCCACCATATCCGTAGCCACCGTATCCGTAGCCACCGTAGGGGTAGCCACCGAAGCCGCCGGAGTAGGGATAGCCGAAGCCGCTTCCGCCGTAGTAGTTGCCGCGGTAGCCGGTATTGTTGAGGCCGCCGCGGTAGCCGTACCCGCCACCGTAATGGGGAGTACCGCCAACGTGCGGGGCACCCATATGAGCGCCGCCACCAGGATGGCCTCTGCCACCAGGATGGCCTCCGCCACCAGGATGGCCTCCGCCCTTTTGTGCCGAGGCCAATCCGGCTCCGAGCAGCAGAACCAGGGGAGCGGCAAAGGCCGCAGTTCGAACCGACATGATGCACCTCTCGTTGAATCGCGGGAGAACAAGGGGCATGGCTCCCTCATTGTACTCCTTCGCGTTCCCGAATGTGCATCACGGCATGGGATCGGCGATGTGAACCGCAGCGATGCAATGCTCCCGCATCGCCCGAGGAATGTCGAGCCTTCGCCATCCGCATCGATTCCCTATCATGATTGGAGCATGTCCGAACTGATCACCCGAATTGTGTTCGCCGTCACGAGGCCGAGCTATACGCCGGTCAAACCGAAGGTGCTCGCCAAGAGGCTCGGCCTCACCAGCGACGATTACGCCGAGTTCCGCACGACGGTTCGCGAACTGATTCGCGAAGGCCGCCTCGCGCTCGGCGCGAGTAACACCCTTCGCGCCGCCGACCCGCACGGCACGGCCACAGGCATCTATCGCCGCTCGCCTTCGGGCAACGGCTTCGTGCGGCCGAACATCGTGGACGGCACCGCCCGGCCCGACCTCTTCATCCGCGAAGGCAAGGCACTCGACGCCAGCAGCGGTGACGAAGTCGTCGTTCGCATCACCCGCCAGGCCACGCAAACGAAGGATGCCGCCGGCGAGATCGTCCGCATTCTCAATCGTGCGACCAAAACGTTCGTAGGCACGTACTTCGAGCGCGATGGTGAAGGCCTCGTTCGCATCGACGGCACCTTGTTCGCGCACAGCATCTCGGTCGGCGATCCCGGCGCGAAGGGCGTGAAGCCGCAGGATAAAGTCGTCGTCGAGATGCTGAGGTTCCCGACGCCGAACGAGCGCGGCGAAGGCGTGATTGCCGAGGTGCTCGGGCCGCACGGCCAACCGGGCGTCGACACCCTCTCGATCATCAAAGCGTTTGGGCTCCCCGAAGCATTCCCCGACACTGTTCTCGACGAAGCCCGCCAGGTGGCCTCGCAGTTCACAGAAGACACGCTCGAGGGCCGAGAAGATTTCACGCACGATCTTGTAGTCACCATCGACCCGAAGGATGCCCGCGATTTCGACGACGCGATCAGCGTGGTGGTCGACCCGAAGACCGACCACTGGGTGCTGACGGTTCACATCGCGGACGTCGCGCACTTCGCGAAGCCCGGCGGCCCACTCGATGCCGAGGCCCGTCGCCGAGCCACGAGCATCTACCTTCCGCAGAAGGTCATCCCGATGTTCCCGGAGGTGATCTCGAACGGCCTCGCGAGCTTGCAGGAAGGGAAACTGCGCTACGTGAAGTCGGTGCGAATGGAGTTCACGGCGACGGGCCAGAAGGGGCACGTCGAGTTCTTCAACGGGGCGATCCGCGTCGCGAAGCGCTTCACGTACGAGGAAGTGCAGGCCGAGTTGGATGGGCCCGGGCGAGCCGAGCGGCGTCAGCCGCCGGGTGAGTCGGAGATCGACGCCCTTCTCCTCCGCATGCGCGGTCTCGCGTTGATGCTTCGCAAGAAGCGCTTCAAGCGCGGGTCGCTCGAACTGAGCATGCCCGAAGCGGTCCTCGAATACGACGACCTCGGCCGCGTGACCGGTGCTCACTTTGCCGAGCACAACCTGAGCCATCAGATCGTCGAAGAGTTCATGCTGGCGGCCAACGAGGCCGTTGCCGAGAAGTTGACCGTTGAGGAAATCTCGTTCCTTCGCCGCGTCCACCCGGCTCCCAACGAGGAGAAGCTCGACAAGTTCGCGCAGTTCGCGGACCTCCTCGGCTACCGCATCAAGCGTTCGCAGGATCGCTTCGAACTGCAGCGCGTCTTGAACGAAAGCGCGGACAAACCCGAACGCGCCGCCATCCACTACGCCTTGCTCCGAAGCTTGAAACAGGCCACTTACTCGCCGATTCCCGACGAGCATTACGCGTTGGCGAGCCAGAACTATTGCCACTTCACCTCGCCGATTCGCCGCTACCCGGACCTCGTGGTGCATCGGTTGCTCGATCGGTGGATCAAGCACAAGAAGGCACCCACGGATCAAAACGAACTGATGGCGCTCGGCGACCACTGTTCGCAGATGGAACGACGGGCCGAGAAGGCCGAGCGCGAACTCGTGAAGTTGAAGATCCTGCTCTTCCTCACGCGCAAGCTCGGGGAGAAATTCGACGCCGTGATCACGGGCGTCGCGGATTACGGCTTCTTCGCGCAGGTCGAACAGTTCCCCGCGGAGGGGCTCGTTCACATCTCCACGCTGACCGACGACTTTTATCAGTTCGACGAAGCGGGTCATGCTCTGGAGGGTCGCCGGACGAATCGGCGCTTCCGCCTCGGCGACCGCGTGAACGTGGAAGTGGCCCGCGTGGACATCCAGAAGCGAATGCTCGACTTCCGCCTGATCGCTTCGATCGGTCGCGAGCCCAGGCCGTCGTTTGGCCGCGACCCCAAGTCCGCGGAGGCGAGCGTGCGACGCGAGGGATCGCCGAAGCGCCCGAAGCCGAAGCAGATCAAGAAGGGCCGCAAAAAGAAGAAGTAGGCTGCAACTCACTCGAAGAACTTGCGAACCGACGACTCGTCCGGCACGGGGTGCACCCAATATCTCTTGGGGTCATGCAGCGG
>JAYTUG010000478.1:0-4503 GCA_043744695.1 Gemmataceae bacterium
TTGCCGTCGCCGTCCGTGTCCTTGAGAAACAGCGTGTACGGAGCCTGATGCACGATGATGCCGCCCGCGTAAGGCAGGATGCTCGTCGGGATGCTCAGCTTGTCCGCGAAGGTCGTGACCTTGTCGCAGACGCCATCGCCATCGGTGTCTTCGCAGATCACGATGCGGTCGCGGCCCTCGCCCTTCGGCTTCATCTCGTTCGGGTAATCCATCGTGATTGCGACCCAGAGGCGGCCCTGTTCGTCCCAGTTCATGCAGATCGGCTTCCCGCCCAGTTGAGTCTCGGTCACGAAGACTTTCACTTCGAAATCGACGGGCGTGACGAAGTGCTTCAGGCTCTCTTCGGTGGAGAGCGGCTTCTGCATCTTGCTGATGGGGTCGTGCTTGCCGCCGCCGGGCGGGGCGTAGAACGGAATCTTCGCGGGCTCGTACTCGAACGGCTTCACGTCCTTGCGAAGGGCGGTCATCTCGGGGCGGTCGAAGTACGGCCCGGCGAGGGCCGGATCCTGGCCGCAGGCCCAGCGAACGCCGCGTTCGAGCAGGTTCTGGAAGCCGTCGTGCTTCCAGGTGCGTTCGTCGTGGCCCCATGCCGTGTAGAAGATGCGGCTCTTGCCCGGCGTCCGCACCCACGTCCACGGTTCTTTCAAGTCGCCCTCGGCCCGCACTTCGAGCACGGTGCGGTCCTTCTCATTGTGCTTCGTGTGAACGTAGGTCTCATCCCAACTGCTGAACCCGGAGAAGCCCTTCATGATGGCGTGGTCTGGCTTCGTGATTTCGGTGCGGAAGGTGCCGGTGCCATGGCTGCGGAACTGAGCGCCGACCAGGTCGATGTACGCGGGTGAATTGAGGAAGCAGTAGCTCGCGCAGTGGATCGGGATGAAGCCCTTGCCCGAGGCGACGTAGTCAAGGAGAGCCTTCTCTTGCTCCGGCGCGATCTTCACGTGGTTGGCGTAGATGGCGAGGCCGTCGTACCCGGCGAGCGTCTTCGCGTTAAGGTCTTCGAGTTTGTCGGTGTAGGTGAGGTCGATGCCGCGTTGGGCGAAGACGGGCTGCAGGATTTTGAAACGGGTCGCGGGCTGATGGCCGGCACTGTCGCCGAGGAACAGCACCTTGAGTTTCGGCGGTTCGGCCGCGAACGCGGGGGTGGCGATCAGTAGGAGGCTGAGGAGAGCGAGGCGCATGGGGAACTCCACAAACGTGTTTCGTCTCAGTCTACGGCTTTCTCGGGGAACTTTGCACTGCTCTTGAATTCGCCGCTTTCTTGACGCCGCCACCGACTTCCCTATCATTCACTGAGGGCTTGTGAAGATTTTCACAAAGTATTGGGCCCGAGCGATTTCATGGCAGCACCCGTTCCTATTCAGACTCCCGCCGGCATCGAACCCGCGTTCGATCTGGCTGCGTATTTCCCCATCCTGATCTACGCCGTTGCCGTGATTCTGTTTGCCGTCGGCACCCTGCTCGGTAGCCATCTGTTCCCGTTCAAACCTCGCAAGCCGACCCGTGTGAAGCAGATGCCTTACGAATCGGGCATGGACCCGGTCGGCTCCGCTCGCATGCAGTTCGACGTGAAATTCTACCTGCTCGCGATCCTGTTCCTCGTCTTCGACGTGGAATTGCTCTTCCTTTATCCTTGGGCCGTGATCGCCTATGGCGAGGGAAGCGACCCGATCTGGAAGCTCGCGTTTGGCCGCGTCGTGTTTTTTGAAATCCTCGTGTTTCTGGGCACGCTCGCCATCGGGTACGTATACGCCTGGAAGAAGGGGGTGTTCCAGTGGCGATGAACGGCCTGATGCCCGACTTCCTGGTGACGAAACTGGACTTCGTGGCGAATCTGGTTCGCAAGCACAGCCTGTGGCCGATGCCATTTGCGACGGCATGTTGCGGCATCGAACTGATGGCGACCGCTGCTAGCCGCTACGACATTGCGCGGTTCGGGTCGGAAGCGATGCGCTTCAGCCCGCGGCAATGCGACCTCATGATCGTGGCCGGCCGCGTGACGATGAAGATGGTGCCCGTGATGCAGCGGATCTGGCTGCAGATGCCGGAACCGAAGTGGTGCATCTCGATGGGTGCGTGTGCCTCGTCCGGAGGCGTGTTCGACACGTATTGTACCGTACAGGGGATCGATCGATTCATCCCGGTGGACGTGTACGTGCCGGGTTGCCCGCCGCGACCCGAACAGTTGATTCGCGCGGTGTTGGACATTCAAGAGAAGATCACACGAACCGGCACCATGGATGCCCGCGAGTTCGCGAACCGTTCGAGCTATGAAGGTCCGACTTCGCTGGCTCGTGAAATTGGTCCCGAAGAAGCAATCGTAGCTCCCGGCGATTATCGAACCGCAACGCGGTTGCGGATGCCACTCAAATAGTCATTTAGCCCGCCGTTTACGGCGGGTTTGGTGCCGCACCGTAAACGGTGGGCTAAATGTTATGCCGTACCTCGACACGATTACGTTGAAGTTCCCCGGCGGATTCACCACCAGTGAATTCCGCGGTCAGCATCGCGTGCTCATCGATGCCGAGAAAGCCCCCGCACTGTTATTCGATTTGATGAAGTGCCTGAAAACGGAATGCGGCTTCGATTTTCTCTGCGACATCGCCGGCATCGACTACCTGAATTATCCGAAGGCCACGGACCGATTCGGAATTGTGTACGCACTCACCAACTTGAGTACGGGCGAACGCGTGTTCGTGAAAGCGTTTGCCAACGACCCGGAGCCGGAGTTGCCTTCGGTCGTGGAGTTGTGGAACGGTGCCGACTGGATGGAACGCGAAGTATACGACATGTTCGGCGTGCGCTTCTTGAACCACCCCGATTTGCGACGCATCCTGATGCCGAGCGAGTTCACGGCCTACCCGCTGCGAAAGGATTATCCCTTGCGCGGCCACGGCGAACGGCATAATTTCCAGACCGTGACCCGATCCGAAAGTTGAAGAACTCAACACAAAGACACAAAGATCACACAAAGCGATACGGAGTAAACAGATTATGATTTTGATTTCTTTGTGTGTCTTTGTGTGAGCTTTGTGCCATTGTGGTGAATTCCGAGTGATTGCCATGCCGGTGGAACAACTGATATCGGAAGACGTCGCTGGTGCAGACCAGGAGTTCCTTTACACCCTGAACTTCGGCCCACAGCACCCTGCCACCCACACCACACTGCGATTGATTCTCACACTCGATGGCGAAACGATCGTCAAAGCCGTTCCCGACATCGGCTACCTGCACTCCGGGTTCGAGAAACTCGGCGAAGACCTCGACTTCAATCAATACGTGACCATCGTCGACCGGATGAACTACATCTCACCTTTTGCCAATGAGGTGAGTTGGCACCACACGGTCGAGAAATTGTTGGGAATCGAGATCACGCCGCGGTGCAAGTACATCCGCACGATTCTCACGGAACTGTCTCGCATCAGCGATCATTTGTTGTGCATCGGCGCGGCGGCCCTCGACCTCGGAGCCCTCACCGCGTTCCTCTATGCGTTCAACGAACGCGAGAAAATCTACAACATTTTCGAGGCGGCATCGGGGCAGCGGTTCCATCCGAGTTTCTCGCGGGTCGGCGGGCTGATGGCCGACATCGACCAGAATGTCGTGAACCAAATTCGCGACTTCGTCCGGACGTTCCCGAAAGCTCATGCCGATGTCGTGCGGTTGCTGAACCGCAATCGCATCTTCGTGGATCGCACGCGGGGCATCGGCGTCCTGTCGAAGGCCGACGCGATCGACACGAGTTGCACCGGCCCGGTGGCCCGCGCCGCTGGCGTCGTTCGCGATCTTCGCAAGGATGAGCCCTACCTCGCCTACGGCGAGTTGCAGAGCGCATTCAAGGTGGTCTGCGCCACGACTGGCGATTGCTTCTCGCGCTATCTCGTCCGCATGGAGGAGATGATCGAGTCGCTCAACATCATCGAGGCGGCCGTGGAGAATATTCCCGCGGGGCCGGTGAATATCGCACTCAACGACAAGACGACGATTCCCGACAAGACCGCGACTTATCGGAGCATTGAGGGGCTGATTCAGCACTTTGAATTGTTCATGTGGAATCGGCAATGGGAGCCGCCGATCGAGGAAGTGTACGGGGCGACGGAAACCGCCAACGGCGAACTCGGCTTCTACATCGTCGCCGACGGCAGCGGCAAAGCGTTTCGCGCCCGCACTAGGCCGCCGTCGTTCGTTCACTTTGCGATCTTCCCGCAAGTGATGGAAGGTCACCAGATTTCGGACTTACCCGCGATTTTAGGTAGTTTGAACATCATTGCGGCAGAACTGGATCGCTGAATCGAAAGCCCAGGAACGGCAGTCTCTGGGTATGAGGGTCGCTAATGCCCGCGCTATCGGACGACGTCAAAGAACTTATCAAAAGCTACATTCCGCGCTACCCGCGGAAGCAAGCCGTCACGCTTCCGGCCGTGCACTTAGTTCACGACACGTATCGGACGGTCTCGAACGAGGCCATCGTCGAGATCGCGGAGATCCTCGAATTGCACCCGA
>JAYTUG010000479.1:0-17688 GCA_043744695.1 Gemmataceae bacterium
GCAATCGGAACCGAGAAAACACTATCGAAGTGCAGTGGGTTGGTGGTAAGCTGAAAGCTGACTGCAAAGAGACATTCGAGTTGGCGACGGGCAACGACCGCTAGACGATCCTACCTGAGATGCGAATCCATCACCCGCGGCCTGACGGCCGTCGGCTCGCCTGGAGAAGAATATGCGTTACTGCGATGGCCTCTCACGCCGCGATGCGATCCGAGTCGGTACCGCGAGCCTGTTCGGCTCGGCCATCGGGCTGCCGCGATTGCTTCAGGCGGAAGACAAAGCGAAACACAAGGACGTGTCGCTGATCTTCGTCTTCCTGCACGGCGGGCTGTCGACCATCGACACGCTCGATATGAAACCGAACGCGCCCGCCGAGTTTCGCGGCGAATTCAACCCGGTCAAAAGCAAAGCGCCCGGCATGGACCTCTGCGACCTGCTCCCGAAACTCGGGCAGCAGGCGGACAAGTTCTCGCTGGTGCGGTCGTTCCGCCACCACAACTCGGACCACGGCCCGGCCGATCACTACATCCTCACCGGGTACTTCCCGCAGGCCGGGTTCAACCCGAACCTATCGCCGAACAACCAGCGGCCGTGCGTTGGGTCGGTCGTCAGCCGCAAGCTCGGTCCGAAGGGCTCGGTGCCGGCTTACGTGGCGATCCCCAAGCTGCACCCGTCCGGCGGACCGGCTTACCTCGGCGCGGCACACTCGCCATTCGTGATCGACGCCGATCCGAACTCGGCGAGCTTCGCAGTGCCCGACCTGCTGCCGCCGCCCGCCATCGCCGCGGACCGTTTGGACGATCGCAAGCGGCTGCTCGAAACGGTGGATCGCTTCCATCGCGAAGCGGAATCTCGGGCGAACAAATCGGCCGGGGCGATCGGCACCTTCCGCGACAAGGCCTTCGACCTGATGACCGCCCGCGCCGCGAAGCAGGCCTTCGACATTCACTCCGAACCGGACAAGATGCGCGACGAATACGGCCGCAACACGCTCGGCCAAAGCTGCCTCATGGCCCGTCGATTGGTCGAAGCTGGCGTCCGCTGCGTCACGATCGATCACAGCAATTACGACACCCACGACGGCAACTTCGCGACGCTCAAAACCTCGCTGCTGCCTCAGTTCGACCCTGGAATCAGCACTCTTTTCCGCGACCTCTCGGATCGCGGGTTGCTCGACAGCACGCTCGTTGTCGTCACGGGGGAATTCGGCCGCACGCCGCGGATCAACAAGAACGCGGGCCGCGATCACTGGGGTCCGTCGTTCACGGTTCTGCTCGGCGGCGGCGGGTTGAAGGGCGGTCGCGTCGTCGGCAAGAGCGACTCCCGCGCCGAACGCCCCGCGACCGATCCCTACGGCCCCGAAGATTTGTTCCACACGATCTACACCCAACTGGGTATCGACCCGAAGACCGAGTTCCACGCGCCGGACGGCCGGCCCTTCGCGCTCGTGAATAACGGCAAGCTGATTTCCGAGCTGGTGTGAACCTCACTCTCCGAGCTTCGCCTTGGCGTCATCGAGAATCACCTTCGTGGCAGTCGCTCCGACGCGGGTGACGCCGATGGCGCGAACGGCCATGAGAGTGTCGAAGGAACGCACGCCACCGGCGGCTTTCACCTGAACGCTCGCTGGGCTAAACTCGCGCATCAGCTTCAAATCCTCGAGTGTTGCACCACTGTCGCCGTATCCGGTCGAGGTCTTCACCCAGTCCGCGCCGGCGTCCCCACAGATGCGACAGAGTTGCTTCTTGTGCTCGTCCTTCAGGAAGCAGTTCTCGAAGATCACCTTCACCTTGGCGGAACGTTTGTGGGCCGCGTCGATCACCTGCTTCACGTCGTCGGCCACGTAGGACCAATCGCCGGTGAGTACCTTGCCGATGTTCACGACCATGTCCAGTTCGACGGCGCCATCGTCGATTGCGGCGTTGGCTTCGTAGACCTTGGTGCGACTGAGGTGCCCGCCGTGAGGGAAGCCGATGACCGTACTGGCATGAACGCCGAAACCCGCGAGCAACCTCACTGCGAGCTTCACGGCGTAGGGCTTAATGCAGACGGAAGCGACGCGATACTCGACGGCCAGTTGGCAGCCGCGTTCCAGCTCGTCGTCCGTCAGCACGGGTTGAAGCAGCGAATGATCGATCATCTTGGCGAGGTCGGCGAGCGTGGGAGCGGCCATCGGGTGATCCTGAATGGAAATGGATGCAGATAGAATAGGCGAGCCGAGTCGCGTGAGCGACCGGGTTCGTCGCGACCGAGTGAATCACCCGGTCGCTCACGCAACTCGGCTCGCCATTTTGAAACCAGGAATTTCTCTCGCCCTCGCTCCCGGAATCGGTTAACCTAAACTTCGTACTAGCCTCCGCTCGCTTCCCGCCTGCAAACTCTGCTTTCCCGATCCATCGGGGAACACGCCCGACACACCCCACCCGCGAGGGTCGTTTCATGACTCGCACCTGGTTCTCTTCCGCCGTTTGCGCCCTGCTTTTGGCGTGCCCCGCCTCGGCCGCTCCGCCGCTCGATCCCGCGGATCGCGCCGTCGTGATCGGTACGCCGGCCTCGGTCGAAGCCTTCCCCGCAAGTATCACGCTGGCCGGTGCTCACGACGCTCGGCAGCTCGTGATCACCGGCAAGTATGCGGACACCACGCTCCGCGATCTGAGCGCCGTTGCCACGGCCCGCGTCGAACCCGCCGGTATCCTCGACCTGCAAGACGGCCTCTACCTGCGACCGCTCAAGAACGGCACCGCGAACGTCATCATTACTGCAGGCGGCAAAGAAACTCGCGTGCCCGTGACCGTCGCGGGAATGGATCAGCCTTCGCCCGTGAGCTTCCGCCGCGACGTGATTGCCGCGATGAACGTGGGCGGCTGCAACGCCGGCGCGTGCCACGGTACGCCGAGCGGCAAGAACGGCTTCAAGCTGTCGCTCCGCGGCTTCGAACCCGCCTCCGACTTCCTCATGCTCACCCGCGAGCAGTTCGGCCGCCGCACCGACAAGCACGACCCCAAAGCCAGCCTCATGCTGCTGAAAAGCATCGGCGGCGTTCCCCACGAAGGCGGTCAGCGATTCGGTCTGGGCAGCGTGCCCGCCGAGATGATGGTTGCGTGGCTCAGCGATGGCTTGAAGGAAGACGCTGCCACACTGCCGCCCGTTAAGATCGCCGAAGTGTTCCCCGCGGCCCGCGTGATGAATGCACCCTCCAAGTGGCAGCAACTCAGCGTGAACGTGACCTTCGAAGATGGCAAGACTCGCGACATGACCCGCCTCACCGTGTTCAGCAGCAGCGATCCTTCGATCGCGGACGTGACCCCCGCGGGGATGGTCGAGTTCAAGCGGCCCGGCGAAATTGCCGTCCTCTGCCGCTACCTCGAACAGATGATCTCGGTTCGCATCACGTATCTGGAACCGCGTGCCGGCTTCGCGTGGCCGAACCCGCCCGTGAACAACCTCGTCGACACGCACGTGTACGCCAAGCTCAAGTTGATGAACATCATCCCGTCGGACCTCTGCACGGAAGATGAATTCGTTCGCCGAGCGTACCTCGACTGCGTGGGTCGCATGCCGACGCCGGAGGAAGTGAAGGCCTTCATCGCGGACAAGGACGCCAAGAAACGCGACAAGCTCATCGACAAGCTCGTAGACTTGCCCGAGTACGCGGATTTCTGGGCGCTCAAGTGGGCGGACGTGCTTCGCTCCAGCCGCAAAACGATCCAACTCAAGGGCTCGCACGGGTTCCAGGCGTGGCTCCGCGAGAACTTCCAGAAGAACGTGCCGATCGACGCGATGGTCCGCGAGATCATCATCTCCAGCGGCAACACGTTCAACAACCCGCCAGCCAACTACTACCGCATCGCTAAGGACCCGACGAGCCTCGCCGAAACCACGGCCCAACTCTTCCTCGGCGTCCGCATGCAGTGCGCCAAGTGCCACAACCACCCGTTCGAGCGGTGGACGCAAGACGACTACTACGGCATGGCCGCGTGGTTCGCCCGGGTGAAGACGAAGCCCGAACCGACTATCGGCACCAAGCCCGCGGCCCCCGCCGCCGGAGCCGAGGTGGTCTTTATCGGCCGCGATGGCGAAGTGACCCAGCCGCGCACGCAGAAGACCATGAAGCCGCGCTTCCCCGGCAGCGGCGATATTGAGGTGAAGCCTGGCGAGGATCGCCGCAATGGCCTCGCCGACTGGCTGACCAAGCCCGAGAATCCGTTCTTCGCCAAGTCCGTCACCAACCGCGTCTGGTTCCACCTCATGGGCAAGGGCATCGTGGACCCGGTGGACGACTTCCGCGATTCGAACCCTTCGTGCAACGACGAACTGCTCGACGCCCTGTCGAAGGACTTCTCGAAGAACAAGTTCGACATGAAGTTGTTGGTGAAGACGATCATGAAATCGCGGACGTATCAACTCTCGGCTCAGCCGACCGAGACGAACCGCGACGACAACAAGTACTTCTCGCACGCGGTGACCAAGCTGCTCACGGCCGAGCAATTGTTGGATGCGTTGTGCGACGCGACGGCGGTTCCGGAGAAGTTCGCCGGCCTGCCGGCGGGCACGCGGGCGATCCAGTTGCCGGACGGCGAAGTGAACCATCCGTTCCTCAAAACGTTCGGCCAGCCGGCCCGCGAACTGGCTTGCGAGTGTGAGCGCGAATCCGACGGCAACTTGGCTCAAGCCCTGCAACTGATCAACGGCCCGACCGTGAACGAGAAGATCCGCAACCCGAACAACCGCCTCGGCAAGTTGCTCGCCGCCAAGATGACCGAGGACGCGATCCTGACCGATCTTTATTACGCGGCCCTGTCGCGTCCTCCGTTCGAGGACGAGAAGAAGCTGGCGTTAGCTCACATCACGAAGGGCATGGACAAGCGTAAGGCCTGGGAAGACGTGCTTTGGGCGCTGATCAACACCCGGGAGTTTTTGTTTAGGCACTAAGATTGAGTTGCATGGGCCAACGGCTCACCGAGTACAAGGGGGAGCGTAAGCCCCAGGTAATGATTCGCCCCCGAACTCTGGATACACGGACATGGATGTGAAGGTAGGATTTGAGTTTTTACGGACTCATCTTAATAACTACTATCGTCACGCCTACCAAGTCGATCTAGAGTTAATGCCTCCTGATCGTCGCGACGTACTGATCTATAAGCCCGAATTGGGAGCTTCACTTACTCGTGCGACACAGCTTGGCAGGCAGACTTCGTTCGCTGCGGTGTGGACATTCTGGGAAAACTATTCGAGGGAGCTTTGCGATAACTTGTTGTCAAAGTGTCGTAAGCAAAACAACGAGTCCTGCGTAGATTGGGTCGGCAGATCACTTGCCGCCAACGGCGTATCGTTCCCGAATCAAGACTGGTTCACGTCTGCATACGCCCTCAGAAATCTCATCGTGCATTACAGTGGTCGAGCCCTCGCGTCCCGCGCTGAAAAGCTGCATGAGAAAGCAAAGGTTGCCTTTCAAGATCTCGAACTCTTCCCTGATAAGTATGTCCTCATTCAGACCGAGCATATTTCAGGGATTTTCTGGGAAATCGAAGAGTTCATGAGAGCAACATGATCGTCGCTATCTCGCTTTCTGCACAATTGCAAATATGACCTCGTCGCCCCGCGATCCGTGCTTATGTGTAATCTCCAGCCCTAGATCATCATAGTAGTATGTGACATGTTTGAGGCCGATCTCAGGAATGTTGAGCGTCACTTTTTGGCGGTTTGCATACCCAACAAAGTCTCGCTTGAATGACGACTTGTCGTCAACCGCCTCGAATGAGAGCAGTCGCTTAAATGTTTTCGAGAGCGATCCGCGATAGGCTTGAAAAACGGTGATCCTATTCATTTTTGTCTCGGCAGGTTCCCAAATCAGATACAGCACGGCATCTCCTCTGCTGCCGTCGGAATTTCGGTGATAAACGTAGACCCTTGAGAGATTGTTTTCGTCCTCGACTCCCATCAGTTCTTCCGATGTTGAGAGTACCTTTGCGACTTCCTGTCTTGTCATCCCCAAGCGGATTCCTTTAACGACGATCGATTTCGGCTCAGTGGAGATGAGAGAGCTGGGATTGTCCAGAGTTACGTCAATTTCATTGCTGTCGCGTTTCGGAGAAGTACTTTCGTTGGATCTTGGTTCATGGGCGAACGAGGAATTTCGCAGCGGAAAATGTGCATCTTCGATCCTGTCGTTGCTCTTGAGTATCTGCTGTTTGAGGTGAAAATTTGTTACCGCGAAGTTCAGATTTTGCCCACCTTTGAATACGAATGTTGTGACGCCAATGACGCGTCCGTCAGCGCTCAGTAACGGTCCGCCGCTGGATCCAGGGCTGATCGGGGCTGTCGTCTGAATAACGCGGATTCCCTCTGACTCTCGATATCCGCTGACGATGCCATCGCTTAGCGAATTAGAGAGACCGAGCGGATTTCCGATGGCGTACACCTTCGACCCGATTGGGGCTTCAATCGTGGAGAGTTCGATTGGCTCAGAAACGACCTTGTAGGGAACGCTGAGGATCGCAATGTCGGCTTTTTCGTCGCGAGCTGCCACACCGGATACGGCAAGCCTAGTTTCGTCTGCCAGAATTATGAAGGCCGAGTGTGCGTTTTCAATCACGTGGTAGTTGGTGGCAATCAGCCCGTTCTTGCTAACGAGGAAACCCGTTCCACTTCCAGCGCGACGCCCTTCCGCGTCCTGGACGACGACTTGTACCACAGCAGGTGAAATTCGGCGAAACAACTCGTCGGGTTGAAGTGGCGCTCGGGGTTGTGTCTCTTCCTGAAGGCTTGCCTTTTCTTGAAGTGGAGAATCGCTGACCTTGCTGAACTTTAGAAACCCTTTGACGGCTTGATCGTTCACTTCGATATCTGATTTGGCAAGTTCGACGGGAGGATCACTTGGCGGTCTGCGATGCGCTCTGAATCTGCTTTCTGCAACTGCAAATGCTGCGATAAATGCTGCGAACGCAGCTAGCCATAGCCACCTTGAATTCGTGCTGTAATCAAGCTCTGTTTCCGCAACCGTCCCGAAAGTAGGCTTTCCGGTTGGTTGAGCGATTTCGTCGGTCATCGAAAGTCCCTCGCCGTCGGCGCGCACTTCGCGAGCAGTTTCCGAACCGTAGTTCGCGAAAGATCAAATGTAAAGTATGCGGAGTTTCTTTCCACTTCTTCGGCGTGATCCGTCTTGCCCCACGTGCTAAGCTATCCTTAAAGGACGCACTTCTCTCCCGCATCACGCTCGATCCCGCGATCTGTCACGGCAGGCCATGCGTGCGCGGTCTTTGCTATCCCGTTGAGACGCTCCCCGAATTGCTCAGTTCCGGCATGACGCACGACGAAATCCTCGCCGACTACGAAGATCGCGAACGCGATGAGCGACTCGCGGTTTTGTCGACCGTCGGCTCCTGATACAATTCCACCATTCCAAGTGCGACTGGGGGAACGCCATGACGCTCGAAGGCACGGTAAAGAACGGTACCTTGGTGCCCGATACGGGCGGGCGGTTGCCCGAGGGAGCCCGCGTGCGATTTGAATTGGTCGAGGGCAACATCGAACTCCCCGATGAAAAACTTCCCGATGACCATCCCGATGCTCCGTACGATCGCGTGAAGGAACTCGCGATTTTGCGGGAATCGATCGCTGAGATGAAAGCGGGCGGCGGGAGGCCCTGGCGCGAAGTGATGGAGGAACTGAGCCTCAAGCATGGTCTCGACCCACTCCCTGCGGAGTGAACGGTGACCCATCAACTCCAAATTCTGCGGCGTGCTCTCAGGGACATCGACGAGAAATTCGAGTCATTGCGGCGTCACATCGGTCGCCGATCCGCATCGCTTTGGCGGGATCGCCTCGACGCAAGTCTGTGCGATCTCGAACATCATCCCGAAGTTTGGCCGCTCGCCGATGAAGCCGTCGATCTGGGAATCGAGTTGCGGCAAGTGCTGTTCGGCAAGCGCCGGCACGTCTACCGCGTTCTCTACACGTTCGACGGCACCACGATTCACGTTCATCGCGTCAGGCATGCCGCCCAGGATAGACTGTCGCCAGAAGACATTTGAGAATGGAAGCCCGACGCGATCATTGCCGCTGCGACTCTGCGCCCTCCTTCCCATGCTCGGCGCGGGAATGCCCTCTTCGACGCTCGGCATCTCCTTACTGCCGCGACGCAGAGCGTCGAAGAGCCCGTTCCCACGCGGAGCGTGGGAACGATGATAATACCACGCGGAGCGTGGGAACGAGGATGATGTGGCATGCGAGTCGCGTTATAATTGCAGAAGCCGAACCTGAGGGAATCCACCCATGACAACCATCGCCATCGTGCCGGAGTCGCCGAGCACCGCGGGATCGAGATTCCGGGCCATGGCCGGGCCGCATCAATCCGTCGGCAAAACTCCCGGCGAAGCACTCGACGCGATCACCTCGCAGTTGAACGACAGCGAATCGAGTTCACTGGCCGTGGTGCTTCAGATGCGGCCGGATCGATTCTTTGCCGAAGCTCAGCAGATACGGCTCGCAGTCCTCGTGCAGCAGTGGCGATCCGCTCGCGATAACGGTACGCCATTTTCACCGGCTGAGCAGGCTGAACTCGAGCAACTGACGGCCGCGGAGCTGGTGGGGGCCACGCAGCGGGCCGCGTCGCTTTTGAACGGCTTGCAGCTATGAACCCTCACTATCCGGGTGTCGCCGAACGAGCAGAACATCGTTGCGAATATTGCCTGTCGCCGGAAGACATTTGCGAATGGAAGCCCGCCGTCATCATTGCCGCTGCGACTCCGATCCACAAACTACTTCTGTCCGCTCGATCCCGGCCTCAACTGCACTCCACCGCAATCTATTAAGGATTTGCACATGCTCGGCACGACGCTGAACCCGAAACAGTTCCTCTCCCGCGTGGCCGCGGAACTCGACCGCATTAACGTCGCCGAGATTCAAAAGCTCGCGGACCTCATGCACGAACGCTACGTGGCCGGGAAGTTCGTGTTCGTCATCGGCAACGGCGGCAGTGGGTCTAACGCCTCGCATTTCTGCGAAGACATCGGCAAGGGCACGCTCGCCCGCAAGTTCTTCGACGACGACACCAAGAAGCGCTACAAGATTCTGAGCCTCACGGACAACACGCCGTACATCCTCGCGTGGGGGAACGACGAAGGCTTCGACCGCGTGTTCTCGGAACAGTTGAAGAACCTCGCTTCACCTGGCGATCTACTCGTCGCGATCAGCGGTAGCGGCAACAGTCCGAACATCCTCCGCGCCGTCGAGTGGGCCAACGCCCACGGCGTCACCACCTTCGGCTGCACGGGCTTCACCGGTGGCAAACTGCAGACGCTCGCCCACCACAACCTCCACGTGCCGCTCGACGACATGGGCATCGTCGAATCGATTCACCTCACCGCGTTTCACTGGGTTGTGGACGACTTGCACAGAAGGGTTTCGTTGAGTTGAGCGGTTACCGAATGACCGGTGGAACATCGCCCCGAATTCATTGAATGAGCGATTTCACAGCGTTGCGAGCAGTTCAACGAGTCGCGCGGGAATTCGCCGCAACTTCGTGTCTCATCCTCGCCCGAATCGCGAAACAAACAAGGATCGCGGCCAGGCCGATCGACACACCAATCGTCAGCCACAGGAACGATCTGCTTTCCGGTATCGCCAACACGACACTGTCGGTAGACGGTAGCGGAGTTGCCGCCTCAGGTTCTTTTAGGAAACTCGAGCCGGGATCGCCGGTCAGCGTGAACCCAGCCCAGAAGAGCGGATGCGCGTCGCCGTGCTGCTCGCGCTGGGACTTGATCAAGGCGAGTTGCGCGCGGCGAAGTGCGTCGGCCTTGCTCCAACCGGAGGACAGGTTCTCGAAGTAGGCAGTCATCAAGTCCGCGGTCTCGGAATCGGGGATCTTCCAGAGTGTGGCCAGAACGGTCCTCGCGCCAGCCAACTGAAACGCCTGACGCAGCCCCGCCACCCCTTCGCCATTTCGAACTTGCCCCAACCCCGTCTCACAGGCGCTGAGTACCACCAAGTCCGTTCCGCGAAGGTCGGTGCCGACGATTTCCAGTCCGGTCAGCAAGCCGTCATCGACCGTCGACTCCGGCTCGTCGCGGCAATTCGCTCCGGCGAAGACCAGCCCGCAGCGCAGAAGAGGATTTTCAACCGGTTTCAACGATCCCTTTGGAGGCGGCGAGCCCGGCACCTTCGGCTGGCGATTCGGCGCAATGTACACTCCACGGCTGCCCAGCATCTCCGACGCACTCGCATAGTCCTGGTCTTCCAGAAAATATCCGTGCGTGCTGATCACCAGAACGCGCGGTCGTTGGAGGTTCTTGAACACGCCTTCCAACGCCCGCCGCTCGGTATAGATGTCGGGTGTTGCATTTCCATATCTGGCCAACAAGGGCGCGATCGCCTTCGCCTCGCGTCCGGTGCCGGGAAGTTGCGGCCAGCTTCCCCGGACTGCATCACCGGACCGCAAGCTGAGCCGCGTTTCCGTGGGATTCTTCCCCAGAGCTTGTTGCAGTTCCTTGCTCGCATCGACTCGCCCCAAGTTGAAGTCCGGGTCGGCCATGACGACTAGGCCGAGGTTCCTGGCATTCCCGGTGACGAAGAGATCGCGCCCGCTGACGAGGTGGCTGATCCGATGTTTTTCAACTGAGTAGGATCCACTGGCCAGCGGCAGTGCAGACCACGGCACGAGCCACAGGTCGGCGTCGGGGCTGATGAGCCAGTTCGGAGTGTTGCCGATGTGGGGTTCGAGCGGGCGGAGGATGAGTTTCGCGAGCGTTTCGAGCGATTCGCGAAGTGGTTTGTTGGCGGCTGCGCGACCCAGAGCGGTAATGGCACCGGGTGCTTCATGAAACGACTGCCGAACGGAGTTCACGGCCGCTTCGATCGGAACGGCATCCCCGAGATCGATGAGGCGAACATCGCCGTTCCCGCTGGCGGGAATCACCCAGGCAACGTAACGGGCTGCTTCCAGCCGAGCGGTCGTGAAATTCGCAGGGCGGATCCTGGCAAGCTCGACCAGTACCGTGTTTTGCGGAATTGTACCACGAATCGAGGCGAGTTCGACCCAGGGCTGGTCGGTCTCTCTCTCCTCAACACGGTTGTTCCCGAGTCGGGACACCATATCTCGTTCCCGCTTGATGAGATCGTCAAGTTGTTGCTGGCGGGCAGTCGCGTTTGCTGCTGGCGGCTGAAGGGACAACGCCGCGAGAACGCCTCGGATCTCGATCAATTCACGAACGACATCCGCCAACGGCCCTCCCGAAGCCTCGCGAGCTAGCAACGCTCGCTCGGCCAGCGATTGTTGGATTACTCCCTTCCCGTTCACCACCCAGGTGGCCGAGAGTTCCGCCGCTTGAAGATCGCCCCAGCGGGTCAGTCCGATCGAGAGCCTCCCTTCCGTAGCTTCTTGGAAACCACCAGCAAATGAAAGTTGGTCTGGCTCTGGCAAGTACGGCAGCACTCGACTGCTGTGGGCACGGAGGATTCTCTGACTGCGATCGGCGGCGGCATACGCCTTGTCCCACCGGCCGGTCATCGCATAGAGATCCGTGAGATAACCGAGGCTGATCATCAATTCCGGGTGATTCTTCGGCAATTTCGCCTCACGAATCTCGAGGCTGCGGACCAGCTGACGCTCTGCTTCGACGTACCGCTTTCGTGCCATCTCAACATGTCCGAGATAATTCAGGGTGGCTGCGACAGTGGGGTGGTCGTCACCGAGCCGCGGACGCGAAATGTTCAAGCTCTGTTCGAAGAAGTCGGCAGCCAGATCCATTGTTTTGGCTTCCAGTGCCAGTTCTCCAAGGTTGTGGAGCGTTACGGCCAACGAAGGATGATCCGCTGGAAGTTTGGCCTTTCGAATCTCTAGCGCCCGCACCAGTTTTGCAAGTGCCGGTTCCCACTGTTTCCTGTGAAAGTCCACACCAACCAAGTTATCCAGGGTGATTGCAACCGACGGGTGGTCGCGTCCGTACAGATCTTCCTTCAGTTTGAGCGCGCGAAGCAGCAATCGCTCACCTTCGTCGTCGCGGCGGACCTGCACGTACAGGGTGCCAAGGCTATTGAGAATACCTGCGAGCAAATTGCTGTCTTTCTTCGCTTCGGCAATTTTCAAGCTTCTCAGGAAGTGAGATTCGGCCTGGGCATACCGGCCCGTGGACTGGTAAAGGACCGCCAGGTTGTTGAGACTCAGGGCGACATCGGCGTGCGTGGGATCGAGGAGACGCTCCCGAATTTCCAGTGCCTTTTTCCCAACCGACTCGGCTTTTTCGTATCCCCCAATCGTTCGGTACAGCAGTCCGAGGTCGGAAAGCACCTCCGCAGTCCCCAGTCCCGCAGTGTCGATCGCTTGCTCCGCCTTCAGGCACCGATGAAGGTGCGACTCGGCTTCGCCAAATTCTCCCAAACGAATGCAGGTGGAGCCCAATCGGCGCACGGTCTTGAGTACCTCGGGATGATCGCGGGCCTGTTTTCCTTCCAGGATCTTGAGTTCGCGCCGGAAGTACTCCGCAGCCTTGACTTCATCGCCGAGCTGGTGTTGGAGCGCGCCCAGGACGGCCAAGCTCTGAGCGAGATCGGGGCTGTCGGGACCGGACCCTTTCTTGTCGAATTCCACTGCACGTTGAAGTGAACTGGCCGCCGCGGGATAATCCGCCGTCAAGAGGTAGACCTCCGCCAGTTGATGCAGCGTCCGCGAGAACAGCCGGTTGTCCGTCGGCGCTTTGCGTTCCCGAATCGCAAGGGCTCGCTTCAGGAGGTTCAGTGCTTTCGCAAACTTCGATGTCTCACGATACATGCCGGCGAAGTTGTCGAGAACAATGGCCGTAGGCAGTTCGTCTGCTCCGTTTGCTTCTGCGATCTTCAGGCTTCGTTGATAAAGAGGTTCCGCTTCCGCATGGCGATCGAGCGATTGGTATGCGCTTGCCAAATTGTTCAGCGTGACCGAGAGATCGAGATGTGTGGGTGGCAATTTCTTTTCGCGAATCTTCAACGCTCGCTCGAAGATCTGGGCGGCTTCCTTGGCTCGTCGCGTTTCCTGCAACAGTTGGCCATAGTTGTCGAGGACCTTGGCCACTGCCGCATCGTCGGGGCCGCGCTCCTTCTCAGAGATTTGGACGCTCCGCTTGTAGAGAGGCTCGGCCTTCGCCAGCTTGCCGAGCTTGTGGTACAGCATCGCGGTGTTGTTCAGCAGCCGGGCGGCGTTCTCCTCATCGCCCCCGAACGCTTTGGGAGCCAAGGCGATCGCCTGATCGTACACGACGACCGCCTCCTCGATCTTGCCTCCCAGTTCAAGAGCACGGCCTTTCTCGTAGAGAGCGACGAATTCGTTCAGCGATTTCTCATCTCCTTCGGGCACTCGGGGAGCAAGGTGCTTTTCCACTCGAGCCGCGCACGCCTCGCAGCAGGCCCATCCGGTGGTGTCGGCGTTCACGAGTTTCAACCAGCCCGATTCCAGTTCCGCCTTCTTCGCACCCAGTTCGATTCCTGGGGCAAAGACCTCATCCGCGGGGCGTAACCCGGCGCGGGCGGCAGTCCTGAACTTCGCCGACGAGTAGAATTTGGCATCCGCTTTCACCGGGACACCGCAGAGATCGCACTTGCCGGCTTTCCCCAGGCGCTTGCGGTCGCCAGGCTGATCCTGCGCCGCCACCTGCGCGAGAAGTACCCCCGTAACCAGCATCAGTGCGGCCACCCGCGGATAACGCGCGTTCATCGTCACGCTCCATTCATTTCCCTGGTGCGGCCCGGTGTTCGAACCGAATCCGCTTGATAACTGCGTCGCCGCCCAGGGTCGCGTCCATTGTCTGCCGGACTTCCGTGCCATTCTGAAGGCGGGCCGAAACAGTCCGCCGGTCGGGCTCGATCGTCTGGCCGCGAGATAGTAATTGCTCGGCCGACCGTTTCTCGATTGCACGAACCACTCCGTCCAGTTTTACTGCGTTCTTGGTTCGGAGCGTCTCCTCCAGTTCCGGGAGCCGATCTCGACTCGCGATGAGATATGTCGTTTCCGTTCCGATCGCCTCATCGAGTGTGAACCAGTTGTCTCCATCGGGAATCTGGAAGTCGGTGTTGGCCCGGCAGCGGTTGCTCAGTTGGATCTGGTCGTTCGGGAACAGGAGCGCCGGTCCCGTTCGATCCACGCCGATCGCGTATACGAAGCAGTCCTCGCTCGGGCTGAAGGCGATCCGGTACTGTTCGCCGGAACAGAGTACCATACCATCCTTGAATTGGAGGTCCGACCATTGGCCGCCGCGCTCGCCTTGTGCGAAGCCGGCCCACTGCAGTGTGAGAGGTGGAGGAGACTTTTCCGTTGGAATCGCCTCGGGGGCTCGAACGATCCTCCATGCCGTGATGCCGATGAGCAGGAGCGAGGCCACCACCAGGACCACCGCCCAGCGACGCGTCGGCTTGCTTGTTGGTTGACCGCGCTCGATTTCGGTCAATGCATCGGCCACTTCGCGCGCCGAGGCCGGACGATTCGAAGGGTCCTTCTCCAACATTCGCATGATGAGTGTCGACAGGGCCGGCGGCACAGTCGGGTTCAATTGAATCGGAGGCGAAGGGGTATGCGTGGCGATCGCCGTCAACACCGCGGAAACGCTCGGGCCGGCGAACGCTGGCCGACCGGCCACCATTCGGTAGAGCATCGTGCCCAGGCTGAAGAGATCGGCGCGTGCATCGACCCCCCGGCCCGCAGCCTGTTCCGGTGCCATATACGCCGGAGTGCCGACTACCGAACCCGTCACCGAAACAGAGTCGGTCCCGTCTACGGCACGCGCCAATCCGAAGTCCAACACCTTCGCACGCCGGACCTGTGCCTTGAGATCGGGCGACGCGGGGTCGCCGTCCAGCCAAGCGTTCGCCGGCTTTACGTCTCGATGCACCAGACCTTTGGCATGGGCTGCTGCCAAGCCTTCCGCAATTTCCCGCCCAATTTTGAAAATCAATTCAAAGGAAGGCAACGGCTCCCGCGTCAGACGGTCTTCCAACGTTTCGCCTTTGAGCGCCGGCATCACCAGATAGGGTATGTCGCCGTCCTGATCGACCTGATAAACCGGAACGACATTGTCGTGTTCGATCGCGCTGGCGGATCGGGCTTCGCGAAGAAATCGGCCCCTCGCCGCGGGGTTCGCGGCGTACTCCGGCTTCATCACCTTGATCGCGACCTCTCGGTGCGCGTTCGGGTCGTCTGCCAGATAGACCACACCCATGCCGCCCCGCCCGAGAACACGGATGACTCGGAATCCGCCGATGGTTGCGGGCTGATTCGGTGTGCGAGAGGTGAAGGCTGAGGAATTCCGGCCACGCCGTCTTCCGATCGAAACTTCTGCCCAACTTCCGGTAGTAGTGAGGAGCCCCCGGATGACGTCCTCCGCCCAAGGTCCCAGAGTGCGGAACCGGCTGCAAGCCTCGGCGGGGAGCAGAGGCGGTCCATCCGTCGCTCGGTATTCCCGTTCGATTACGAACAATTCGCGAAGCAACGTGGGGCGCAGATGCTCGGGGACGGAGAGTATTATCCCTTCGATCTCGGCCGGCTGATTCACTCGCCAGTCCTTCTCGAATTCATCGCAAATTCGATCGACCAACGATTGAGCGGGCTGCGTTCCTAAACCGATCGTGTCGGACATGGCTGATCGTTCTGCAAACACAATTTGGGAGATTGGATGATACTAAAGCCGGTGGCCGGGTTCCGCAACTAGATTCCACCGAGTGGATTCAAACGACCATGTCCTGCGCGGAGTGGTGGGCGAGGTTGGCACGTGATTACCTGCTAGGTTCGCCACTGGTCCTTGGCACAGGGTTTGTCTGCCTGCAACGCATCATGTGCCCGGGGCCTGACCATTGGCCCGCTCACCTGCCGCGGGATCGGCACCGCGCCGGAAGGTTCCTCTCCGAACCACGCATCGCGCCGCCCACTGGGGGGATCACGAACAGTCTCTGATTCATGAATCGGATTCGCCCGGACGAACGGGCGGTCGCGGAGTGGGTAGCAGGCGTGCGAACCCTTCCGCCAGCGATTGGACCAGCGGAAGTTCCGTCGTGGTCGCGAGGACGTAGCCAACCCGAGCGCCCGCGCCGCAAGCGCAGCGGCCAACCACCCGACCGGGACCAAAAGCGGTCCCCGCGCGGCGTGGCGACGGCACCCCAACAACCGACCTACCCGAGGTGACGGGAACACGCCTGCACCCCGTTCGGGCGGCCCTCGATCAGAGGCCCATTCTTTCTCTCACTTCGCCGGCAGCGCCTTAAAGATATCGTCCAGTTTCGCCCGGTCCGCGTGCGTCTTGCTCACCTTAGCAAACGCGACCTTCCGCTTGCTGTCGAGGACGAACGTGGACGGGTACGCGGTCTCGTTCTTCGCGTCCCAGCGCAGCCCATAGGCGTTGGTGAACGTGTAGTCCGGGTCGAGTAGCAGCGTGAAGTGGGCCGGGTAGTTCTTCCCCTTGACGAACTCGTCGGCGTGCTCCTTCAGCTTGTCCGCCGGCCCAGGGTAAACGAGCAGCACCTGGGCCCCGGCCTTCTTGAACTCGTCCGCCTTGCCGATCAACTCCCCGACCTGCCTCGTACAAAGCGGGCACTGGTAGCCGGGGTAACCGCGCAGCACGACCAGCACGACCGGCCCCTTATCCGCCAGCTTGGACAACTTGATCGCCTCGCCGCCGATAGAGGTCAGTTCGAAGTCTTTTGCCTCGCCGCCGACGGCCAGCGGCTTCTCGGCCCCGACGGCGGACAGGGCCAACAAGGCGGCGACAGCTAACGTGCCCGCGGCGTAGCGTCGGAAGTTCATCGTCATCGTCGTTCCTCGAGGTGGTGTCGCCGGGAGGCTCGTCCCGGCTGGGGGTTATACGCCGTCGGCAAAGCGACCTTACGGGATCGTCCCGTTTCACTTCGCACTTGGAACGGGCGGTTGGAGCAGGTCGGCCTCGCGCTCGAAGGTCGGGTGCGCGATCTGCTCGACAAGCTCAAGCCGCCGCAACCGCCTCGTCCGCTCACGGCACCACCGCCGGCACCGGCCAAGCTCGTGTGTCAAACTTGGCCGCTCACAGCATAGCTCTCAGCTGCGGCCGACGGCAAGTAAGACCTCAAGTCCGCGGTCAACCTGCCCCTTACCCGCGTCGTGCTGTTCAACTCCGGCGTTGGCGACTTCTCGCGCTCCGGTGAAATCGAGGGGGACGCCCGCGTCGACCTCGCCTTCCAGGATGCAGACCTCAACGCGAACGAATGTGCTCCACCAACACGTGCGCCGCGGCCGCCAACAGCACCCGAAACGTGTTCGCCAAATACGCGTGGCAACTCGTCCGATCCGCGAACAGACCGAGTTGCTGTTCCTCGATCCGGTTCTCGGTGTTGCTGCGGGCGATGAGGTGCGGGAACAACCCGCCGTCCTGAATCACATACCCGGTCCGCAGGCGCACGGCGTCGAGCGAGCTGGTGCAAGCCAACAGACCCGGCAGAAGAAAGGCTCGCACCCAGGTCCAACCCCAGAGCAGCCGTGCCGAGATGAGGATCACGACGCCGAGCGATCCGGTCGCGCCGGCGCTCGTGGGGTGAACCAGGCCATTCGAGACTTCCGTTTGAAAATCTTCTCGATTCAACCCACTGAGATCGTGCGAGAGGAAATCGACTGCCGTGAGAATGGCGCTGACCCCGGCGAGCGCGAAGCACAGATGGCGGAGCAGGGTGGAAGTGTCGCGCGGTCCCGACCAGCGGAGT
>JAYTUG010000480.1:0-4498 GCA_043744695.1 Gemmataceae bacterium
TCGAGCCAGGGCTTACTGGGCATTGTTCCCCACTCAAACGGCAGCGCACACCCCAGCCAGCCGAAACGAAATATCGCCCGTGCTGGGGAACACCTGCAAATCCTGTAGTGCTGCCTCGCAGCCATCTTCAAAGACGGCGCGGCTTATAGAACTGGACATGCGAAACTGAACGTCATCCAGGAAGGCGAACATTTGATCATTGACGATCTCTTCAAACTCGGCAAACAAGGCTCGTAATTCGGGTGAGGTATCGTGCAAATCGACGGTGCCCTCGTAGAGACCATCGCGATCGGCGACCAGCGCCGTCGCATGGACTCTCCCGAAGGAATCGACGAGTTTCGTTTTCCGGCAAGTCATCTCAGTGCCCAGTAGAATCCTTGAAGGCCTCAGCGAGGTGCTTCAGGTTCTCGTCGGAAAACCCCGCTACGCCCTCAGGGTGAATGATACGGTGGTGATTGGGCAGTGCGGAAGAGGGAGTTGGAATAACGTCGAAGCCTCGGGCGCGGATTTCCCACACGCTTGCCGTGCCGATCGTTTTCGCCAGGGCGTGAAGATCTCGGGCTCGGGGGAGCCCGGACCGGATTTCTCGGACGGCATCGGACGGAGTCGAGGCTTCGATTACCGAGATTCCCGGCACGTCGAGCCCGGCCTCCCGGGGTTTCAACCGCAGGTTTTCCAGGCTCGACCCGCCGATCCGATGAACGAGTTCCTCGTCGCTCAATGGAGGCTCACGTTCACGGAATCACGAACGACAACCCGGTGACCACGACGCCTTCGGCGATTCCACCCGTGATGGTGAGCCCCGGCGGGTACAAGTAGTACGGCGTCGGGCTTCCCGGCAAACACTTCCCGGCGTTCGTGTCCATTCCTCCCACCGCCAGGCTCGTCGCCAGGTTGTGCGGCCACATCAGCACGTCCCTGTAGAACGCGGCCGTGGAAACGAACGGCGAGATGAAGCCCAGATCCCAGCCGTAACGCTCCGAGTTCTTCTCCTCGAAGAGCAAGCGATGGTGAATCACGAAGCCCGCTTCGAACTCGATCTTGCTCGGCGGCAGGTGGAGGGTCTTGGCCACGTAGGCCGTTCCGGGCGGCACGGTCGGCTTCAGCGGGGGGAACGGCATCAGCGACTCGGGCGGCTTGTTGAGCCGTTCGCCGATCGACTTCAAAATAGCCCGCTGGAGTGCCGCGTCGTCGTACATCAGGAAAATTACGCCGCGCGGAGGCAGTTGCGTCACGTCGGGATTGTTTTCCTTGGGCGGATCGACCGGAGCCGGCGCTGCTCGAACCACAGGCTGTGATACGGCCATCGGCGGGTCGACCGGGAACGACGGAATCGGACCCGCGTTGAACGGCTGCGCCGGCAAAACGAGTTCGAAGGTCGGTTGTCCGATCGGCTTGTCGATCACGGTCGCGGGTGCCGCTGTTCGGGGCAATGCGCCCGGCGATGCCGCCGGCACGTCGGGCACGCCCAGGCCCACAGTTGGGGCTTCCGCGTTGGAAGCCATTGCAACCGCGCCGGCGTCGGCCAACCCATCGGGAACGAGGGCGTCCGCGGGCTTGTAGAAGTACATGACCTTGCCCGCTGCACCGGGAGCGGCCGCGCCCCCGGGCCGCGAAACGCCGGCGGACCGATAATCCGCCGGAGTTACGTTGCCTTCGGCCGGTTGTTGAACGACCGGAGGCGGAGCGATCGGTGCCACTTCCCGTTCGGTGTAAGGGCGAACGGGCGGTGGCGTGGGGGTCGTTGGATAGGGCGTGGCGAACGTGGACACGGGCCGCGTCCGGGCACCCGCCCCATAGGGTTGCTGCCCGAAGGCCGGCACGGCTGCGACGAGCGCGGCCGCCGTCAAACTACAGACCATCCGCGGAAGCGGGATCCGCGGTGCTGTAGTTCGGAGATTCCTGCGTAATAGCGATGTCATGCGGATGGCTCTCTTGCACACTCGCCGCGGTCACCTGGATGAACCGCGTCTTCGTTCGAAGTTCTTCGAGCGTTTTGCTGCCGCAGTAGCCCATGCCGGCCCGCAACCCGCCGACCATTTGGTACACGAACGGAGCCAATTGGCCCTTGTAAGGAACGCGGCCTTCCACGCCTTCCGGCACCAACTTGCCGTTGTTCCGTCCTGGCGTGGGAGCATTCCCACCCTGTTGGTATCGGTCCGCGGAGCCGGCGATCATCGCTCCAAGTGACCCCATCCCGCGATACGTCTTGAACGTCCGCCCGCGGAAGAGGATCGTCTGCCCGGGGCTCTCGGCCAATCCGGCGAAGAGCCCGCCGAGCATCACCGCGTAGGCACCGGCCGCGAGGGCTTTCGTAATGTCGCCGCTGTAGCGGATGCCGCCGTCGGCAATCAGCGGGATGCCCGTTCCGGCCAAGCCGCGCGCCGCATTCGCGATCGCGGAAATCTGCGGGACGCCTACGCCCGACACGATTCGCGTCGTGCAGATGCTTCCCGGCCCGATCCCGACCTTCACCGCATCCGCGCCCGCGTCCGCCAAATCCTTCGCGCCCTGCGCAGTCGCCACGTTCCCCGCGATCACGTCGATCTTGTACTGCTTCTTCAAAGCCCGCACGGTCTCCAGCACGTTGCTGCTGTGGCCGTGGGCCGAATCCACCACGAGAACGTCGACTCCCGCTTCGATCAGCGAGGCCGCCCGATCCAGATCGTGGACCCCAATTGCCGCCCCGACCTTCAACCGTCCCCGGGCATCTTTACACGCATTCGGGAATTTCTGCGTCTTGTCGATGTCCTTGATCGTGATTAACCCCTTCAGTCTGAATTCATCGTCTACCAGGAGCAGTTTCTCCACTTTATTCTTGGTGAGAATTTGCTCCGCCGCGAAGAGGGTGGTGTTTTCGGGGGCGACGACGAGGTTCTGGTGCGTCATCACTTCGGAAATCTTCTGCGAGTTATCCGCGAGGAACTTCAGGTCGCGGCGGGTGAGAATCCCCTTGAGTCGACCGTTCACGGTGATCGGCACGCCGCTCACGCGGTGCTCTTCCATGATCTGCCGGGCGTGGCCCACGGTGTCGTCCGGCGGCAGCGTGATCGGATCGAAAATGATCCCGTTCTCGCTCCGCTTCACTTTGTCCACTTCGCGAGTCTGAAGCGCGATGGTGAGGTTCTTGTGAATGATGCCGATGCCGCCTTCTTGAGCCAGGGCGATGGCGAGTTCGCTCTCCGTCACGGTGTCCATGGGGCTGGAGACGATCGGGATGTTGATGCGGACGTTCTGGGTGAGGTTGGTTCGCACGTCCACGTCGCGCGGTACCACGTCGCTGTAACCGGGTTCGAGCAGCACGTCGTCGAAGGTGATTCCTTGGTAAGCGATGCGATCGAGCACGGTGCGGCCTCCTGCGGAGCGTGAAGTGTTGGATTTGGGATTATAGGAAGTGCGGCGAGCAGCGCCGCTTTGCCGCCGTTTCAGACCCGGTTTGACCGCGGTTTCCAGGTCGTCTCGCTGCGTTTCGTGGATTTTCGCGAAACGAGCCTCTCTTATTTTTTGTGCAACTCTGCGAAGTGCCTTGGCGCAAGGGCTTTTCGCGACTTTCGAGCAGAGGATGCGGCCATGCTCGACTCCGGCACCGGTCGTAACTGAATGATAGGCCTGAACATGCGTTCCCGCGCGAGCATGGCCGCTACCGGCCCTGCTCGCCCAACGCCATGCAAGCGTTGCAGTTGCGTGGAAACCGACGATCGGGATCGTTGTCGTAACGATGAGCAAAGCCCATGATTCATGGAATTTCATGGCATGGCCGCCTGTTTTGGAGTCGATGAGGTGCCGAAGATGGGCGCGGAACGGAGCGGTGGGCGACGGAAGCGTACTATCCGATGGAACGATGCAAGCGGCAAAGAGTTCCGCAACCAGCTGGCGAGGCGTATCGTTAGTTTTTGGCGAAGCCGTCTCCACCCTGCAGGCAACGCCCAGCCCAAGCAGCGAGTGAGACTCAGAACTCACCGCGAAGGCACTAAGACTACGAAGACTCACAATGAAGTCGTTCGAATGATTTTCTTTGTGTTTCTCGGTATGCCCTTCGCGACTTCGTGGTTCAGGGCCGCACGAAAGCCCCGGAGTCGCTCCAAGTCGAACCCGGAGACACGAGAGTGTATTGGTTCAGCCTGAAATGGAATTTGCGGTGTCGGTCGATGGTGACAACGGTTGGTGTGGGATCGACTCATTGGTCACCGTAGCACCGGATTCCTGGGGCGGTGTCGGGATTGTGCGGGCCGCTTGTCGCGCGGTACCACGTCGCTGTAACCCGGTTCGAGCAGCACGTCGTCGAAGGTGATTCCCTGGTAGGCGAAGCGGTCTTGCATGGTGCGGCCTCCTGCGAAGCGTGAAGTGTTGGATTTGGGTTTATAGGAAGTGCGGCGAAGCGGGGAACCGCGTGAGGCGTCAGGGGTGTGCCATCCATTCTTGGAGTTCAGCCAACCGGAACAAATTGAGGCTGTTCGATCTTCAGGCTGAAAGCCTGGTATCCCTTAGCCCAGGGCAA
>JAYTUG010000481.1:0-4496 GCA_043744695.1 Gemmataceae bacterium
GCTTTGGAAACCGGGTTTCTAATGGCTTGAAAAAACCCGGTTTCCAAAGCAGAAACCGGGTTTTATTGAGTGTCTCACAAACCGAGTCCTGCACCCTCCACCGCCCGTGGGCAACTCCTGAGCAGGTTTCGCACCAAGGTTTCGATCCATGGACTCCGCGCCACTCACACCCGGTTATCCGAATCGACCGGTGGCACCGGCTTCGAGCCCTTTCAGACGGAATTGACGATCAACGAGGTCCGACCCGGCGACCTAGCCGTGGATATCGGAGCCCATATCGGCTACTACAAGGCCGCCCGGATCGAAGGCGAGCCGCGGTACATGTATCTCGGCTTCGGTCCCGCCGGCAAGCAGCACGAAATCCTGGACCGGGTCGAGAAACGCCGAAAACTCGCGGCGAGAACGGAACGCAAGGCCCTCGCCGCGGAGATGGCCGACGACAGTCGATCCTGGCGGCAGCATTTAGGCTGGCTGCGAACGGTCACGACATCCACCTTGTTGCTCTCGGGCTGGTACCGACATCACGGCCAATGGAGGAGCGTCATGGGCAGGCCACGGACTCGACAAGAGAATGTCCCTTCCCTCCGTCGAGGGGATGCGATTGCACTTCAGTCGAGGTTGAATTCGCTGAACGAACGCGCGAACGCCGGTGAGCCGGGAGCAGTCGACGAGTTGCGTGTGTTCCTGGAAGAACACCCCGAGATCTGGGAGACCATGGGCGACCTGAGCAAGGCGTCGGTCACGATGTGGATCACGCGATTGATGGGAGCAGACTCGCTCAGCCGAGAGGCCATGACGATCGGCCTCGAGGAATGGAAGGAGGAGTTTCTCGGTCCCGATCCGAGTCCGATTGAACGGGCGGCAGGCGATGCCATGGTCTCCGCGAAGCTCGCCTTGGCCTATGCGGGGGCCGTCGCCTGGTGAAACCGCGGCGAAAGGGCCGACGGGCAATGTTCAGATTCCGAGCTTGAGACCTGACGGTGGCGAAGCGGCCGGCGGGGAGAAGACTGGGAGGTCTTGTCCTCACTGGCGGCGTTCTTGGAGGCGTACAGGGGAGCTGTGCCTTGCACACTCCCTGAGAGGTTTGCGGGCCTCGCCCTGGCGGGCGTTGTGAAGCTTTGATGCATGCGCCCTGGACTCCTGGCCGCAAGAGTCGATTACTTTCAGACCTGGATCGGTCGACGAGTCCGTTTCTAAAGCATGCAAATTTCATAATAGATCGTCGCGAAATCACGGCCGTGTCGGTCGAGGCCGCCGGAGAGATGACCGAGGCACCGCTCGCCAATACGCCCCAACAATAGATCGATGCTAACGCTATCGATTTCATAACGTTGGCGCAATTGGATCAATAGCGGACGAATGTCGGATACTGTGAGATTGGCCTTGTAGAGATTAATGTCGAACGACTTCCTTGGTGAGCCCGCTTCGCCGACTTCGACGTAAATAAAGGAAGCCCCTGGATTGCGAGCGGCCGCTTGGAGGATTAATCGCACGCTGAAATCGTGGCTCGGATGAGTGGTTTGGTCCCGATAAAGTAATTCCACTCGACCGAGAATCTCCTCCGCGGATAACATTGGAAAACAAAGATAATCGGTCCGACAATGCACGCCGGATCTGGCGTCCCATTTCACCCCAATATTCAAGAGCCCCGGCTCCGATGAACCGGTGGTGATAACTCGCTGCCGGAGTTGATCCCAAAGTTCAAGATAGATTTTGACGACGGTGCCGCGGTGCTGATCTTCCACTCCGAAGAGAACCATGTTTGCGTTTGAGAATTGCTCCAGCAAGAGTCGTCGATAGCAAGGCGGCATGCCCAGCTCCGCACCGATCTGCAGCAACGTATCGCAATCGAGACCCTTGGTGGGAGTGCCCAGCAAAATACGGTCTTCCAGCAATCCTTTTTGATAGAGCTTAAACGAGTCCTCCCTACCATATTGAAGCGATCGACTCGTTAGCATGCTGATCATTCGAGTACACATTGCTGACAATGGTCTTAACTCGTCATGATTACGAGGCCCCGGCTGAGTGCCGGGAACGGGTTCTCTTGAATCTAAAGAGAAAGTCACTGGAGGCCGCCAAGGGGGAAGCGTCATGGGAAAATGGCTCTCAGAATGTATTGGGCGTACCGCCATTATGCAAGAAAGGTTTTTCCTGCCGAGCTTAGCGGTCCGTTGAAGAATGCTCAAGACGCGACCGTCTTGACCGCGCTCCTTCGATTTGTGTGGAGCTCATCTCGCATGTCGGTCGCAGAACAGCCGTAAAACTTGATCAATTGGATAGAATCGGAGAATTCGGAGAATTCGGAGAATTCGGCGGAATTCGCTTGACACGCCAAATCGAGTCCGACTAAGATCGCTCCCAGATTCAAGTTGATGGTTGAGCGACGTTTCCCCTTCCTGTGACTTCCCTCCGTATTGGCGGGGCGTCTCTCGGGAAGCCGGGTGCGATCGGTGTTGCTGTCTACTTGGAACTCGCTCGTTCCGTTCCCTCACCACGGAAGCACAGCTATGACGCCCCTCACGAACTCCATGGCAAGCAAGTGGTTGAAGTGGTCCGGCAAAACGAAGCGCCATTCGAGCCATCCGGCGAAGCGATCCCTCCGAGGGGGCTGGTTGCGGCCGCTCGCATTCGAGGAGTTGGAACAGCGGGTCGTCCCGGCGATCAAGATTACATACGTCGAAGGAGCGCCACCAAGTACGTTCGATGTGGCTGCCATCCAGTCGTACGTGCAATCCCTACTTTCAACCAATTTCGTCTTGCGAGCCGTGGCCGGAACCGGCCCCGATGCAGGCAAGTTCTACTGGCAGCTCTTCGGTGCCGGAACAGACACATTTCCAATTGCCCCGGCTAACCAAGTTCCCGTCACGGGATCGGAAAAGGCGAACACAGAGATCAAGCTGGTGGACGACCTCAATCTCAGCCTCGTGCGCAACGACA
Organism: Gemmataceae bacterium; assembly: GCA_043744695.1. Lineage (GTDB taxonomy): Bacteria > Planctomycetota > Planctomycetia > Gemmatales > Gemmataceae > Urbifossiella. The sequence continues at coordinate 2,938 of JAYTUG010000481.1, forward strand.
ATGGCATCACGAATGTCGCGCCGTTGGGCCTCGACCTTAAGGATTTCATCGGCGACCGCATCACCATTGACATGGACAGTCTGGCAATTTTGAACGCCAAGTTCGCCGGCACGCCCATCAGCATCGATTTCGCAGGCGGCAAAGACATCGACGTCAACGCGATTACCGGAGCCAACCTGCCGTCGCCGCTGACCTTCCTCAACGATCAGGTGGTTTTGATCGGTGCCGGGGGCGTCGCCAATCAAATTCAGCGTGCCATCACGATCCACAGCAGCTCCGATATTTCGGACAATTCGGAGTTCGTCGGCGACCCAACCACGGCGGTCGTGGCCACGCTCATCGGCGGCGATCTGACGATCAAGTCGGACATCCAGGTCGCACTCGGCGCGGGCTCGCAACTCACCGCCCCGAACATCACGCTGCAAGCCGACGGGATCGGCACGCCGTTGTTCAAAGGACTGCGGGCCAATGCCACTGCCGTCGTGACAATCAGCGGCGCGACGCTCACGGCCGCGGGCGGTACGGTGACGCTGGCCGCGACCAGCACGGTTGACAGGACCGCGGCGAACGCCGAGAAGGGAAATTCGTACTTCGGCGACGGCCTCAGCGCCACCTTGGTTACGAGCTACTCGACCGCGAGCGTCAACGTCATCGGCGCCTCGACGATCACTGCCGGCAACGTCAACCTCAAGGCCACGGTCACTACCAAGATCGACGCCAGCGTCCCGAATTCGACGGTGAAGCTGCTGAGTGTCTTCGCGGCCGGGGACCCTCGCGTCAACATTGGCGACAACACGGCCGTTACGACGATTAACGCGACCGGCGGCATCGACGCCGAGGCGATGGACAACATCTTAATCACCGCCCAGTCGCAACCGAATACAACCGACTCGTCGGTTGACGCGGCGGTCGTGAACGTGAACATCGTGGTTCCGAACATCCCGGATCCCGGCGTCATCATCCCGGCCAATTTCACCAGCGGTGCGGACATGACGGTGGGCGGCAAAGCCCTCATTAGCGCCGGCACGACGGCTTCGTTCAAGGCTACCGACGCGATCAAAGTCACGAACACCGCAGATGGTAAGATCGGCGGCACCGCCGGTGCGACGCTTGCGCTCACAATCATCGATTCGAACACAACTGCGGCGCTCACGGGCACCGCCAAGGTTTCCGCGCCGATGGTCAGCATCACCGCGGATTCGAAACGGACGATCGCGACCACGGCGATCTCGACGCCAGGAGGTGCCGAGGATGATAATAACGCCGGTACAACCAACAAGAGCCAGAAGGCGCTCACCGACAATAAAGCTAAGACGAGCGAGGACAGTCTGAAGATTGCCGGAGCGGTTGCCATCAGCCATGTGGATGGCACCACAACCGCCTTCGTCAATTCAACCGCGCCGATCGCGGTGATAGCGGGCACGGCACTGAACGTCAGTTCAAAATCAACCGACGCGGCTTCCGCTGTCGCCGACGCGAGCGGGACTGGGAGCCCCGGCCTGGCTGTTGCCGCGGCTCTGAACTTCGTGGACCTGCACACCAACGCTTCTCTTCAAACG
>JAYTUG010000482.1:0-17654 GCA_043744695.1 Gemmataceae bacterium
AGTACGAACCCCAGAATCATCGCGGGTAACAGACGCATCGCAGTCCTCCTTGAAAGTGCAGAACCGAAATCAACCCGCGCCAATGGTACTGGTTCAAGCCCACCCATTGCAATGGGTGGGCTTTCGCAGGCTCACTTCTTCTCGGGAACTTCGAAGCCCTTGGCTTTGGCCTGATCGCGGACCACGCCCTTCAAGGCTTCATCGAGCGCCTTCTCGTTTTCGTTCCGCGGTTTCTTCGACAGTTCCTCGTCCACCTTCTTCTGGCGCTGAGCCGATAGCTCGCCGATCTTCTTCTGAAGCTCCGCTCGCTCCTCGGCCTTCTTCTTCACGTAGGCCACACGCTCCGCGGGCTTGAGCTTCTTCAACTCGTCGCAGAGGTCTTCCTCTTTGAGCTTCGTGATGTCGAAGTCCTTGTCGTTCTTCATGCGGTCGACGAGGTCCCAGCGTTCGTTCTTGTAGAGCGCGCCGGCCTTGGACGCGGCTCGTTCGAGGGCCGCAAGGGGAACCGGAGCGGGGCCGCCGGGGGCCGCCGCCGCGCCAGACGCCTTGTTCGCATTGGAGTCCTGCTCCGCTTGGTTCGCCTGTCGATCCTTGCCTTCCTTGCCGTAGGCCACGTAGGTCTTGTTCAGGTCATCGTTGAGCTTGAGAATCCGATCGTCGAACTCGGTCTTCACGACCACTTGTTGGCCGGCTTTGTTCTGATCGATGTTCATGAAGCGGCCGCCGCACTTCTCGGCGAACTCGGCCCAACCCTTGGATTCGGCGTTGGCGAGCGGCCCGCAGTAGATCGCGTTGACGATCACGCCGTCCTTCTTGGCCTTGGCCGCGACATCGTCGAGGGCCACCTGCTTGTCCTGGTTCGCGGGCTCGTTGCCGCACACGAAGATGAGCTTGAGGGCACCGGCTTCGGTGCTCCACTTTTGTTCGGTGAGGGCGTCGCGAGTCACGCGGGCCACGTACTCTTCGCCACCGTTGATGGTCAGAGCGTTGAGTGCCTTGTACACGTCGTCGAGATCGGTAGTGAGGTCGAGGTCTTTCTTGACCCAGCCCTTGGCCGCGTCGTAGTTGGTGTGGCCGTAGCTGTAGAGCGAGACGCGGAGGTTCGGGGTGGGTTTGAGCCGGGCCATCTCGTTCACGATGTCCCAGAGCTTGATCTTCGCCGAGTCGATGAGCCCGTTCATGCTGCCGGACACGTCGAGGCAGAGCACGAGGTCGATGGCCTTGCCCTCGGCGGGCTTGGCGGGTTTGTCTTCGGCGAATGTTGGAACGAGCGGTACGACGACTGCCGCGAGGCAGGCGAGCACGCGGAGAGCGAGGGACATGGGAACAACTCCTCGGGCGAATGCGGATGACAAGCCGGCTACGGCGGCTTCTCAGTCAACGATGGGATTGTAACAGAGGGGCTTGTTTCGAGGTGTAACAAGTCGGTAACTGCTGCCGCCGCTTGCGGCTTCGCGATGGGCGCGCAACGAAACCCACGGATTGAATCCGTGGGTTGTCATCCGTCCTGGGGAAGGATTACTTCTTGCCTTTGACCGTGACTTCGGTGATCTTGCCGTCTTCGATCGTGAGTTCGGCCTTCTTGCCGACGGCCTTGTCGCTGCTCCAGCGCTTCTCGATGTCTTCGAGCTTGCCTTCCTTCTTGTTCCCCTCCTTGTCGGTCATCGTCACCTTGGTCTTGTCGTTAGCAGTGGCCTTCACTTCCTTGCCGTCCTTGTCCTTGACGACGAGAACCTTGGTTTCCTTGTCGTAGGAGACGATGGTGTACTCGGCGGCGAGAACTAGACCGGTCATGCAGGCCATACAGACGAGAGAAAGCAGCAACTTGCGCATCGGGTAAACTCCTGAGGTTTCGGTGACGAGGTTGCCGACGCGAGTTGGTCGGCGGGCGTCGGCGGGCAGAAACGTATTTCACGCGGCCCACACCGGCATGTTATGATGAACCCAAGTGTCGGCCAGCAGTTCCGCCTCGATCATGGATTTCTCATGATGTCAACTTCGCGCCTTCGTGTGGGAATGGCCCTGGCGAGTTTCTTGCTCGCCGCCGGGTTGGTGGCCTTCGCGGGCCAGCCACCCGAGGTCGAGGACCCCAAGGCCAAGACCAAGAAGAAGATCGGCGTCGAGGACGAAGACCCTAAGGGAACCGTCAAGAAGAAGATCGTGGTGGACGACCCGGACCCGCCGAAGGGGCCGAACGTGCCCGTCGTTCCGGGCGGCAACACGCCGGACAAACGCCTGGATGAACTGGACCGCGCCGCCGCCGAGGCCAAGCACCCGGCCATCAAGAAGCTGCTCGCCAGCTATACCGTGCCCTTCGATCGGCTCACCGAGAAGGGCGAGAACGTCACGCGGATCAAGCCCTTCGCACTGCTCTGGGGCAAGGACGAGTTCCCCCGCAACAAAGCCTTCGGCGTCACGCCCATCGATGGAATGGGCAAGGCGCTCGATGCCCGCTCGGCCGCCGTCGCGGACATCAAGAAGCTCGATCCCTTCGAGCTGGTCGTACTCGCGGACGTGGATGCGTGGCTGAAGCAGAAGCCGGTGGGTACTGGCCCCGGCCCCGAAGACCTCACGGGGGAGGATCAACTCGCGGCTGCGGAGAAACTGCTCGCCGCCGCCTTCCGCTTCCACGAGTTCGCCAAGGAAAACGGCACCCGCAAGAACAAATCGTGGGACGACGTTCGCAAGCCGCTCAACGACCGCCTGCTCGGCGTCCGCGTCCAGCAGTTGCAGCGATCCGTGACCGGGCAAGATTGGCAGCGAGCCCGGCAGTTCGGCACCAAGCTCATGATCGCCTATCCGAAAGATCCGACCGTGGCGAAGGAGGTCGCGATCGCGCGGGCCGCCGAGGCGGAGCTGCTGATGAAGTCCAACAGCCACGCGGATCGGGTGAAGGCGCGCGAACTGCTCGACGAGTTCGAATCGCGGTTCCCCGGCGGCGGCGGCGACCAGATTCGCAACCTCCGTAAGGAACTCTCGTCCGAAGCCCTGCGCATGTTTGAACGCGCCCGCTCGCTGAAGGCCGCGAACAACGCCACCGAGGCCCGCAACGAACTCGACCGCGCCGAATCGCTCGATCCCACGATCCCCGGCCTGCGCGAAATGAAGAAGGAAATCGGCAGCGGCTACCCCGTGCTCTACGTCGGCGTCCGCAGCTTCCCCGAACGCCTCTCCCCCGCCACGGCTCAGTTCGATAGCGAGAAGCACGCCGTCGAATTGCAGTTCGAAGGGTTGATGGAGGAAGTGCCCGACGGCAGTGGCGGCGTGCGCTACCGCACTGGAGCCGCCCTCGCCTTTCCCACCATGATCCCCGGCGGTCGCGAAATGCTCCTCCGCCAGACGCCTCGCGCCGCCAACGGCACCGACGGCTTCGACGCTCACGACGTGGTCGAAACGATCAAGATGTTCCGCACCCGGCCCGAACTTCCTGTATCCGCCGGTTTGCCGTGGCTCGAAGGCCTGCCCACGCCCATCGGCGGCGGCTCGCTGCGCATAGGCTTCCAACACGGCCACCCCGACCCACGCGCCTTGCTCACGTTCAAAGTGCTTCCCGGTCGCTACCTCGCCGAGAAGGGTAAGCGGATGGACGACCAGGAGTTCGCGGCCCGGCCCTTCGGCACTGGCCCGTTCCGCGTCCATACTCTTCCCGAAGCGGGGGGCAACGGGCCGCGCGAACTCGTCTTCGTCGATAATCCTGCGTACGGCCGCGCGAAGGACCGCGCCGGCCAGCCGCACCTCCGCGAAATCCGCTTCGTCGAAGTCGGCAAACTGCTCGACCCCTTCGACGACTTCCGCCGCGGCAAGCTCCACATTCTCCCGGACCTTTCACCAGTGGAAATGAAGCAAGCTCTCGACCAGGGCGGTACGCTGCTCGGCGGCAAAGGTCTGGTCGTGACCGCCTCCACCAATCGCCGCGTCCACATCCTCGCGGTGAACCATCGCCGCACGGCACTCCAAAATCTCGACCTGCGGAAAGGCATCTCGCTGGCCATCGACCGCGACGAAGTCTTGAACGAACTCTTCCGGGTGAGCGCTCCTCAACACCGGCGATTCACCGCACCGATGTCGGGGCCGTTCCCGCCGAACTCGTGGGCCACGGTGAAAGCACCGGGTGGGTTGCCCGTGCCGTTGGTGAATCGGGCCGATGCCGCCGTGCGCCTCAAACGCTACCTCGAGTCTCCCGGCGTGAAGGCCGAATTCGACTTGGCATACTCTACCGGCGACCCGCAGGGCCAAGCCGTTTGCGAGAAGATCAAGAGCCACGTGGAAAGCCTGTTCAAGGCCGCCCCGGATGGGAAGGCTCTCTCGATCAAACTGCAACCGTTGGAGCCGCGCGAACTCCATCGCATCGTCTTCGGCGAACACCGCTACGACCTCGCCTACGTGCCGTACGATTTTCCGGACGACTGGCACCCGCTGGCCCTTGCGGCCACGCTCGACCCCGGGGCCGCGGCAACCGGAGGCCGCAACTTCACCGAGTTCCTCGCCACCGGTACCAACGCCCAACCCGAGGATCGCGACCTCGGCAGCGAATTGACCGCGCTTCAGGATTATCGCGATTTCCAGGGCCAAATCGCGCCCCGCGCCGCCCGCATCCACAAGCTCTTCAACGACCGCGTGCCGTTCATCCCGCTCTGGCAACTCGATCGGCACATGCTAGTGAACGCGGGTCTGCGGGTGTTCGTGGACGATTCGCTCGAACCGTCGCCGATGCAGAACCTCAACCCGACGATCCTGTTCCAGAACGTGGGCCGCTGGCGATTGGAGTAACCGCGTTAAGACAGTCGCGGAATCGCGTGCAGCGGCCCGAGCGGTTCCGCACTTCCCGGTCGAGCTATCGGGTTCTGACGGTGCGGGAATGACCGGCACCTGCTTCCAGCCGGCACACGTCAACAGCCCGGTTCGCATGGGAAGTCCCTCTATTGCTGCACCGGCTAGAAGCCGGTGCCACCCATGCTACCTCGAGAGTCACACCCAGCGGAGTCTGGTTGGCATTGACCTCGTTCGCGCTGCCGACTATCCGCATCGGCGTTCTTTCAATCATCGCAATGTGCCTGGGGGGGGCCGTGCGCAATCGCTTCTGGATCGGCGTGCCTTTGGTCGCGGCACTCGGGTTGGGCTGTCGAACGCCACCCGCGTACGAGAGCGCGCCGCTACCTCGCTACCTGGTGGACGCCGCGGCGGTGCCGTCTCCGGAAGCTGCGCCTCCCGAGCCGCCGATCGTGCCCGTCGCCCAGCGGCCCGCCGTCACGCTTCCCGATGCCGTGCGCGAGTGCGTGCTGAACAACATGCGGCTGAAGGTGGGCGAAGAGCGCGTCCGCCTCGCCCAGAGCGATTACATCGGCGAATCGCTCATCCCGAATCCGATGCTCCTCGCGGACGCCCAACTCCTTCCCATTTCTTCCATCAGTTTCGATAACCAGGGCGGCCCTCCGCAGTACGACGCCTACCTGACGATGCCCATCGATTGGATGGTGTTTGGGAAGCGCGTGGCGGCGCAGGCCGCGGCGCGGGCGAACGTCGACGTGGCGCAGGCCGACTTCGCAGATTTGATCCGCCGCGAGATCGCGCTCACCGTCGACAGCTTCTACGATGCACTCGAAGCGGATGCAGCCGTGGGCCTCGCCCAGCAAGCCATCGAGGCCTTGCAAGTACTGGAAAAGACCGCCCGCGACCGCGTGAAGGACGACACGAAGTCGAGCGTCGAAGCTCGGCGCGTGCGGCTGGCGGTACTCGATGCCCAGCGCGAACTGCGCAAGCGGCGCGCCACGGCCGAGACGACGAAAGCCAAGTTGCAAGCGCGGATCGGCCGCCCGCCGGACACGCCGGACTTCGTGGTGCGGGGCACGCTCGCGGTTCGCGCCGCGGCACCGCTGCTGAGCGTGACGCGGGCCTGGGCCATCGCCGAGCAGAACCGCCCGGACTTGCAGACTTCGCGCCGCGCGATTGCCGCAGCCGATGCCGCAATCGCGCGCGAGCGCCGCCGGGCCTACCCGCAAGTCGCGGTCACGGCCGGCGTCGACTATCAGGATCAATATCACATCACGGGCTTCCGCAGCCCTTGGCTCTGGACGGTGGCCGTGAACGGAACATTGCCGTTCACGGATCGCAATCAGGGTCGCATTCTGGGCGCGGAAGCTGCGGGGCGATCCACGCGGGCGGCACTCATCGTGGTCACGGCCGATGCCCGGGCCGAGGTGGAGCAGGCCGTTGCCGAGTACACGGAGGCGCTCAACGGCGTGACCGGGGAAGACGGCCCCTCGCTCACCGCGGCCCGCGAGGTGCGCGATGAAACCCTCGCGGCCTACCGCAAGGGAACCAAGGACTTGGTCGATGCTTTGGATGCCGAGCGCGCCTACCGCGACCGCCTCCGCAACACGCTGGGCAACCTCACCGATTACTGGCAGGCGTTGAACCGCCTCAACGCCGCCGTGGGCCTCCGCGTACTGGTGGCCCAAGAAGCGGAAGGTGAGAACCCATTCGAGAAGCGCGAGAAGTAGGGGAGAAACTACTGCACTGGGCGATCCACTCGAAAGGCCGCGTCGCGCTCCTCCCCTGCACTTCAACCTTCCGCCTGCTACAACACTAACTCCCCGCACCCGCATCCGTGAAAATCATGGCACCGCTGCATCCCGTTCCGCACACGCGCACGCCCGTGCTGCGCTTCGCCAACGTTCTCACCGCGTCGAAGTACGTGGCCCGCGAGATCGACAAGCTCGTCCGCTCGCGGAACGCCGCCGGCAAGCCCACCGTCCTCGGCCTCGCCACCGGCTCCACTCCAGTCGGGCTTTATCGCGAACTCGTCCGCCTCCACAAAGACGAAGCCCTCGACCTCTCCAACGTCCTCACCTTCAACCTGGACGAATACTTCCCCATGCCGAAGGAGGATGCCCACTCCTACTTCCGCTGGATGCATGAGACGTTCTTCAATCACGTGAACATCCGCTGGCAGAACATCCACATCCCGGACGGCACGCTGGACGTCGAGGAAGTGGATGCCTTCTGCGCCGAGTACGAGAAGAAGATCAAGGCGGTGGGCGGGATCGACATCCAGATTCTCGGCATCGGCCGCACGGGTCACATCGGGTTCAACGAGCCGGGGAGCCCGCGGAATAGCCGCACTCGCACCGTGACGCTCGATAGCATCACGCGGCGCGACGCCGGCGGCAGCTTTTTCGGCGAAGAGAACGTGCCGAACCAGGCCATGACGATGGGTGTGGCCAGCATCCTGGATGCCCGCCGCGTCTTCCTCATGGCGTTTGGGGAACACAAAGCCCTGGTGCTAGCGAAGGCCGTGGAGCAGCCTCCCACCGAGGCGATCTCGGCGAGCTTCCTCCAGGAGCATCCGGACGCCACGGTCGTATTGGATGAAGCGGCCGCGGCGGAACTTACGGCGATCAAGCGGCCCTGGGAAGTCGGCCCCTGCGAGTGGACGCCCGCACTGGTTCGCAAAGCCGTTGTCGGGCTCGCGCTCACGGCCAAGAAGGGCTTGCAGAAGCTGGACGACAACGACTTCCGCGAGCACCACTTGTACGAGTTGCTGCGCGAACGCGGCCCGGCGGAACGCATTGGGGAAGAGGTGTTCCACGATCGGATGGCGACCATCGCGCCCTATCCGGCGGGGCGCGACGCGAAGTCCATCCTCGTCTTCAGCCCGCACCCGGACGACGACGTGATCAGCATGGGCGGCACGATCATCCGCCTCGTTCAACAAAAGCACCAGGTTCACGTGGCGTACATGACGAGCGGAAACATCGCGGTGTTCGACCACGACGCCCGCCGTTTCATCGACTACGTGGACGAGTTCCTGGCGGCGTTCGGGAGCCCGGCGGAGCAATCGAGTGCCGGAAGCATCAAGGAGCGGGTCGAAAAATTCCTGGATGCGAAGAAGCCGGGGCAGCCGGACACGCCCGAGGTGCTCAAGATCAAGGGGCTCATCCGGGCGACCGAGGCGCGGGCCGCGGCCCTGGCCTGCGGCATCCTGCCGGAACAGCTCGAATTCATGGACCTCCGCTTCTACCGAACTGGCACCGCCGAGAAGCATCCGGTTCACAAGGAAGACATTGCCGACATCGTGGCCCTGCTGGAGAGGCTCAAGCCGGATCAGATTTACGTGGCCGGGGAAATGTCCGATCCGCACGGGACCCACCGAATTTGTGCCGAGGCGATCTTCGCGGCGGTGCGACAAGTGCGGGCCAAAGGTCAGAACTTCGACGTGTGGCTGTACCGCGGAGCGTGGGAAGAGTGGCAGCCGCACGAAGTGGAAATGGCGGTTCCGATTAGCTCCGAAGTGCTCGAACAAAAGAAGCAGTCGATCTTTCGGCATCAGTCGCAGAAGGACAAGGCGATGTTCCCGGGCGGTACGGATCGTCGCGAGTTCTGGCAGCGATCGGAAGCGCGGAACATCGCCACGGCCAAGACTTACGACGCTCTCGGTTTGCCCGAATACTATGCGCTGGAAGCGTTCGTGAAGTGGAAGGACGGGTAGAAGCGGACCGTCGCGAACCCGCAAGCGGTTCGGTTCCGATCCACCTTCACTTTCGGAGCGTCGATTGCTATTCAGAAGGAAGCCTGCATCGGAATTCGCGCACGGGCCTCTAATTCCATGCGGAAGGTCCGCGGTGAACGTTCTGCGAAAATTCCGCGCTCGCTCGGCACACATTCGCCGAAGAGCGCTCCTAGAATGTCAATGAGAGGGGACGGCCCACCCTTTCCCATATAGACGGGAGCCCACCATGAGCACCACGCCGAATCGAGCCGGGAACTCCACTGGGAAGTCGCGACGGAAGGAACTGGTTCTCGATTTGCCCACCGCCCGGCAGATGCTGCCCCTCGTGAAGAGCATCGTTTCCGACATCGTGACCACGCGGGTGACGATCAATCGTCTGACTCCGGAACAGGAACGCCTGGACCGCCAGCGCCACGATCTCGTGTGGCAAGAACGCCAACGCCGCTACCAAGTCGGCGAGGAAATCAACGCGGCGGAGAAGAACCTGACCGCCGCCGTCTCCGAGCTGCAGTCGCTCGGCGTGAGCCTGATCAACGAATCCGCGGGAGAGGTGGACTTCCCGACCCGGATCAACGGCCGTACGGCCGCTTTCAACTGGCAGCACGGCGAAGATCGACTCGACCACTGGCACTACACGGACGAAGAACTCCGCCGCCCCATCCCGGCCGACTGGCAGCTTTCCTCCGCCGTTCCGAGCCGCTACCGCGGCAACCCTTGAACCCGCTTCCGATGCAAGTTCCTCACACGGGCGGCTTTCCGCCCGTTTTTCGTTTCCCCCTCGCTTCGACCAGCCTGCTATCATGATCGCATGGCCGCTCCCGAGGAACCGATCCTGAGAGCCGTTCGCGACCCCGATCGCGCCCGGCGGAATCTCGCCGCACTCCAGGCTCACCTCGGCAACGTGGGCGAGCTGCTTCCCGCGCTCGCTCGCCTGCTGCCCCGCACTGCCGACCCGGACATGGCACTCAACAACCTGGAGCGGTTGTTCGCGCAGTCCGGTGCTCGCTCGCAACTCGCGGGACTGTTGGAAGCCCGAGGCCGCGGGCTGGAAGCGGCCCTCAACTTGCTTGCCACGTCTCAGTTCTTCGCGGACACGCTTGCCGTGTATCCCGAGTTTCTCGAAACGGTCCGGCAGCCTCCGCGCCGTACGCCGATGCCCCTGGAACTCGTGGCCGAATTGCGTTCCGAGGTGGATGGGGCCCCGGACGACCCCGGCGTGTTGCGCGTCTTCCGGCGCTTCCGCGCCCGCCACCACCTCCGCATCGGCATCAACGACATCGTCCGCGATCGGCCGTTGGAAGAGATCGCGCGCGAACTCGCCCGCCTCGCCGATACTTCCCTCGAAGTGGCCGTGTCGCACTCGATGCGCTCCGTCTCGAACCGGATCGGGAAGGCGATGGGCCCGGACGGGAAGCCCGCCCACCTCGCCGCACTCGCGTTCGGCAAGCACGGCGGCGACGAACTCAACTACTCCAGCGACATCGACCTGATGTTCGTCTACGACCACGATGGCGAAGTCGCGTGCCGGCGCGGCGGCATCTCGAATGCCGAGTTCTTCACCGACGTGGTGCGGCAGGTCGTGCGCCTGCTCTCGCAAGACACCGATCGCGGCATTGCTTACCGCGTGGACCTCCGGCTGCGCCCCGAAGGACAGCGCGGGCCGCTCGCCCGATCGCTCGCCAACACCCTCAGCTACTACGACACCCGCGGCCGCACCTGGGAACGGCAAGCGCTCATCAAACTGCGGCCCGTCGCCGGGAACCTCGAACTCGGCCGCGAGTTCCTCGCCGCCATCGAGCCGTTCGTATATCGGAAGTACTTCAGCTTCTCCGAGATCAACGAGGTCAAGGCATTGAAGCGTCAGATGGAACTGCGGGCGGGCCGGCCGCGCGGCGGCGAAGGTGGCGAACCCTCGGCCGCGGCACGATGGATCACGCCCGCCGACGTGAAGACCGGCCGCGGAGGCATCCGCGACATCGAGTACACCGTACAGTTCCTCCAACTCCTGAACGGCGGCGACCTCCCGGCCGTGAGGCAGCGCAACACGCTGGTCGCGCTCGAAGCCCTCGAGATCGCCGGGTGCCTCACCCCGCACGAAACCTACACTTTGGCCGAGGCCTATCGCTTCTTGCGAAAGACCGAACACCGGTTGCAACTGCTCTTCGATTTGCAAACGCACAAGCTGCCGACCTCCGCCGACGAGATGCGCAAGCTCGCACTGCGGATGGGTTACACGGTGCGGAATCAAGAGGCGGGAGAGAGGAGCCAGGAGGCAGTCGATCTTCCGCCTCCGGACTCCCGTCCCCTGTCTCCGCAAAAGCGGTCGCCATTGGACGAAGCTCCGCTTCCCGCGCTGGACACCCGCGATCTGCCGGTCGATCCGCTCGATCAGTTCCTGAAGGATCTTCACGACAAGACCGCGATCAACCGCGCCGTGTTGAACCACCTGTTGCACCAGACGTTCCCCGATGCGGACGGCGCGGCCGAGCCCGAATCGGATTTGATCCTCGACCCCGAGCCGGACGAAGCCGCGGTGAAAAGCGTGCTCGCGCGGTACGGCTTCTGCGACGTCGGGAAGGCGTACCAGAACCTGATTCAACTGGCCCGCGAGTCCGTTCCGTTTCTCTCGGATCGCCGGTGCCGGCACTTCCTCGCGTCGATTGCACCGGCTTTGCTGCGAGCGGTCGCCGAGACGCCGGACCCGGACGAAGCACTCACGAATCTGGAACGCGTTTCCGCTTCGCTCGGTGCCAAGGCCGTGCTCTGGGAACTGTTCAGCACCAATCCCGCGAGCCTCAAGCTGTACGTCGACCTCTGCGCCGGCAGCCCGTTCCTCTCCAGCATTCTCACGAACAACCCCGGCATGGCGGACGAACTGCTCGATTCGCTCGTGTTGAATCGCCCGCGACCCGCCGAGGAATTGCGAGCCGAACTCGTCGAGCTATGCCGCGGAGCCAACGACCTCGAACCGATCCTCCACAGCTTTCAGGACAAGGAAGTGCTTCGCATCGGCGTCGCGGATTTGCTCGGCATGGCCGACATTCGACAAACGACGCTCGGCCTCTCGGATGTCGCCGACACGATTTTGAACCAGGTGGTCGAACTCGTGGAGCCGGGCGTGCAGTCGCGGTGGGGAGTGCCGTTGTTACCCTCACCTCGTTGGGGAGAGGGTGGCGAGAGAAGCGAGCCGGGTGAAGGGATTCCGCCACTACAGCCCCTCACCCCTAACCCCTCTCCCCAGCGGGGAGAGGGGGACAAATCCTGTCGCTACGCGATCCTCGGCCTGGGCAAACTCGGTGGCCGCGAGATCAGCTACCACAGCGACCTCGACCTGCTGCTCATTTACGAAGGCGATGGCGTCACGCTCGCCGTGGGTTCGGGCGAATCGACTCCGAATGCCTATTACTTCACGGAGCTAGCGCAGCGAGTGATCAAGACGCTCGGCACGATGGGCCCGATGGGCCGACTCTACGCCGTGGACATGCGCTTGCGGCCCACGGGGAAGTCCGGCTCGCTGGTGCTGCCGTTGTGCGAGTTCGAGCGTTACTTCGCGAGCGGCGGGGCTCAACTGTGGGAACGTCAATCGCTGGCCCGCGCGCGCATCGTTCGAGGCGACCCCGACTTCGCCCGAACCGTCGTGGAGCGCGTCCGCACCGCACTCGTCGGCCACTCGGATTCCCTCTCACTGGTGAGCGAAGTCCGCAAGATGCGCGAGAAGTTGGAAGCGACCGCCAGCCCGCGCAACCTGAAGCGTGGCCGCGGCGGCCTCGCCGACGTCGAGTTCCTCGTGCAACTCTTCCAGATTCGAAGTGGTCGAGAACGGCCCGATCTCATTCGTTCCAACGTCTGGGATGCCCTCGAAGCACTCGAAGCGGCACGACTGCTATCCGAGGAAGACGCCGCAACCCTCCAGGCCGGATACTCGTTCTTGAGGCTGGTCGAGGCTCGCTTGCGGATCGTCACGGATCGCCCGCTCACGGAGGTGCCGGACAATGCCACCGACCTGGCTAAACTCGCCCGCCGGCTCGGCTTCGATACGTCGCAACGCTTCCTGAAAGAAGTGGATCGCACCACGTCGAGCATCCGCGCGGTCTACGAGAAGCTGACGGGGTGAACAGCCCAGAATCACACCTCTCGCATTCGGTGAACCACCTTCGCGATTCGATCCGCAGCTTCGTCGATCACCGGTAACGCGATGGCGGGATCGAAGCTGAACCGCAGCGCCGAGCGAAGTACCTCGTCCGGAACGCCCATCGCCTGAAGCACGGGGCTGGGCAGCAGCGACCCGCTGGAACAGGCCGAACCCGTGGAGCAGGCCACGCCAGCTAGGTCCAACGCCATCAGCAGCAGGTCGGCTCGGCAGCCGGGGAACGACACGTTCAACGTGGTCGGCAACGCGTTCGGGGAGCCGATCGCGGGGCCGTTTAACACGACGGGTGAAGCCAGCGCGTGAAGGCGTTCCCACAATCGGGCTCGGGCGTTCGCGGAAATCGGGAAGCACTTCACGGCCTGTTCCAACGCGATCGCCATTCCCACGACGAGCGCGACCGGTTCCGTACCGGGCCGGCGACCTTGCTGCTGGTGCCCGCCGAACGTCCGCGGATGCAACGGCGTGCCCTTCCTGAGCAGCAACAAACCGACGCCCTGGGGCCCGCGAAATTTGTGTGCCGAGGCCGAGAGCGATGTGACGCCGAGATCGCGAAAGTGGACCGGAATCTTACCCACGGCCTGCGCGGCATCCGTGTGAAACACTACGCCGGGAGGCAACGAGGCCGCGATCTCGCGAACGGGCTGAATCGCACCCGTCTCGTGGTTGGCGAGCATCACCGTAACGAAGTCCGCTCGCTCGCACTTCGCCAAAACGATTCCTTCCGCGGAAACGGGAAGCCATTCGACCGCTCCCAGCTGCCGCAGTGGCTCGATCGCGCACGGGTGCTCGATCGGCGACGCCAGGACGCGCGCGTTCGGAGCAATCAAGCCGAAGATCGCGAGGTTGTTGGCCTCGGTGGCACCGCTGGTGAAGATCACCTCATCCGGCGAAGCTCCGAGTATGTTGGCGATGCGTTCGCGGGCATCTTCGAGGAGTTGCCGGGCTCGGCGGCCCACGGCATGGGCGGAAGAAGGGTTGCCGAACTGTCGGAACGCGTCCTGCATCGCCTCCCATGCCGCCGGCAACAGCGGCGTCGTCGCGTTCGCATCGAGGTCGATCGGTTCGCTCGCCATTCCCTCACCGTACCGCAAGGATCGTCTCGCGACTGCCGGAAACCCAGGGTTTTTGGTAGTCCGCACTCTCCGAGTGCGGGTTTGCGGCCCTTCACTACGAGCGGCCGCACTCGGAGAGTGCGGACTACCCAGAGTTTTTGGAAGGCCGCACTCTCCGAGTGCGGGTTTGCGGCCCTTCGCTGAGCGGCCGCACTCGGAGAGTGCGGACTACCCAGGGTTCCGCCATTGTTCTCGGTTCACACCTCGTCTAGCATAGTCTTGCTCGCCATGCTCCAACACACACTCGACCTCTCCACGACAAAGGGTCGTTCCATGCGTTTGCAATGCCCCAAGTGCGAGGCGAACGTCCACGTCGCGGTCGCGCCGGAAGACGGTGCCAAGGTCAAGTGCCCGAAGTGCCAAGTCCGGTTCCTACCTCCCGAAGAGGAGGATGAAGACCGGGACGAAGACGAGGCACCGCGCCGTGCCGCCAAGGGCAAGAAGAAGGGGAAGAAGAAGACCAAGAGCGCGTTCCCCGTCGTCCCCGTGGCGATTGTCTCGGTCGGCGCGGTCGCTATCGCGGTCGTGGCAATCGTTCTCATGACCGGCGGCGAGAAAAAGAAAAAGGCGGACGACACGGCGGCGGTTGCACCCAGCACGAGCACTCCAGCGTTGGCAACACCCGTCGCGGGGCCAAGTCAGATCGGGTCGGGAGATCGGCCCAAAGAGATGCCTCCGGAAGCCGCCGCAATTTTCGCGACGAAGGACGATCACAACTTGTTCGCGCCGCCGTCTTCGGTGGCCGCCAACCTGATCGTCCCGCAAAAAGGCACGCACCTCCTCACCGTCAACATGCCGCTCCCTCCACCCGCGGCAAAGGACGCCGGCAAACTGACGCGCGAGGAAGTCGAGAAGGCTTCGGTCTACATCAAATGCCTGGCCGGCAATCAAGGCGGTACCGGTTCGGGCTTCCTGATTCGAGCCCAAAATGGCGAAGGACTTGTGGCGACCAATTTCCACGTCATCGAATTCGCGGTACTCAGCGAGTTCGCCTCCCGAGCGGTTGTTTCCGTGATCTTCGACAGTGGGCTTAAGACGGAGGTGGAGTATCCAGCCGAGATCGTGGCCGCGGAGCCCGAGGTCGATCTGGCGGTTCTCCGCATCAAGAACGCGAAGAATCTGCCCAAGCCGCTCGAACCGCGCTTCATGCAAGCACCCAAGACGACGCAAGAGATTCTCATCTACGGATTCCCACTCGGGCAAATCCTTGCGACCGGGGGCCGCTCGCCGGCGATCACGATTGGCAAAGGCACGATCTCCAGCCTCCGCCGCGGTGAAGACGGCGAGATCGAGCGGCTGCAAATCGACGGCAACGTCAATCCCGGCAACAGCGGTGGTCCCGTCGTCGATACGGACGGTCGGCTCGTGGGCATCACGGTCGCCAAGATTCGCGACGACCTCGGACAGGGCATCGGCTTCGCCGTGCCGGCCGAGCAACTCGTCGCCGCGATGGAGGGCCGCGTCGTCTACCCCGGTTTCCTTCCCCCCGTGATCCGCAACAACGAGGCCATTTTCCACGCCATGATTCCCGTGAGCGATCCACTCAATCAGATGAAGTCGGCGAGCCTGCTAGTTTGGTCCGGTTCGGGCCGGCCTCCCGCGACGGCGAAAGGGAAGCCCTTATCGGGAGCCGTGGACGTGAAGATCTCGACTGCCGTGAAGGGGCTCGCCTCCGCCGATGTTCGCTTCCCCACCGCGCAGGGCAACCTCGCCGTGGCCCTGCAAACGTGCATCGTCACGAACTCCGGCGAGACCATCTACTCGACTCCCGTCAACTACCAATTGCGCGTGGAAACGCGCTCCGGCGGCAGCACCGATCTGCCGCTCTCGACCTTCGCCGCAAACCCTCATCGCTTCCAAGGAAACATCGTCGCCGTGCGTGGGATCATGACGGGGCCGCCCACCGCGGTCTGGGATAAGTGCGCGCTCGCGCTCACCGACGAGGCCGGCCGAGCCCTTCCCGCGCACTGGCTTTTCCTCGCCAATGCCGACTTCGTCGCGCCTTTGAAAGAAGTCAATATCCCCGCCGGGAAAGGAATGCCCGTGCGCCTCGTGATGCGAATCGGCACGAGCCGCAGCGACCTCGGACCCGTGATGCGCGTACTCCGCGTGGACTTCATGGACGGCGTGAAGGTGAACAAAACCGTGCCTGCGGTTTCGGGAACCAGCGACGGCGGTCAGAACGCGTTGGCGTCCTTGAATCAAAGCCCGAAATCGTTCGTCGGCCGCGATGTGACGATCGAGACCCGGATGAGCACGAACGTCCGAGGGACGGCCCAGGAACCGCAATACACCATCTTTCTTTCCACGGGTGCGCCGGCCGCCAACATCTACTTCACGTCGAGCAAGGAGCTGGCGGACAAGTTCCGTGCCGTGGACCTCCCGACGGGCTCGGTCGATCGCGTCCGCGCCACGCTCCGGGTTGACGACGAGCGGAAGATCAACAACCTCCCCGTCGCCACGATCGCGAAGTTCGAGTTGCTCGGCCGCAACGGCGAGGTGCTGAAGACGCTGGAGTAGTTAGTCCTCACGCTCCGCGTGAGGATTCTCACATCACCAGTCGGCGGCGAGCGGCGCGGGTCTGGTTGCAGTTGCCGCAGATGCCGCGAATCACGAGCGAACGGCCCACCGCCTGGAACGCGTGTTCGCTCGCCACTTCTTGCAGTGCATCGTCCAGCTTCGGATTCTGGAACTCGATCATGGTGCCGCACTCCGTGCAGACGAGGTGATCGTGGGCCGGGTAGCCGTAATCGTGGTCGAAGACGGTCCGCGTGCCCACTTCGATTCGCCGCAGCAGCCCGGCATCGACGAGCAGTTTGAGCGTGCGGTACACGGTGGCCCGGCTAATGCTCCGGTTCGCCGCCTTGAGATCGTCCAGCAGTTCGTTGGTGTCGAAGTGCTTGTGCCGAGCGAAGACGTGTTCGACGAGTTCGCGCTGCGGCTGGCTGAATCGCTTCAACTCCGGCCGGCTCGCCAGAAACTCGCGAAACTTCTCGACGGGCGACTGCGATACTTCGACGGCAGGCAACGGCACGAGCGGAACCTCCAGAATCAGGTGCATTCATTCTACCGACCGGCAATTTGAAGCGGAGGGAAAATCGAATGCCTCGAATTTCTCACCGGCCGTTGACTTCGAACTTCCTCCCGCTACCATTCGTTCTGCGCATCGATACCTGGCTTGTTGAGGCGGGTCATGGCTCGGCGCAGCGGCGGCGAAGTGCCGCGAAGCCTCGATAGCCCCGATAAGACCCGATAACGGTTCTCACCACCTAAATGAGATGAAGAATATCATCCGCCTCGGAACTATTGGCTTGCTCATCTTCTTCGTTTGCTTATGCGGCGAACGATGGAGTAACAATCCCACGTCCCCGGTTCTGACTCCGGAACAACCGCATTTAAACGAGAGAGAGCGCAAACCACCGCCAAAAACGGCGTTGCCGGATATCGACAATCTCGCTGAAGCCGAAATCAAGCAACTGCTCGCCACTCCGGAGACCGACGACGAACTCCGAACGCGACTCATAGAATCTCTCGGTCGGTTCAGGGCGAGCCATAGTGCGGTTGCCGAATTGATTTACTGGCTTCAATTCACGAACAGGCAGTCAATTTTTGACGGCAACAAAGTTCACGCGAACAACGAGTCGATTGCTCCTTATTATCCCGCCGAAAAGTCGCTGAACCGCATCGGCGCGTTCGCCGTACCTCAACTCGTTGAAGAGTACATTCACTTCTACGAGAATACGAGTATCGAGGCTGGCGAAAGACGATACGCAAGCCTTCTTTACGACGCGCAGGGCAATGTCCGAAAAGTACAAAACTATTCACATCGGTGCCTATGCATTGAGATCGTCTTGATCTCGAGCCCCGAGATGCTGTCCTGTTC
>JAYTUG010000483.1:0-4482 GCA_043744695.1 Gemmataceae bacterium
GTTCGCGAACTGCATGCGCAGTTCGCGAACCACCCTCTCCCCAGCGGGGAGAGGGTCAGAGTGCCTACTTCCAGTGGCACACCCACCCTGCAATCTTGGACTTACGTTTTCTCGTCAACCCATCTATTACCATAATCATCGGTACGGGCTCCCGCTCCGAAGTCGACGGCAATGAACGGGAAGCACAAGACGTGAGTCCTTGCGGCCTTACCAACCGCGATGCCCGCCGCCACCGACGTGATGCCCTCGCTCGACTTGGCGCTGACGTCGATGTCCCCATTGACGAGCGCGGACACACCCGAGCCGATGTAGGCGTTGGTGTTCTTGATCGGCGAGAGGACGTCCACGCTGGCGGCCACGCCCGCCGTACCTCCGACGCCGACCGACCCGCCCTACGGGAGCATCCTACCCCAGAAATTTGGTTGCGCCCCCATACCCGCGTAAGATTTGCCCTTCCCATACCCCCCCCAGATCGCTATCTCCCTCCGCACTCGATCGTCTGGAGGATTCCCATGGCCCGGCTACTTGCTTCACTCGTCGTCTGCACCGCACTCGGGGCGGTGGTCGCCCAACCGCCCGCGAACGCACCCGCCCTCCGATTCAAGTGGCAAGCCGGACAGGTGCAGACGTACAAGGTCGCACAGCAGACCGTGATTCAGGAAACGACGCTCGACGAGAAGACCGAGAAGCCGGTGGTCGGGGAAGCTCGCACGAATCTGGCGCTCACGCGAAAGTGGACGGTGAAAGACGTCGATGCGCAAGGCGTCGCCACGCTCGAAATGCAAATCACGGCAGTTCGCAACGAGTTTAAAAAGCCGGACGGCAGCACCGACCTCCGCGACTCGGCGAATCCCGAACAGGCCAAGGAGATGGCCGAGTTCTTGAACAAACCCGTGGTCGTAGTTCGCGTCGATGCGCAGGGCAAGTTGGTGGAAGTGAAGGAAGCCAAGACCGGTTCCGCGGTTCGGCTGCACGCCGAGTTGCCCTTCCGCATCTTGCTGCCGGACATGGGGCCCGCAGCCGGGCAGACGTGGGAGCGGCCGTTTGCGTTCAAGATCGACCCGCCCGCAGGCACCGGCGAAAGCTACGACTTCGTCCAGAAGTACACGTGCAAGGATGTGAAGGACGGCCTCGCGACGTTCGGCGTACAAACGACCTTGAAGGTCGCACCGAAAACGACGAGCGAGCAGGTGCCACTCGTGCCGATGCTCTGGACCGGCGACGTGTACTTCAATGTGGTCGCGGGCAAGTACCACGCGGCCCGGCTCGGCGTGAAAGCCGAACTGATGAACCACCTCGGCGAGGGAACCAAGTTCGTCTACCAGAGCAGCTACAGCGAGGACGCGGCCGACAAGTGATTCTCATCGGGTGGGACGAGCTTGTAAGAGGTAGCCAGCCACAACCCCCGCCTCGAGCCGGAGGCCGCATAGGTGTGCGTTGCACCGAGCAGCCAATGAGTGGCCACCGCGTTGAAATCGAGGTGATCGCTGGAAGAGTTCGAGTCGCCCCAGGCGACGACCTGATCGAGGCTGGCCATGCCCGCGGGATCGTCGAGAGTCGCGCTCAGCAGGAGCGGCGTTCCAGCGACGGGCGGGGAGAAGCCGGTCGAGACATCGCTGATAGTGGCGCTGGGCACGTCTCGCACTTCGAGGGCTTCAACGCACAGGCGAGTGCGAGAATCCCCCCCTCCAGATGTTGGCGCTGAAGTGCGGAGGCGAAGATGCGTCGGGTGCGAGAGAGAAGCGAAAACATAAGCGACTCCAAGTGAAGTCTCAGTGTTTCTGGATGGTAACGGAGATGTGTGCGAGGCGTTTCGTTCGGGCAACTTGTTGTGTGGCTTGCGCGTCGGGCTAACAAAGCTGGTTGCGAGCCTGCCCATCATGCCGCTTGACGGGATAGGTGGATCCGAGGCTCCGGCTTCGCCGCCGAGAGGCTTCGATAAAACTCTTCGAATCGACGCGTCGCGGAATCGCGGCTGAAAACGGCTTCTACGCGGGTGCGCGCCGCAGCACCATACGCCGCCGCTCGCAGCGGATTCTCCAAATAGCGACCGATCGCCTCCACGATGGCGTTCTCGTCGCCGGCCGGAACGATCAGGCCGCTCTTCTCGTGTTGAACGAGTTCCGCGTTCGCCCCCACATCCGTCGCGATCACCGCTCGCCCCGAAGACATAGACTCCAGCAAGGCGTTCGACATTCCCTCCGAGTGCGAGGGCAGAATCGCGATCTCGACGGTGCGGAGGAATCCCGCGACGTCGGCGACCGAACCGCGCAGGACGAAGCGGTCGCCGAGGCCGAGTTCGGCGTGAAGCCGCTCGAGTTCTTCGCGCTGTTCGCCGTCGCCGGCTACCTCGAACCGAAGTTGCGGGAAGCGCTCGAGCGCGACCTTAGCGGCCCGCATGAGTCCATCGATGTTTTTAACGCTCCGCAGGTTCGCGACGCAGCCAACTCGCACCCGCTTCTTGGAAGTGTCCGCCAGGATGAAGCGGTTGAAGCGCTTGGTGTCGACGCCGTTCTTCAAGACGACGACGCGGTCGGGGCTGAGGCCATCGCGTTCGAGCAGCGATTCCTTGCCGGACTCGGTGTTCGTCAGAGTTGCATCGACGAAGGGTCGCAACATGCGGTTGAGAACGCGGTGCTTGCGGGTGAGCCAGTAGCCGAGGTTGTTGCGAACGCGGAGCACTTTGGGAATGCCGCAGAGCCTGGCGAGCGGCACGGCGAAGTACGCGGAATCGAGGAAGTAAACCTGGAGTACGTCGGGTCGCGTTTCGCGCCAGAAATCGCGGAGTTTCCGGGCGGCGCGGGCCGCGTTCAGGCCGAAGAGTTTCCGCACGCCGAGCCGCAGGATCGTGCAATCGTCGGGTTCGAGCGCCCGCGAGAGATCGTCTTCGCCATCGAGCAGCACGAGGCTCGGCTCGACGCGGCTGCGGTCGAGGTTGCGGATGAGCGCGAGCAGTTGCGACTCGGTGCCGGCCCGGCTCAGCCGATCGACCATGAAGCAGACCCGCACGGGCGCGACCTTCGGTTCGAAGCGCAGGATCGTGGGGCGTTCCGGTTCGAGCAGTGCGATCATCCGTGATCCCAGTCTTGTGTTGCCGCGACCCGGAGGGCAGCGCGGCTCGTGTGGAGCAACTCGTCGAACAACTTCAAGTACGCATCGGCCTGCGATGCAAACGTGAAAAGATCCTGCATCCGCGTTCGGCCCGCATCGCCGAATTGCCTTCGCAGCGAACCATCGCGAAGTAACTCGCTTACCTTCGCCGCCAGAATTTCCGATTCGCCCGGCGGCACGAGGAAGCCCGTTTCCCTATCGGCAATCACTTCCGGCGTGCCGCCCACGGCCGTGGCCACGACCGGCACCCCTGCCGCGCTCGCTTCCAACGCCACGTTGGGCAAACCCTCCGTAAACGAGGGCAGCACCACGATGTCCGCAGCCGCGATGAGCGAATCGAGTTGCGATGTGAAGCCGGGCATTACGACGCGGCCCGTGAGGCCGAGTTCTGCAATTCGCCGTTCGAGGTCGGGGCGAAGCACGCCTTCGCCGAAGATCGCGACTCCCGCACTGGGATCGTCGCGGAGAATGGTCGCGGCCGCCTCGACGAGCACGCCGAAGCCCTTTTCGGGGCTCAACCTTCCCGCCGCGAGTACGATCTTTCCTGGGTGCGTCCCGCCCGCTTGGGCAAAGTAGCCGAGCAACTTCTCCCTCGCCCCGACATCGCGCTTCACAAACGCGCTCAACCGCGCCGAGTTACGAATGACGCTGAGCCGCTGTTCCGGCACGCTGCACCACCGGCGTACCTTCGCGGCCTGACCTCCCGAGACGCAGACGACGCGATCCATGAAGCGAAGATGCCGGCGGTCGAGCCACTCGTAAGCCCGGACCTTGCGGTTCTCGCCGGTCCAGCCTCGCGACACGGCAACCGCGGGAATGCCGAGCCGACGTGCCGCGATGCGGCCGAGAATGTTCGCCTTGTAGCCGTGGCAGAGGAGAACCGTTTCGTCGTAGCGGCAGAATTGCAACTGGGCGGTCAGTTCTCGCAACGTCGCGAAGACGCGGGGAAAGTCGCTCTTCATTGCGGCGGCGCCGAAGCCGCGACTTCGCACTTCGCTCAGAAAAGCCTCGCTGCGGCCACCCTCGGCGAAGCTGATAAACGTAGTGCGAACGAAATCCGGAAGCGATTCGGCCAGACCGAGCATCTGCCGCTCGGGTCCGCCGAAGAAGGTACTCGATGTGAGGTGAACGAGGTTCATGTCCCGGGCGCGTCCTTGCGTCGGGGTGAGGCGAATCCTGCGAATGGAGAAGTGTAGGGGTTCGGGTTGGGGTCTGTCCAGTGGAACTCGGGTTCAGTGGTGAAGCGGGGGTGTGCCTCCCGAAGTAGGCAGTTCATTTATGGAACGAAAGCACGATCGATCTCTTCACCTCTCCCCGTTGGGGAGAGGTCGCGATGCCGATGCATTAGCATAGGCCAAGCGAACTCTCCCC
>JAYTUG010000484.1:0-17600 GCA_043744695.1 Gemmataceae bacterium
TTCCAAGGCCCGTGTCTGAGTGTCAACGTCGCCTCGCGCAACCTGCCGCAAGGCTTGTCGAAAAGATGCTACTCGCATCACCTCGTTGTCAAAGATCGCGACCAAGCGAGCGGATCACTCCGCCACACTCGGTCGGTTCACGTAACATAGAGATCACTCCCCGAATGGCTACCTCGCATCTTCATTTTTTTCGACGCGGCTGTTCACGGCGCTCTCGCCTAGGTTGCAAACTCAATCCTTCAATCGAGATCGTACGAGGTCTCGTAGTAGATCGTGACGAGAAATTGGACGCGGAAAAAACGGGCGAACGACCCCGCGCGTAGAATGGGCGTACCAAATCACCGTCGAGGCTCGCGATGGAACTGCAGGAAACCGAGACGCTCGGCGGGATCGTTCACACGTATCAGAAGTACGACCCGGTCCACTTCCCGAGCCCGACCGCGCCACCGCCCGATGTTGTCTCGGCGATGTTCGATCACCTCCTCGCCTACGGCAACACCGACGAATTTACCGAGGAGCAACTGGCCAAGGCCGTGCGCCTGGATGCCTCGCAGATCGCTGGCCTGGGGCCGAGCTTGCAAGCGCTCAAAGAGATGCTCCTCGAACGCAAGCGGAAGATTCTTGCCACCTACGAGACCCAAGCGGTTCAGAAAGAAGCGGCCGAGGCATTCCACCGGGCGGCCAAGAAGAACAAGCCGCCCGAGAAGCTCGCCGAAAAGTACCACAAGGCCGTGAAGCAGGAGCAGCTTTACGAACTCGAATCGCTCTACTTCCGCGTCGGCAACGACCGCGATCCCTTCGCCATCGGCCTCGTGCTCGTCGTCGGATTGCTCGGCGAGAAGTACCAGATCGACGAACTTGCCGGGAAGCACGACTTCACTGGCCGTACGAAGCTGGATGTGCCGAAAGCCCTCGAAGTGAAGGAAGAACTCGACACGATCGACAAGCTGCTCAAGCAAATTGAGGAGGCGAAGAAGACGGCTCAACTCGCGATCATCGACATGGAGGAGCTCGAGAAGTACGCCAAGCCCGGCGACATCGACAAGCTCAAGGCGTTGCAACAGCAGGTGGAAGACTACATTAAGGAGCAGGCTGAACAACAGGGGCTCGAAGGCGACGGCGCGGGCAACTATCGCCTCACGCCCAAGGCCATGCGGCTGTTTCAATCGAAGGTGCTGACGCAGATCTTCAGCCAGATGCAGGCGAGCCGGACCGGTCGGCATCCGGATGCCGTGAGCGGTGAGGGAGCCGTCGAATCGCCCCAAACCAAACCCTACGAGTTCGGCGACTCCGTCTCGCAAATGGACATCCCCGCGAGCATGGTGAATGCCCTGCTCCGTTCCGGGCCGGGATTGCCCGTTCGCATGTCGCCCGACGACATCGTGATTCACAAGACGAAGGTCAACCCGAAGGCCGCGACGTGCGTGCTGCTCGACATGTCCGGCTCCATGCGCTACGACGGCATGTATGTGAACGTGAAACGGATGGGTCTGGCGCTGGACGGACTCATCCGCAGCGAGTACCCCGGCGACTTCCTCCAGTTCATCGAGATGTTCACGTTCGCGAAGCCTCGGCATCTCTCCGAGATTCCTCACCTGATGCCGAAGCCGGTCACGATCTTCAGCCCAGTGGTGCGGCTCAAAGCGGACATGAGCGACCCGGATCGGAGCGAACTGACGATCCATCCTCACTTCACGAACATCCAGCACGCCCTTCAAACGGCCCGGCGATTCCTGGCGAATCAGGACACGCCGAACAAGCAGGTCGTTCTCATCACGGACGGCTTGCCCACGGCCCACTTCGAGGGAAGCATGTTGTTCATGCTTTACCCGCCGGATCCGCGGACGGAAGAAGCGACGATGCGCGAGGCGATGCTGTGTGCCCGCGACGGCATCACGATCAACATCTTCTTACTTCAGACGTGGAATCAGTCGCACGAGGATTTGCAGTTCGCGTATCGGATCGCGGAGTCGACGAAGGGCCGCGTGATCTTCACCGCGGGCAAGGATTTGGACCGCTATGTGATCTGGGACTATCTCCAGCGGAAGCGGCAGATCGTGAGTTGAACTGCGATCAATTCTGCTCGAACATCTCGTCTTTGAGGGCGGCGGGAAACTTGTCCCACGCCTGCATATAAGTGGCTTCGAGAGGCGCGGGGACGTAGTCGCCTTCCGTCAGAAAAATCGGCAAGCTCGGCAGCGGATCGCCGACTCCGAAGCACTCCAGGTAGGCGGTCGCCTGACGCCCGCTCAGGTAGGTGCCGGCCGTCCGATTTTTCCCCGGCTCGATCGGAGCCTTCAATCCCCCATCGATTTCGTCGCAGATCAACTGTTGCAGTCCGCTCGGATCGCGAGGCGTCGGGGGAAACGGGTCGACCACGAGCATGTGGATGCCCTGATGAAACAACTCCGCCGTTTTCTGGATGAACTTCTGAATTGCCGTGGTGCTGTGCTTGTTACCGGGTGAAACGAGCTCAATGATGGAGACCACTTCGCCTCGACCGCGGCGGATGACGATGCGATCCGCGCGCTGGGCATAAACGCTGGCCTCGATCCTGGCAATCATCCTTGCGGAGGGCGGAGCCGTCGCGACAGCGATCCCACCCCCGACCTCGCGTTTCGGCTTCTTGGTGCTTCTCAACGTCACCACGTCGGGGATCGGTCCTCCCGCGAACTGATCGCTCAGGGCGAAGTAGCCGTCCGGGAGTGCATCGTCATTCAGTGCGTCCGCAATGGCTTGGATCCACCGCTGATGAAAGTGATGGTAATCCCCATCGAGCAACTTCGTCCAGTCGTGCATCGGCATCGGTGTCCCTCTTGGTATCCAGTGCTGATTGTACCAGGGATTTCCGAAGGTGCCCGCGCTCCCCTCCGAGGACTCCGGGTCGCGGCTAAACTTTAAGGAGTATCGCGAAGGCGCAAGCGGCTCAGGAATAAAGCTTCTTGACCTTTCGGGCGATGAGCCAGTTCGTCAAGCGCGGGAAGAACTTGTTGAACCGCAAGAGGCGCCTGGCTTCACTTCCCAGAACGGTTTCGGTCTTGTTGGTTCGAATCGCCTTCACGATGCCGGCCGCCACATCCGCGGGCGTCATCCCCTTCTCAAACCGCAGATCGGCTTTCCCATCCGTTCGAATCCAGTTTTCGCGGAAGCCGCTGTCGGTCATGCCCGGCACGATGGTCAGCACTTCGACATCGAAGCGAGCGAATTCGGTTCGCCAGCCCTCGGACATTCCGACGAGTGCGAACTTGCTGGCCGAGTACTCGGACCAGGCGGGCATCCCCTTGCGGCCGCACATCGAGGTGACGTTCACGATGCACGAATCGTTCCCGGCGCTCAAGTGCGGCATCGCCAGTCGCGTCAGTTCGATCGGCGCGAAGAAGTTGACTTCCATCACGCGGCGAGCGATGTCTTCGCTCGAGGTTGAAAAGTGTCCCCAGCTTCCGATGCCGGCGTTGTTCACCAGCAGATCGAGCCCACCGAACTCCGCGACGACAGTCTCGACGAGTCGACTGCGATCCTCGGCTCGGGTGATGTCCGTGGGAACGACGAGTACGTCGCCACCCGCTGCACGCAGTGCTTTCGCGAGTTCGTCGAGTCGTTCGGCGTTGCGAGACGCGAGCGCAACCCGTGCCCCCGCGCGGATGAGTGCCTCGACCGTGGCGCGGCCGATCCCGCCGGTCGCTCCAGTGAGGATCGTGCGTTTCCCCTTCAATTCTCGACTCATATCACGCGCTCCTCGTCAGGCACCAGTTTATCGCCTTCGAGACCCTGGCCACCGCGTTGCGAGCACTCGGGGCAGTGCCTCGATTCGCATCGCCGCTCGTTCGAGCGCCGCGTGCGGCAGGCGGGCCACCCACGCCCTTCAGCGATCGCCACCGGCGCGGCAACGACGGCATCCGGTTGAGCCGCGACCACTGGCACAGGCGACCTCGGGCTGTTCCTGGTTATGGCTGGCGTTCTCGTACACGACACCACTCCTGAAACTCAACAACGGAAGAGGCTCTCCCACGCCCATCGGAACGGATTCGTCGTGGTTTACCCTCCCCGAATTTGTCAATTGTACGGGTTTTGCAGGTAGTACGGAAGGCGACACAAACCGCGTCCTACACCCGTGGAGGCAAGTCCTTAACGCGCCGCGATCGTATCGAGCCCGACGATTGCCGCCTCCTCTTCGGCGTCCTTCAATAGATCGCAAATCAGCTTGACCGTTTCGAACGTCGAATCTTCGACGACCGGGCGCGACGGGTGCGCCAGGAAATCGAAGACGCCTCCCGTGCGGGTCGCTTCCGTGGCGAGTCGCTGGGAAAAAATGCTCGACAAGCTGTGCGAGCTGCTCTACCAAAACGGTCCGTGAGCCAGAGTTCGGGGAATTCTCGGGGAGAACGCGACTACCGACCTATCTGAACTTCTGTACACGTGCTAAATCTCGTGTATGAAGACGCGACCGCTCGTCGGGTTCGGCGATGCCGACTCCTTTTACGCCAGTGCCGAAGTGGTGCGCCGCCCGTGGATGGCCGGGCTCCCCGTCGGCGTGCTCGGCAACCAGGGTGCCTGCGTCATCGCCCGCAACTACCCCATGAAGAAGTACGGCATCACCGTCGGCCAACCCATCTGGGAAGCCAAGAAAAAGTGCCCCCACGGGCTCTACATCAAGCGCGACTTCCGCTGGTACGAAACCATTTCGCGGCGCATGCTCGCCGAGGTCGGCACCTTCTCCCCAACCGTCGAGTACTTCTCCATCGACGAATTCTTCTGGCGCGGCGACCCGGTTCGCGGGCAAACCTATCAGCAAACCGCCGAGACCGTGCGCGAGCACATCAAGCGTACCGTCGGCGTTCCCATGACCGTGGCGTACGCTCGCACCCGCACGCTGGCCAAGCTCTTCGCCGATACCGCGAAGCCGTTCGGGGCCGTGGCCGTGTTAGACGCGGACCACGAGCGCGAACTCCTTGCGAAGTTGCCCGTGACGGAGATTGCGGGCATCGCTCGCCGCCGCGCCGCGCGGCTGGAACCGCACGGCATCAAGACCTGCCTCGACCTCGCGAACGCCGACGGCCTACTCGTTCGCAAACTGCTCACGGTTTCGGGGCACGACCTTTGGTTGGAATTGAACGGCGTGCCCGTGAACGCGATCCGCCCGAGCCGCAGCCCGCACAAGATGATCGCCCGCGGCGGCAGCCTCGTCGGCCGCGTCCGCGATCCGATGGCGCTGTACGGCTGGCTCGTGCGCAACGTCGAACGGCTCATCGAGGAACTCACGTATCACGAAGTGCGGCCCAAATCGCTGATGGTATACGTGAACTACCACGAGGGCGAATCGGCCGGCGGCGAGATCGGGCTCACCGTTCCGACCGACCGCTTCGACGTGCTGCTCGATGCGGCCAAGCTCGGCCTCCGTCGGGCCTGGCGACCGGGGCTCACCGCCACCCACATGCACCTCATCGCGGCCCACCTGACGCGGCCCTGCGCCTGGCAGCAGAGCCTCTTCGACGTGCCGGACGAACGCGCGGAAGCGATCGCTCAGGTCAAGCGCGCGATCAACCAACGCTTCGGCCGCTGGAAGCTGCGGTCCGGAGCCACGCTCTTCGCCAACGGCTTCTACGAAGACCCGGCCAACGAATACGACGTCTGCGACATCCGCGGCAAGTTCTGCTTTTAAGTGCCGCTTGCGGCTTCGCAATTGGCGTCTTCATCGTCGTCGCGAAGCCGCTAGCGGCAAAACGAACATGTGTACCGGCATCGCACTCGTGGCTTCCGAACTCCCCGCCGCGCTCCGCAACGGGCTCGGCGGGCACGTCTACCTGCGCGAGGAGCAGGAGGAATTGCAGTTCCATTGGTGGCACGAACCGGCCCTGCTGCCGGTGCGCTGGGGGGGATCGCTGCGGCTCGTGCGTTGGGGCAGCAGGGTTCGCCGTTCACCCCTGCCGTTCGGCGGCTGGATTTCCCGCGAGCATCTCGACTCCGGCCTCCTCGCCAACGCGCGTCGAGAAGAAGGCGTCATTCCCGCGAACATGGGCTTCAATCGCGGCACGTGGTTCCTCATTATCGAGGGTATCCAAGCCGTGGTGCTGCCCGAGGCACCGGGCGGCCCGGTCGCCTACATGCTCACCGAGCCCTCGACGAACTACTACCGGAACATGACGGAACAGTCGCCCACGATGCCCGCGTTCGTGAACCAAGTCATCTGATGAGAAGCTGGTCGGGTTGCGCCACTTCCCAGGGTTCCCCGAATTCCGCGCGAAGAAGCGATTCTGGGCATTTCCGGAAAGCTGCGGGTGCGGCCCAATGGCCCGACGGCACGTCCGCGGGTGGTGGTCTTGACGTGCCGCCAGCGCGACGGAAGAATGCGCGCACAGACGCTCTAGGAAGATGCAGTGTTAGCCGGACGCGCAAGCGACGGTCTTTCGGCTTCGTGCGGAGGTGCTTTCCATGCGGCTCGGCGGTGTGGGACTCCTGGTTGCCGTGTTCGCCCTTGCCGGGTGCAAGGGGGGCGCACCGAAACCGATCGAGAAGAAGGATCCCGCCTCTCCCGTTTCGCGAACCAAGGGTGCCGGCCCCGCGTGGCTCGAGGATTCGATGGCCCGCTTGCCCGGCGCGGGCACCGGCGTTCCCAAAGCCGGCTCGTGGACCGACCCGAACAGCCCCGGCTTCGACCCGGCACGCGAATCCAAAGGCCTGCTCGCGGGCCGCGTCCTCGATCAGTACGGCAACGGTGCCAAGAACGTCTTCATCCGCATCGAACCCGCCGACGCCGTTGCCAAGGAGAAGGACCTCGGCGCGGTCGGCATCCTGACCAACGAAGCCGGCTTCTTCATGGTGAAGGATTTGCCCGCGGGCCGCGCTTACGTCCTCACGGCGGAAGCGAAGACGACCGACGGCAAGTCGCTGACCGGCGTGGTCCAAACGCGACCGCCCCAGGTGAGCATCACGATCGCGCTCCGCGACGATCTCGGGCTACCTCCTTCCAGCGATAACGGCCTTCCCGCGGGGGCATCGAGCGCGGGTTCGACTTCAGGTGGAAGCGATCACATTCCGCCGATGGCGCTGCCGGCCCCGTCGCCGATAGGCCGCGTGGGCGATGGTGCGTGGGCACCCGGCGCGGGCTCGGCCCCCGGTTCCATTCCGGCCACGATTCCCGGTTCGACGCTGCCCGCGCCCGCCGGCTTAGCTCCGCCTTCAGGCGTTTTTCCCACGAGCGAACCGCGCCCCGGGATGCGTCCCGAGAGTACTGCCGGCGGCGACGCTCCTCCGTGGAAGCCGCCGGCCGTCAGCATTCCGGGCGGTCCATCGGTGCCATCGCTGCCGCTGCCTCCGCCCGGTTCGCCTCCAACATCGTCCGTGCCGCCGCCGGAGAAGCGGTCGTCGCGGCCCGTGAAGCCGGGAGCAAACTTCGCGCTGGTCGATTCCCTCGAACGCCCGTGGAGCTTTGCCGCGAGCCGCTCGGGTTCGCTCGTGCTGCTCGACTTCATGAGTACGAACTGCGTTCACTGCAAGCGAACGATCCCGGTGTTGACGGACCTGCAATCGCGCTACGCCGCGGATGGCCTGGAACTCATCGGCGTGCTCTGCGACGACGTGCCGCAGCGCGAACGAGCGACTCAGGCCGCGAAGTATCAGCGCGACAACAACTTGAACTACGCCATCTACGTGGAGCCAGGCGCGGAGCCCGGCGCGGTCCGCGATCGGTTCAACGTCGAAAGCTACCCAACCGCGGTGCTGTTGAACGGTGAAGGAACCGTCTTGTGGCAAGGCCATCCGGCCAAGAGAATGGAACTCGAATCGGCCATCCGCAAGCATCTCGGACGTTAGCCCTCCTGTCGATTTTCACTTCAGAATCCCCCCTTCCAGCGAACGAATGCCTGCCGCTCGCCTATAACGGAGCCTGGGAACAGGAGTGCGCCGTGGACGAGTATTTGTGCCTCACGCTGCTTTCGGGACCGGGTGAAACCGAGGCGGCTTTCACATCGCGTTTGAGTTCGCTTTGGTCCTCGATGTTGCGGGAGAAGCCGGACGAGTTCGAGAAGGTCTATGCCGAGGCTGTGGGGTTCGATCCGAAGGCGGGCCGTCTCGGTCGCCGCTACCTCATCGAGACCGGTGTGGCCGTCGTACTCAGCGAGTTCCTCGCCGGCGCCGCGATGGAGTTCGAACCCCTCGATTCGGACGACCTGTACTCGAAGTACGAGGCGGCTCCCCCGGACTGGTTCTGGATCGAACACTGAAAGCGCCGATGGCCGACACCCATTCCGAACTTCCGGCACTTCTCGGAGGAACGCCGGTGCGTCCCGGAGGGCCGTCGCCGTGGCCGCGAACCGATCTTGCAGTGCAGGCCGCGCTAGCCGACGCGATCGTCAGCGGAGCCTGGGGGCAGTACCGAGGCGAACACGTTCGACAATTGGAATTGGAACTCGCGGCCTTTCACGCGGTGCCCCACGCACTGACCTGCGCTTCCGGAACGCTCGCCGTGGAAGCCGCTCTACGGGCGCTCCGCGTCGGGCCCGGCGACGAAGTTGCGATGGCGGCCTACGAATACGAGTCGAGTTTCCTCACGGTTCATGCCATCGGTGCAAAGCCGGTTCTCGTGGACGTTTCTCCGCACAACTGGAATCTCGATCCGGAGCAACTCGAAGCCGCGATCTCGCCGCACACGCGGGCCGTTCTCTGTTCGCATTTGCACGGAGGAATCGTGCCGATGCGCGAGGTGATGGCCATTGCCGCGCGGCACGATTTGAAGGTGGTGGAAGACGCGGCTCAGGCCCCCGGGGCGACCGTGCAGGGTCGGCCCGCCGGCACCTGGGGCGACATCGGCACGCTGAGCTTCGGCGGATCGAAACTGTTGACCGCGGGCCGCGGCGGAGCGATGCTCGTTCGCGATTCACAAGTGTTTCAGCGTGCGAAACTGTGGCTGCACCGCGGGCTTCAGGCCTGGGCCCCGCTGAGCGAGTTGCAAGCCGCGGCGCTGCGCCCGCAACTCGCGAGCCTGCCCACCGCGACGGCGATCCGCGCCCTGCGGGCCAATCGGCTCGCCGAAGCAATTGTAGCGGTCGTGCCGGGGTTGGTACCGTTTGAAAACGGAGTCGAGTTTTCGGTTCCCGCGTTCTACAAGCTCGGCTTCCGCTTTGATGCTGAGCAGTTCGGGATGCGTCGAGATGCGTTCGTTCGGGCCATTCGCGCGGAGGGCATCGCGTTCGATGTCGGGTTCGAAGCCTTGCACGTGGGTCGCTCGCCATCCCGCTTCCGCGCCGTCGGCGATCTTGCCAATGCCACCGCGGCCCACGCCGGTTGCGTGAAGTTGCACCATCCGGTACTCTCGGGCGATGAAGCTGGCCTCCTGCAAGTCGTGAAAGCCGTGGAGAAAGTGTATCGGCACCGCGACCGATTCTAGCCGGCATCACGTCGATGCGCATGAGTCCGGTTCAGAGCCGTAGGACCAGCCGCAGGCCGCACACGTCTCGGCTTCGCCCATCGCAATTCCGCAGGCCAGACAGCGTAGCGGTTGGTCCGAATCGTTCTTCGATGCAGCCAATCGATCGAGGTAGTCCTTCACGATGACGCGAGCGGCGACTTCGTGCATTCGGTTGACGTAAAGCCTCGGGGCCGTGGACCAACCCATCGGCAACTCGCCCACAACGCCTTGGAGCAACTCGTTGTCGATGCGAACTGAAATTCCTTCCGATTCGAGAAGGATGCGAATCGCATGAGCCTCCGGAAGGCCGCTCGCCCGGTAAAGTTCGACCGGATCATCCGGAGCTTCGGACACAGCTGCTCCTTCGGAATCAATACGTCGCGCGGCCGCCGCTGATGTCGAAGCAGAAGCCCGTGGTGAAGCTGCAGTCGGCGCTCGAAAGGAAGTGGACCAGGGCCGCGACTTCGTCCGGCTTGCCGGTGCGGCCCAGAGGGATCTTCGACAGCATCATGTTGATCTGTTCGGCACTCAGTTGATCCAGGATCGGCGTCTGGATCACGGCGGGGCTCACGCTGTTCACGCAGATGTCGCCCTTGCCCACGAGTTCCTTCGAGAGGGATTTCGTGAGGGCGATCACGGCGGCCTTGCTCGCGGAGTACGGCCCCATCTTCGGATTGCCTTCTTTCCCGGCGATGCTCGCGATGTTCACGATGCGGCCGTACTTGCGCTCGATCATGCCGGGCAGCACCGCCTTGCAGCAGAGTACGAGCCCCGTGACGTTGATGTTCATCACGAATTCCCAGTCTTCGCGCACGCTCTCCCAAATGGGCACGTCGCGGCCCTTGCGGCTGGCGACGCCCGCGTTGTTTACGAGCACGTCCACCGGCCCGGCTTCCTTCGCGATCTGGGCGAAGACGCGATCCAGGTCCGCTTCTTTCGTGAGGTCGCCGATGAGGGCGATGCCGTCGATGTCTTTGGCCACGCGCGTGGCATTGGGCTCGGACATATCGAAGACGCCGACCTTCGCGCCAGCAGCAGCGAGGCGGCGGCAGATCGCCTCGCCGATGCCTTGCCCGCCGCCCGTCACCACCGCGACCTTGCCCACGAGACTGAACATTGCGTTGAACCTTTCATTTAACCGCCGGCTTGCCGGCGGTCTTGCTTGCGAAATCCCGCCGGCAAGCCAGCGGCTAAATGGAATCACTTCGTGAGCTTGTCGAGGTCGATCACTTCGCCATCGTTGTAGCCGATGAGCTTCTTCAACTCCGTCTCGTCGGGGTCTTTCTTCAATCGGCGCACGGAGCCGTCGCACATCACGACGTTGCTCGTGCCGTTGAAGAGCCCGCCGAGTTTGGGCAGCGGCTTCTTCGTGTCGAAGGCCATGTCGTCCGGCTTCGTCCAAATTGCGGCTTCACCCGCCTCGAAGACCAGTCCGGTGTTCGAGCTGCCATCATTGATGGCCGTGAGTTTCAATCCCTTGCCGGAGTCGGGGCCGAAAATCGCGCCTTTGCCCGCAAAGCCGCGGTAAAACGTCTCGCCCTCCTTCGCCTTCACGCGGATCGGTGCGTAGAGCTTCGGCATCTTCGCGATCAGCGGCTTGTTGGTCTCGCTATCCCACGCTTCGTCGAGCTTGAACTGCTTGTAAAGTTGTTCCTGCTCGATGTAGGGCAGGATGAGCACGCGCCAACTCAGCAGGCCTTTGCCGTCCTTGGTGTACGTGTTGTTGGGGAGGTTGCCGAGAGCGTCGTGGTAGATGTGGCAGGCAAGACCGATTTGCTTGAGGTTGTTCTGCGATCGCGCATACTCGGCACGGGTGGGCTCGGGTAGCTTGTCGTCCGCCATCGCGGGGGTCGCGACCAGCGAGTTGAGCAGGGCCACGAGGCCGATGGGAAGGATCGCTGCCGTGAGACGCATGCCATTCTCCTGGAAGGGTAGGATTCGCCGGACACAACGAATTTTGTTTTATGGTTTCGCCGGTTCGGTGGGAACGAGAAAGACGATGTCGTCGCCGCCGCGGGTCATGCCGGGCCGAGTCGGGGAATTGCGACCACCCTCATTGGTGCGATTCGGTCCCACGCTCCACAAGATGGGTTGCCCGGGTGCGATCGGCCGAGGCTCCTGAGAAGCAGAAGTCTTCGCGGTGGGAGTGCCAGGCGGAAGCGGAAGCGGAAGCGCGGGCGGCGAGAGTGTCTCGCCTTCGGAAACGCGATAGTTGAAAGGCAACGAGCTGTAGGGGTCGAGTGGAACCGCGGGAAGGTATCCAGCCGCGACGAGGTCGTCGAGCGTGGCCGGCGTGGAGCGCTTCTCAACTTGATGGAGGCGAATCGCCAGCGCGATCAGGGCGGCACGCCGGTGCAGTCGCACCTGTCGATCGTTGTCGATCATCTCGTCGGGCGATTGCTTGCGGGTGAGGAAGACGCTGGTGCCGGGCCGTCCTTGAACGAGGAGTCGGTTCGCGCGAGTCGGATTGCCGGTTTCGAAGCCCACGCCGAGCAGTCGCCGCGTTCGTTCGCGTTCCCAGGGCACGCTCCAGGCCACTCCGATGAGATCGACGAGCGGTGTGGTCTGCTCCGGATTGGTTCCGGGCGGTGTGAGTTGAGCCGGAAGGAACTGCCCAGGAGCCTTGGCCATATCGCGCATGATGTAGCGTTCGGCGAGCACGTGCGGGCGCGGGTCGAAGGCTTCCACGGGATCGTCTTCACGAAGCAGTGCGAGCACCTGCCGGAGCAAATCGGGCCGACCTTCGAGCGCGGCGAGCCAGTGGTCGGTGGCCGAGAGGCACGCCCGAGCGACCTCGTTACCGAAGTTGAGCGATTTCACGATGGAACCGTTGCGGAAGCTGCGCCCGAGGGCGAGGGCCGATTGTAGGTCGGCGGGGAATTGGGCCGGGTCGCCCGCAGCTTGTTTCTGGAGGCCGTGGGCCAGCAGGATCATTCCCATGCGCTTGCCGTTCGCCTGCGTGAGCAGCGAACTCGATGCTCCCGTGCGGAGTGGGTGTTCAAAGATGCCCACCTCCTTTTCCTGCCCCGCCTGGCGAGCTTGTTCAAACCAGGTTTCATCCTGCAGGCCCACCGAAATGTCCAGTGCGTAGATCCTCTGCATCCACCAGTCTTGAGCCTCGAAATCGTCTGCGTTCCAACCATGGTACGGGATGTTGGAAACTCGCTCCTCGAGCGTGCCGGGCGGCGTCTCCGCTCGCTTCGGGAAAGCCGGAACGGCCTGCGAGATGCGGGCGAAGCGTTCGGCGGCCGTCCGGAACTGCCGACCGGAATCGTTCGCCTCCAAGGGCGGGAGCGAGGCAATGTAGGCGATGTCGTCTTCGCTGGTGGGGTCGTTCGGCACTTCGAACACCCGGTAGCCGAGGCCGCCCGCCAGAATTAACAGCATCGCGGCGATCCCGCTACTTAAAGCGATCAGTGGGCGACGGGTGGCTAGCCTCTCGGAGGCCCAGGCTCGGAACAACAGCCGAGCTGTGACCAACATGGCAATCGGCGGGAGCCAGATCTGCCAGTGCAAGACGCCTCCCGAGAAGAGCGACGGGAGCCAAAACGCGGCCATCGTGCCGCCGACCAACCCGGCGACTCCGGCGGCGACCACCGCCTTGCGAAACAACAGGCCGCACAAGTGACCCGCCGCGAAGCCGTAAGCCAACGGCAGGAACACGAACTTCCAGCCCTGCGAACCGAGGTGCGAGCCGTCGAAGATCAGCGTGCGAAAGGTGTGCGAAAGGAACGAGCCGCCTCGGAGCGTTTGTGCGAAGGTCGCCTCGGTGCGAATCGCGGCAGGGAGCAACATCAAGACGACGAGGAACCCGGCAAAAGCCGCGTGTATGGCGAGCTTGACGAACCAGAGCCGGCCGATGGGAAGCCGCCGTTCGCCCCAGTATCGCGCGATGCCGCTCGATTGTTCGTCCACGAAGGCAGTGACGCCGGCGAGTACGCCGGCCGTGAGCGCGAGCGCGGGCCAGACCATCACCGGTTGGATGTTCTCCAAGAGTAGGGTGAACCCGAGCACGACCGCGAAGGCGGCGATGGCGAGGCCGGGCTTCAGGAGTTGCCGAAGGCCCAGCCAAAGCAGCGCCCGGATGCCCAAACGCGAACGCGACGAGGGTTTCGCCTCGACCGCAAGGGTGTCGGATTCGCCGCTCAATTCCCCAGGCTTGGAGTAGATCGCGGTGGTATCGTGCGCCGCGCGGTCGCGGTCTTTACGCGTGAAGCGAAAGGCGGAACCGATCAGAGGTGCCGCGAACATGAGCCCCAGGAAGAGCAGTGCGCCCTCCATCTGCGGCATGTTGGTGCGCGGATTGTGGTAGAAGAGGCCGATCGGCAGGTAGAAGAGGATGGAGGCAAACGCGCCGGCCGGCAAGGCCACGCCCACCGAGCCGAGCGTGGTGTTGGCGTGCGTGGAGCCGAAGAGCCCCCAAACGAAAGCGAGCAGCGAGTACGCGGCAATCGCCACCGCCCAGCCTATCGAGTCGACGATGCCGAGTCCGGCCGCGACCACCAGCACGAAGCCGACCTCGATGGCCATAAGGATCGTGCCGGCAGCGATCTTGGCCTTCCAAAGTTGCCAGCGTGAAACGGGCAGCGACTCCAAGAAACCCATCGTTCCCGATTCTCGCTCGGCGGCGAACAGTGCCCCGCCGCAGACCGTTCCCGCGGTCACGGAAAGCAAGAGTGCCGCGAGCAAGCCCGCTCCAAGGAAGCGGACCACGTCGGCCGGAGTCGCGCCTTGAGTCGCTGGCTCGGCCAGCGTCGCTGCCGCCACGAGAATGCCCGACCCGAGGACTATCAGCGTCAGGCCGATCAATCCCTGCTCGCGGAGTTCTTTCCACACGATCGCGCGGATCACGGGTTCGCCCTCGCCTTCCATCGGTCTGGCTACAACTTCTTC
Organism: Gemmataceae bacterium; assembly: GCA_043744695.1. GTDB lineage: Bacteria > Planctomycetota > Planctomycetia > Gemmatales > Gemmataceae > Urbifossiella. Next base: position 14,297 of record JAYTUG010000484.1, read on the forward strand.
ACCAGCGGGATCGCGGCACCGTTTCCAGGAACGTGCTTGGCCATCAGGGCCGAGTAAACTTCTTCCAGCGTCACCGGTACGTCCTCGAAGTCCGTGATGCTCGTACTATTGCGGAGGGTCGCAATCGCGCCGGCGTCCGGATCTTGAAGCAACACTTGCCAGAAGCGGCCCGTGCCGTTGCGTTCGAGAACCGTGCCCAACCCCGTGACGTCCGGGGGTTGCTCGGCGAAGCGCAGGCTGATCCGCCGGACCTGCTTCTTCAAGTTGTCGAGCGTATCCGAGAGGATCATCTTGCCGTCCTTTACCAGGCCGGCGTGGGTACTCGCTTTTTCCAACTCGGCAATGGAATGGCTGGAGATGAGAATGGTGCGGCCAGTCGCTGCCAGATCCGTGAGGCTGGCGAGGAACTCGCGGCGCGTCAGCAGATCGAGGCCGCTGGTGGGTTCGTCGAGCAACAGAACCTCGGGATCGGGTGCCAGTGCCAAGGCGAGCCCGACCCGGGCGTACCCGCCTTTCGACAATTCCTTGAGCTTCTTGCCGGGATCGAGGCCGAGGCGGTCGGTCCAGGCACGGTAACGAGGGAGGAAGCCCGGCCGGTGGAACGACGCCGTGAACCAGCCCGTTTCCGCGACGCTCATCCAGTCGTAGAATCGCGGCCGCTCGGGCATGTATCCCACGCGATGCCGAAGTTGCTGAGCGCGGGCCCAGCAATCGAGGCCGAGGATCGTCGCTCGTCCGCTATCCGGAGGGGCGAGACCGGTGAGTACCTTCATGGTCGTGGTCTTGCCAGCACCGTTGTCGCCGAGGAAGGCATAGACGGCACCGCGCGGCACGCGAAGTTCGAGCCCATCCAGGGCCGCCTTCCCGCGGTACCGCACCAGCAACCGCTCGGCAACGATCACGTCTTCCGACATGCGCGAGTTCCGATCCGATGTGAAGCAACTGCGAGCCTCTGTTGCAATACCGCCCGCAGGGAAGATCGGCTATCATGAATCGCAGGTTGAAGTGAGGTCGCCCGATGGAACCGATACTCGTCCACCATTTTCTCGTCTGTCGGGAAGCGAACTACGATTGGAGCCAGCCCGCTGCACCGTATTGCTTGAAGAATTTGGTATTCGGTTCGCGATTGCCGGACGGGGCGACATTGCCAGTTACAGTTCCCGATCTTTGGTTGTTCGTGACTCTGGAAGGCGTGGGTAGCCGCGAGCTTTGGGTGGAGCTTTTATGGCAGTCCGAGGATGACGAATGGGAATTGCAAGCCGCCTATGGGCCTTTCGCAGTGTGGTTCGGCGACGAACTGACATCGCGCCAACGCGGGTGGAACATCAGGCGCGTGCCTTTTCAATTCTCAGGGTGGTTCGAGTTTCGTTTGATGGAATCCGAAACGGTTCTCACGCAAGAATTCATCTTCCTCGAGGAGTGACCCGAGATGCCAACTGAACCGGAATCGAAGCCGCCAGTCAAGAGAAAATCGCCTCGTGGTAAGCCAGTGAACGATGGCTTCGTCGTCTTTGAGGTCGATGGTTTCGCACAACTGACGCCCGAGCAAAAGCTCTGGCCCGTGGTCGATATTTTCTCCTCGAAGCCTCGAACGGCGATCCAAGACCCACCGAAGGAATAGTTCACGCCTTGCCGAAGAACTTGTCCTTCACCTTCGGGTTCACGACCCAGTCCGCGGGCCATTCGCCGGCGAGCAACTTCGCGATGGCCCGCGCCGCGAGCCGCGCCATGTCGTCCCGCGAGAGTAGGTCCACGCCCGCCGTGTGGGCCGTCATCACGATGTTGTCGAGCGTCAGCAGTGGGTTGTTGCCCGGAGGCTCTTCATCGAACACATCGAGCCCCGCGCCGGCGAGTCGCTTGTCCTTCAACGCCTCGTACAGGTCGGGCTCGTTGATGATGCCGCCGCGCGCCGTGTTGATCAGGTACGCAGTCGGCTTCATCAGGCCGAGCGTTCGCGCGTTGATGCACTTGCTCGACTCGGGCGACATCGGCATGTGCAGCGACACCCAGTCCGACTGCTTCAGCACGTCATCGAAAGGAAGCAGTGCGATGCCGTGTCCTTTCACGAAGGCCGCATCGGGGAACGGCTCGTAGGCGACGACGTTCATCATGAAGGCCTTGCCGCGGAGGGCGACGGCCTTGCCGATGCGTCCGAGGCCCATGACGCCGAGCGTCTTGCCGCGGAGCGGTTGGTTCGCTCGCCGCGGCCACTGCCCCGCCTTGATCAGGTTGTGCTGCGGAATCAGGTTCTTCGCCAGCGCCAAGATCAACGTGAAAGCATGCTCGGCAACGGCGTCCTGGTTCGTCCCCGGAGCGAACGTCACCGCAACGCCGTGATCGGTCGCGGCCTGGAGATCGACGGCATCGTAACCCACTCCGGCGCGGGCGATCACCTTCAAACCCTTCGCCGCACCGGCGGCGATGGCGGCTCGCGTGTACGGTTCCGAACCCGCTAGGCTTCCTGCGCAACCGGGAAGAATCTCCATCAGCTCTTGCTCGCTCATCTGATGGCTGACCCGCGAGAACACCAGTTCGTGACCGGCTTCCTTGAGCACCGGGCCGTACACGTGCTCGATTTCCTGGAGCGGGGCCGGGGCAATGAGAACGCGCGATTTCATGGGCTCGAGCCAGAAAAGGTATGTGAATAGTCCAGTAACAAGTGCGGCTTCTGAGTAGAATACAAACGGAAGCCGGGTTGAACACGAACCAGTGCCGAGAATCGCGTGTCCAGCGTGCGAACACACGCCGTCGATGCCTTGTAAGGAGGTCGCTTGAACACTACCGAGTTGAGTACGCTCGAATCCCCGGTTCGCCGGATCGAACCGCCCTTGAGCAGCGCCTTGCACCGGGCCTGCTTGGCTGCACGAACCGCCGCCGACAACAAGGCCCGCGACATCGTCGTGCTGGACATGCGGCCCTGCACTCCGCTCTTCGACTACTTCGTGATCGCGACGGGAGCAAGTCGCCGCCAGATTCACACCCTGGCCGAGGAAATCGACGACGCTCTCCAGGCGGAGGGCGACTCGCGGATGGGGATCGAGGGGTACGAAGCGAGCAAGTGGGTCGTGCAAGACTACGGCGACGTGGTGATTCACGTGTTCGACCCCGACACCCGCGACTATTACAAGTTGGAAGAACTCTGGTCCGACGCGCCGAAGATGGACTGGGAAAACGAACGCGAAGAAACCGTCGCGGACGAAGAGGACGAAGTTTTCGAGGACGAAGAAGACGAGTAACGGCTTGGCGAGCCGAGCGGCGTCAGCCGCCGGGTGAGTGCCTAATCATTCACCCGGCGGCTCACGCC
>JAYTUG010000485.1:0-4475 GCA_043744695.1 Gemmataceae bacterium
GTTTCTTGGCGATCTCTTCGTTCTTGAGGCCTTCGAATGCGAGCAGGATGATTTCCGCACGGTGGGCCAACCCTTGTGGGCAACCCCGTGAGAAGGCCAACGTTTGCAGCACCATCTGCTGACGTTCGGTGATGACGACCTTGGCTGCCATCCCTGGCATGACATCTCCTCCGGCGAAGTGGTCTTGCGTCCGGGGAGAAGATGACAAAAAGATCTCGCGGTTGGAAGCCCGATTCAGCCCGGATGATCTAGCTTGCTAAAGACTCCCAACCCCTTCGACTCTGTCCGAGTGGCGACGGCCATCGGGAATTCTCCGGGGTTACTTGCCCGAGGCGGCTTTCGCCTCCGCGAGCTTCCCCCGGGTGTCCTTGAGATACCCTTTGATCGTCGTGTGCTTCAACGCCTCCTCGAAATGCGCGACCGCCGTCTTCGACTCGCCGAGGCTCATGAAAGTTTCGCCCAGCGCCACTTGCCAGTAATAGGTGAGCTGATCCGACCGCTTTTCCGGCGTGGCCTCGGTCGACTTCTTCGCCGCCGCCAGTGCCTTCGTCTTGTCCACAGCCTTCAACCACGCCTGCGCGGCCTCTTTGTAGTTCCAAGCTTCCGTCGTCTTGTCGAGCGGGGCCAACTTCTCGAACAACTCCGCCCCTGGGTTGGGGATGACGCGAGCAGCAGCCTGAAGGGCTGCGACACCGGGCGAATGCGATTGTCCGCGTGTCGCACCCCTTCAGGGTGCGTTCGCGTTGCCGATATTCCCAGGGCAACGCCCGGGCGTTGCCCTGGGCTATAGTGTGCCAGGCCCTCGGCCTGAAGAACGGTTTCCGCCTGTCAATCACAACGGTTAACGACAAGAGCCGGGCGATTGCCCGGCTCTTAGCTTTAAACTTTTCTACGCTCATTACCGCTTCGGCCGTTTTAGGATGAACGCTTTAAATGCGGCGAGACTGGTGCGTGTCTCGCTGACGAGTTCCCATCCGTCGTCTCCGAATTTGTTTAATGCCTTCTCAAGGGTCTCTTCATCATTTCTCCCAACTTGCGGGACATTGGCTACCTTGTATTCCCACTTCATAACCGCAGGAGGCTGAGCGGCCTTCTCTTGAGCCGGAGCGAGGGATGGAGCGATAGTTGACCCGCACGTGAAAGCCAGGGCGACTACTCCAACCAATAGGCACATGCGGAAGAGTTTTGTCATTGCTAATAGCTCCAGGAATTGTGAAGGGTTTGCGGTAACCTTAGAAAATAGATCGCCGCGGATCTTACACCGCGGCTAGTAAACTCAGATCTTCGGCGACTTTGGCCCATGCTTCAGGAGAAAGACAGCGGCCATGTCGAGGTACTTCGGATTTGGGAAAGCATAAACTCCAGGTGCTACCTTAAGCAAAAAGTGATTCTTGGGATCGTAGACACGGGTACCAAACAGGTTGTGGCGGCCAGTACCGTTCACGCAACAGGCTTCGCAATAATGACGAACGCTTGATTGCTTAACGCCTTCTATACCCTGAGATTCCAACTCACGGGCTATCTGGACATCAGTTGCAACTCGCCCGAGCTTTCGGAACACGGATGGTAGCCTTCGGCGGTAGTGCTTGAACCATGGAGCCGGGTCAATGTAACTGCTCATGGTTCACCAATTGAAGGTATAGTCAGTCTCGCCGCAGGGTTTCCCCCACGGCTTCTTATCCCCCGCGCTCGGTTCCGAAGGCACTGCGTCGCGGCTAATCGAGGCTCACTGATTGAACACGAACTCCTTCGTGTTCAACAGCGCCCAGATGATGTTCTCGTACGCCGTCTTCTTCCCGGCCGCCTTGTACTTCTCATCCATCTTCTTGATGTGATCCAACGCCGCACTCAGGTCGTCCTTCGTCGGCTTCCGCGAGAACGCCCAGAGGAAAATCTCCGTCACCTTTTCCTCGTCCGAACGCACGTCTTTCACGTTGGCGAGCACGTCGGCGCGGCCGCCGCCGCGGGTCACCTTGCCTTGCACCTCGTCGCTGTTGAGCAGGTGCAAGGCCTGGGCGAGGTTCGCCTCATTTACGCGCTCGCACTCGCACGCACTGATCCGCTGCGGGCGGCCGAACACGTCCAGGAAGTACGACGAGAACGACTCGTCCGGCAACATGATCGCTCGGCTCGGAGCGTTTTTGTCTTTCGGCAAGCCACCGAAACTCGTCGGGCTGTCCGTCACCTGGCACACCGCGTCCAGCAGCACCTCGGCACCCATGCGCTTCGGGTAGTAGCGGGCGTAGGCCTGCTTGTCGTGCTTGTTGAACTCGTTCGGAGTACTCGCCAGTTGATAGGTCCGGCTCTTGCAGATCGTCTTCACTAACGTCTTGAGCGAGTACTTGCTCTCGACCAAACTCGCGGCGAGGGCGTCGAGTAGTTCGGGGTTCGTCGGCGGGTTCGTAATGCGCATGTCGTCTAACGCATCGACGATGCCGCGGCCGAAGAAGTGGGCCCAGTAGCGGTTCGCCACGGCCTTCGCGAAGAACGGATTCTTCGGATCGACCATCCAATCGACGAGCTTCTCGCGGAGGTCTTCTTCCGTGGCCGCGTCCATGGGCTTGCCGTCGAGCGGCTTGATGTCGGCAGTCTTGTTGGTGCGTTTGTTGACGACGCCGCCGGTGGTGCGGCTAAAGATCACCTGCGAGCCTCGACCGTTCTGATCGGTCGAACCAACCACGGGCACGTTCTTGCGGCCGACGCGGGCGAAGAACGATGCGAGGCCCCAGTAATCGTCCTGGCTCCACTTTTCGTACGGGTGGTGATGGCAGTTCGCACAGGCGAGGCGTTGGCCGAGGAACACCTGGCCCACGTCGTCCACGAAGTTCTCGGGCTTCTCGAGTTCCTTGTACCAGACGACGGCGGGGTTCTTGCGTTCGTCGCCGCTGGCGGTGAGGATTTCTCGCACGAACTCGCTGTACGGCTTGTCGGTGGCGATCGCCTGGCGAATCCACTCGTGGAACGAGAAGGTGCCGCTCGCACGGCCCACTTCACCCCGACGCTTCACGCGAAGCACGTCGGCCCACTTGTTCGCGAAGTAGTAGGTGTACTCGGGCGAATCGAGCAGCTTATCGACGAGCTTGTCGCGCTTGGTAGCGTCCTTGTCCGCGACGAAGTCGGTCACTTGTTTCGGCGTCGGCAGCGTGCCGGTTGCGTCCAGGTACACGCGGCGGATGAAGACTTCATCCGTACAGATGTCCGAGGGAACGAGGCCGAGTTCCTTCCACTTCTTGGAGGTGAACTTGTCCACGACGCTCGTCTCGGTAAAGGTCCAGGCGGGGGTCGAGATTCCGAGCGGCACGGTGGCGCGGAACACGGCGACCATGCCCTGATAGCGGGCCATGATCGCGGCTTCGCCGCTCATGCCGAGCGTGCGAACCTGCCCGCCTTCGCCAACCGAGGCGATCTCGCCGTCGTTGCTCTCGTACTGGGCCCGGCGGGTGATGTCTTCCACCGTGCCGTCCGAGTAGTGAGCGTACGCGGCGAACTGCTGCCGGTTCTGGCGGCTGAGAATCCGGTGTTCGGGGTAGACGCTGATCTTCACGAGGGTCGGATCTTTCTCGGTGCCCCAGGGCATGCCCGAGGCGATCCAGCGGCGAACGAGTTTGTACTCGTCGGAGTCGGGGTCCAGCTTCTTGCCGCCGCCGTGGGGGCTCTTGCCAGTCGCCTTCATCAGGAAGAGGCTGGCGTCCGGGTTCGAAGGGAACAGCCGGCGGCCGCGACTTTCCTTCACTAGATTGATGAAGTCCATCTCGGGTTCGAAGCCGAGCAGCGAGAGCTTGAAGCCGTTCTGGCCGGAGGCTTTGCCGTGGCAACCGCCGCTGTTGCAACCGAGTTTCGTGAATACGGGCACGACGGAGTTCGTGAAGTTCAGCGGGAGATTCTCGCCCATGCTCTTGGCTTCGAGAGGCACTTTCACCACTTTGTCCCCGAAGGTCGCGGTGATCTCGCTGATGCCGTTGAGTCGCGGCAGAACCCGGCCAAACGTGGTGATCGCGGCGGTCTTCCCATCGGCCACCACGTATTGCACGTCGTGCGTCAGGTCTTGAAGTCGGCCATCCTGGAGGGTCGCGGTCACGATGATCTGGGCGGAGTCGTCCGACCCGGTGAGCGAAACCTTCGCCGGGTGGATGGCGATCGATTTCACGTCGGCGGGTTTGGGGATCACGGTTTCCTGGGCGGCGAGCGGTCGGGCGCTGAACAGCGCGGACGTGGCGAAGAGTGCCGCGAGCAAGCGGGTGTGCGAAGCGAGCATGGAAGAGACCCTCAGGGGGGTAGTGGCGGTGGGAGTCGTTGCAGGGGCAATCCGGCAGTATTTGTAATTGTCGCGTATAGAAGGGCGGCGTGCAAGGGTGAAGTTGGGAAAGGGAGCCAAGGGGGTGCAGTACATGGTTTGCAGTCGAGCTGTTCCCTCGGGTATACTCCAGCTGGAAACCGCGTTCCGGAATCGCCCCAACTCCAATCAGGTGCCAAGG
>JAYTUG010000486.1:0-4468 GCA_043744695.1 Gemmataceae bacterium
TCCGAGGTCATTCTCGACCTCACCTCACGCTTCCACCGGTGAGGAAGCCTTCATCCAGTAAGTCGATCTGGGAAACTCCAAGGATGGTTGGCACACCCCGAGGGGGCATACCTGTGGAGTATGGCATCGGGGGCGAGGCGTGAGAACCTGATGCGGCCGCAAACGATCGGCATCCTATGGTGAGCCCGCGAATTGGAGACCACCAACGAACCATCCCGGTGCCGATGTCTGAGTGATTGCGAACGTGATGCCGAGAAACAGCCACACCGACGATCGTGGAAGTGCCCCGAATTGCCAGCACGGGGAGTTTTTGTCTCAAGTTCAGAGGTCATGAGAGTGGTTCGGCGTTCTTCAGCCCGCTTCGGCCCCGCGGCCGGACAGGTCGCCGATGACCTGGCTGATGCCCTCGTGGTCGAAGAACACCGGCACGTTGCCCGGCGCGAGCAGGACCGCCGCGCCATCGCCCAGCGCGAGAACGTTGGGGCGATCGACTTCGTACCGATCCCCGTCCACCAAAGCCACCGTGAACGGCTTGAACGGCCTCCGGTTCTGGAACGCCTGGATTGACGCTGTGAACGTCTCACGGTCCATCGTCCGCCCCCTGCTTCGTCGCGGCTTAATGTTGGGCATGATACCGCGCCGCCGGCGGGCCAACAAGGCATCGCCATCAGTGAGCGGGAGGTGCCGTCACGCTCGCCGGCGTCACCAAATTCGAACAGAACCTGCCCGCCACGCCGGCCGCGTTCCTCGATGCCATCAAGCCGTTCCCCGGTGCCGATGTCTGAGTGATTGCGAACGCGACGCCTGGAAACAGCCACACCGACGTTCGTGAAGTGACGAACCGCCGGCCCGGGGACTTTTTGTCTCAAGTTCAGAGGTCATGAGAGCGGTTCGGCACGACAGCCTCACTCGCAGTAGATGAGTTTGGTCACGGGTTCCCCGGGCTGCCAGTGGTAAATCGGACAATCTTCGGGGAAACCCCGGATACGCAACTCGCTGTCAGGGTTGCTGAGCGCGCGACATGCCACTAGATGGGCATCCCGGACCGAACTGGGTGGGATGAATCCCGCGCTGAGCAGGTTCGGGGGGCTTCCATCGGGCGGAGTTACCGTAGTAGTCTGGATCCGGTCAATAGCACCCTCTCGCAGCTCGGGCATTGCCATACCCGAAAGCATCTGGTTGCAATCGGCATCATCCTGGAACTCGAATCCCATGACAGAGTATGTCTTAGTTGGCGTAACGCGGTTCTCACCACTGGGCAGTGGCTCCAGGTAACTATTTGCCGTGATCAGCACCGCGTTTGACATAGTTCCTCCGGCAGCGATTCGCGCCGTTCACTGTTCTGACAGACGGGTCCAACTCTTCCGCGCCTGCCCGGGGAGTTTTTGTCTCAAGTTCAGAGGTCATGAGAGCGGTTCGGCCATTCTGAGTATTGGATTGAGCATTATACAGTATTATTTTACGGCCGTGTTCGTCACAATTACTGCGATGTTCACTATGCCACTGTCATACTCCTTCATTGACAGTTTAACCGTCCGCTCTACTTTCGGATCGTAAGTCCAGAGACATTCAATTAATAGGCCATCAGATTCCTTTGTCTCCCTGGGTTTGCCGTCGTACGCTCCGAATCTTTTAAGGATGTCTTTATATACTGGGCCAACTCCTCCCATTTTCTTTATCGGGACATCGCCATATATGATTCTAAAGTCCTTGAGGTTTTTGTAGCCTTCATCAAAGAACACGAATGCAACCACCTTGTCCTTAGTATTGACCAGCATCGGTCCCTTCTTTTGCGCATACACTCTTGAATCAGGAAACAACTTCAGCAGATCTTCGAGTGAAGACGAAAAAGTGAGCTTCTCGAACTCGAAATCGCGAGCCGCCTTGATCTGTTCCTTCGTTCGCTCCTTTTCTTGCCCAATTGCGCTCATGAAAGAGGTTGTGAGCAGAACAACGACACAGACCACCATTCGACAATATGCACTTGTCATATTAACCTCCTCCGAGGCCGAAACGAAGAGGAAGCTATGCGACGGACTCCGCTCGGGGAGTACAAGCGCAAGCCAACGTCTCCGGTTGCGGAGTCCGTCGCATCGCTTCGGTTGAACGAAACCGCGGAGCGGTCTATGGAGATTCAATCGCTTCGACGGTCACTTTTAGAAGTGTAACGACCCGGCGACCACAACGCAAACGGGAATCCGGCGCATTCACAATCTCGGTTCGCCCGCGTGAGCATGTGCCGGGCGTCACTCAGAGGTCATGAGAGCGGTTCGGCCGCGGCACTCACAGCCCCAACCACCGCCTGAGGGCGTCCTCGACTTGGGCCATCTCTAGGGCGTCCAGATCGCCGATGCACCGGATGCGACGGGCTTGAGCAACAGTGATGGCCTGTTGGGCGTCGAACACACCAGGCTTCAGGAACGACGCCGGAATATCCACCTCGAACTGCGTGGCCTGAACGCTCGTGGTGTGCGGGACTACGGTGACGAGGACGCGATCCTGTGGGTCGGTCGGCACGCTGAGCACCAAGCACGGGCGGACCTTAGCGGCCATGCCCAAGTCCACAATCCAGATCGACCCGCGATCAACGACCCGCGCCACGTGCGCCCTCCTCGGCGTCGAGGGCCGCGAACAGTTCCCCCGCGAGAGCGTCAAGCCCGGCATCGGCGAGGTCGGCCTCGCCCGGCGGGCTGCGTCGGAGGATCTCGGCCACCGCCGACTGCTTGTGCGATTCTGGAAGCGCGTCGAAGAGATCGAGTAATCGGCTTACGGGTTCGCTCATGGCAACCTCTGGGAGAGTGATCGGCATCTTACCGCCACATGTCCCCCTTGTGAAGGTGACGCCTCGGAAGAGCATCACCGACGTTCGTGAAGGGACGAACCGCCAGGGACAGCAACTCGCCGTTCTTCTTGCCCGACCATCCCTCCTGCGGGACGGTGCGGGCGGCGTGCCCGGCCAGCGTCCGGCCGAACGCCTTGGGCACGCACTCGTCAAGCAGCACGCGCATCGGCCACCAATGATTGGGCGGCGAACCGCAGCACCGACACCGCCTGCTCGCGCGTGACGGACGGGAAGTCGTCCAAGAACTCCGCGAGCGGATGACCGCCCGTGAGGTAGTCGAAGAGAGCCCGGAGCGGCACGCGGGTGCCGACGAAGACGGGGGTACCGCCGAGGATATCGGGGTCACTGTGGACGACGGGCAGGGCAGAAGTCATGTCGCACCTCCGTTCCCATCATACCGCCGAGCGGCCGCCATGCCAGGGAGAGGGATCTTTGAGCGGGCAGAATCCAGGCCACCCCTTCACGTCAAATGCTGTGTTGTAGATTCCAGCAAATTCACGCCGAGGGAACATCCCGATTGTACGCTTCCCTGCGACTCATTTCGGTCGAAACCGCCCGGTATGTCCGCGTGGGGTCCGGCAAGGCGGAGCATGGCCCGGCTGGCCATGCGAGCGATTCCGCAACGTGCGGATTCGATGCGACTTGTGCCGCGGCGACTGCCGCGCTTGGCCAGTATGGCCCGAGTGTGGCCACGCCAAACGCCATAAATCAGGGTAAAAGCATGAGCATGACCCATCGAGAAAAAACTCCCGCGACCTGGTCATGCTGCGAAGGCCATCCGCCAATATCGAGAGGCACTCTTCGAGGGTGCTGCTTGCCGCCGCCGTTCCTATACTGCCCGGTACGCTCTGCGGCATCATTTCAGCCCTGCCGCACGGAGGCGATCCCCTATGCAGCCCGCGCCAACACCCGCCGTCGTCAACCTCGACGATCCCGCTCTCTACATCAATCGCGAACTCAGCTGGCTCAGCTTCAATCGGCGCGTGCTGGAAGAGGCGCAGGATCCCAGCGTGCCGATGCTCGAACGTCTCAAGTTCCTCGCCATCTTCGCGTCGAACCTGGACGAATTCTTCATGGTGCGGGTCGGAGGCCTTCAACAGAAGGTGACGGCGGGGATTCCGACCGGTTCCGGCGCGGACCGCATGTCGCCGCGAACGCAGTTGGAGAAGATCAGCCTGGACGTGCGCGAGTTGGTTGCGGCCCAGTACGCGTGCTTGAACAACGACGTGCTGCCGGCGCTCGAAGCGCGGGGCATCGTGATTCGCCGGGCACCAGACCTTTCCGGCAACGACCTGAAATACGTGCGCGAATTGTTCCAGCGCGAAATCTTTCCGGTACTCACGCCGCTCGCCACCGATCCGGCCCACCCATTCCCGCACCTTTTGAATAAGTCGTTGAACCTGGCAGTGGGGCTGCGGCGGCCGGGCGAATCGGATCCGCTCTTTGCCGTGGTTCAAGTGCCCAGCCTGCTGGCGCGGTTCGTGCAGTTGCCTTCGAGCGACCCGGCGCGGAATGGCCCACAGGGGCCGCACTTCGCGCTCGCCCCGCTCGAAGAAGTGATTCGGCTGCACCTCAAGGATTTGTTCCCCGGCATGGAACTCGGCAAGGCCGTCTGCTTCCGCGTGG
>JAYTUG010000487.1:0-4455 GCA_043744695.1 Gemmataceae bacterium
GCTTCGCGATTCGAATCGCGAAGCCGCAAGCGGCAAAACTATCCATGATGCGAGACGCCTGCAGCTCGCTTCTCGGCCACGCGGAAGACCTCGACCGTACCATCCGCCAAGCCTCGCGCCAGATACCGGCCATCCGGCGTCAGCGCGAAGCGCATCGCGGAACTGAGCGGCAACGCACACTCGCGGCGAAGCCGCCCCGTTCGCGGGCTCCAATTCAGCACCTCGCTTTTCGCACCCACGCTCACCACGGTTTCGGCGTCCGGCGTCATCAGCACCAATCGCGTTTCTCCGGCGTGGCCGGGGAGGCGCGTTCGCACCGTCGGCTTGAGTGCCGTCAGATCCCAGAGCCAGATCACCTTGTCCTTCCCGGATGAGATCAGCGTCTTGCCGTCGGGTGAATACGCCACCGTGCCGACTTCGCCGCCGTGAGGCAACGACGTTTGCTGGCTCGGGCGAATGCGGTTCAAGGCCCAGACGCGGGCGGAGGAATCGCGCGATCCCGTGGCGAGGCTCTTGCCGTCCGGCGCGAACGCAATCGTGCGAATGGCTTGGGTGTGGCCGGGAAGCAGGTTGCGGGGTTCGCTGGCGATACCGGTGCCCGGTTCCCAGATTCGTAGAGTCTGATCGTCGCCTCCGCCCGCGACGAGCAAGCCATCGGGCGAGAAGGCCACCGCGTCCACGGAGCCCTTCGCGCCGCGGAGCGTGCGATATTCTCGCACCGCGAGCGGGGATACATCGAAGAGCGAAATCGTCCCGGCCCCAGACCCGGCCGCGAGGTTTCGCCCACTCGAAGCGAACGCCAGCGAGCGGATTCCTTCCAGCATCCGGAACGCGGCTCGCTCGGCGGGCTTACTTCCCGAGACATCCCAGATGCGACCGGTGCCGTCGTGGCTACCCGTCGCCAGCAGTCGGCGGTCCGGCGAAAACGCGAGGGCTTCAACGGCGGCCGGAAGCGGTTTCAGGATGTAGAGGAGCTTCGCTTCGCTCGGTGGGTTCAGCGTGTCGATCATCGGAGAGACTCGGCCAATTTGAGGTAGCGGATGAACTCGCGCCACCCGTCGCTGCACTACTCTAGTTCGCGAAATGAGGCGGCGGCGCACGAAAAAACCCGCCCGCTTCGATAACCTGCTTCCGGCGGAGTTCGGCTCTGGCATCGGGGAGCAAATTCGGCGATAATCCAGACCTGCCTGCACTCCGCGGAGTTTCCCATGCACTCCTTGCACGATTTTCCGCTTCCGATGTTTGAAGGACCGAATCGCCGCGAGTGGCTCCGCGTCGGTGGGCTGAGCCTCGCGGGCCTCTCGTTGCCGGCGGTGCTGCGCGCCAATCAGCAGCCCACTGCTGCGCCATCGCTCGCCACGCGCCTCGGGTCAGATACCTTCGGCAAAGCGAAGAACGTCATCTTCCTCTGGTTGCAGGGCGGGCCGCCGCAGCACGAAACGTTCGACCCGAAGCCGAACGCCCCGGTCGAGATTCGCGGCCCGTTCAAACCGATTCAGACCACGGTGCCCGGCACGCAGTTCTGCGAACTGCTGCCGCGAACGGCTCGCATCGCCCACAAGATTGCCGTCATCCGCTCGATGCACACCGACGACGACAACCACGACGTGAGCGGCTACTGGGTCCTCACGGGCTACCCGTACGGTCCCGGTTCCGCGCGGCAGATCAAGCCCGCCGATTGGCCCTATTTTGGCTCCGTACTCAAAATGGTGAAGCCGAGCGTGAAGCTGCCCGCCCTCACGACGGTGTGGATTCCGGACGTGATGCGGCTCAACGACAACGTGACGCCCGCCGGGCAAACCGCGGGGTTCATCGGGAAGCAGTGGGAACCGGAGCGGTTCGTCGGCGACCCCGCCGCTGCCGACTACACGATCGAAGGCGTGAGCCTGCCAGCGGACGTGAGCATCGCGCGATTCGATCGGCGGCACGATCTGTTGAGCCAACTCGATCGGCATCGCAAGCAGTCGGAACTCGGCGGCCCGGCCGAAGCCTGGGATCGCTTGAGCCACCACGCCTTCGACCTCGTCGCATCCGGGAAAGCGCGGGAAGCCTTCGATCTGCGCAAGGAAGCACCGGCTACGCGGGATCGGTATGGCCGACATTCGTGGGGTCAAAGCGTGCTGCTGGCGCGAAGGTTGATCGAGGCCGGAGTGCGGCTCGTTCACGTGAATTGGCCGCGCGAAGGCGGCGACGACGCGGTCGACAACCCGATGTGGGACACGCACGCCAGCAACGCGGACCGGCTGCAAGATTGCCTCTGCCCGCAGTTCGACGTCACGTTCCCGGCACTGATCGACGATCTTTCCCAACGCGGCTTGCTGGACGAAACTTTGGTGGTCGCCGTCGGAGAGTTCGGCCGCACGCCGCGAATTAATGCGGCAGGCGGTCGCGATCACTGGGGCCGCGTGTTCAGCCTGGCGCTGGCCGGGGCCGGCATTACCGGCGGGGCGCTACTCGGGGCCAGCGACAAGACGGGCGCATTCCCGGTCGCGGATCCGATTCGCCCGCACGATCTCACGGCTACGATCTTCCACCTGCTCGGCGTCGATCCCGGCGGCATGTTCCCGGATAAGAGCAATCGCCCGCACCACATTACGAAGGGCGAACCGCTGTTTCGCCTGCTCGGCAATCGCACGCTTTTGAAGCCTGTCGAGCCCGGCGGCGACATCGCGTTCGTGCCGCCTTACGACGCCAGCAAGCTCCTCGACCTCGACTTCGCCTCGGGCAAACTGGTGCCCTGTTCGCCGCCGAGCCGGGACAAGGGTTGGCGGGCCACGGCCGGCGTGAAGCTTGAGAAGGGCGGCGCGACGATGCGAGTCGAATCCGGCACGCGAGCGCTTTTGGCTCAGGGCATTCGCAGCGGTCGCGGCGGCGAGTACACGTTCACCGTACGCGCGGAACTCGTCGGCGACGCAGCCGACGCCTTCGCGAAGAGTTGTTCCTGTTGGCTGAGCATCTTCCGCTTCGCCGATGTGAGCTTGAACCCCGAGAAGGTGCAGGAACTGGCTTCGATCGAATTCAAACCGACGGTTGGAGAAGTGAAGGAATACACGCTGACGAAGTTCCTCGGATCGGGTTCGCCGGGTGCGAACTTCGCCATCGGCAACGGCCTCGGCGTCGCGGTGTTCGTCCGCGGCGAATCGAAAGCGTTCCTGAGAGTGGAATCGGTCTCGCTGGGTTTCAGCGCGCGGCCGCGCGATCCGAACGTGGTGGATTGAGTTTGGCCGCTTGCGGCTTCGCGACTGGGTGATCAATTGCAATCGCGAAGCCGCAAGCGGCAAAACGAGAATACCCATGACCCAACCGATCGTCATCGCGCACCATCTGATCTGGTCCGTCTACGGTTCGTGGCTCCCCAACGACCCGCGCGGCAGCGGTTCCGACACCGTTCATAACACGGTTTTGGCCGAACTCGGAGAACTGCACAAAGGACGCAAACCGATTCAACCTTCCGGAAAAGCGATTCGCGAGTTCTACAAACAGGCCGCACCATTACTTCAACATCCCTTGCTCGCGTTGGACGGAGAAGCGCGTCGTGATGTTGCTCTTGCCTTCGAACGAGAAATCGAAAACCAGAAATACACCTGCTGGGCGTGCGCCGTCATGCCCGATCACGTTCACATCCTGATTCGCAAGCACCGACACGAGGCCGAAGCGATGGCCGAGAATCTGATGCGAGCCAGCCGAGACCGATTGATCGAGCGGGAACTTCGCGATCGCACGCATCCCACCTGGATCGCGGGATTCGGGTGGAAGGTGTTCCTCGATCACCCAGACGAGGTTCGACGCACGATTCGGTACCTTGAGGAGAATCCGCGGAAGGGGCGGCTGCCCGATCAGAAGTGGCCCTTCGTGAAGTACTATGACGGTTGGCCGCTTCATCCTGGGCACAGTCCGAATTCACCGTACGCAAAACGTCTGCGTGACGTGGGACGTTACTGATCTGCCGCTCGCGGCTTCGCGATTGCGATTGCCACCGTCATCGCGAAGCCGCAAGCGGCAGAAAGGCATTATGAATAACCTCACGCGCCGCGAACTGCTTGCACTCGCCGCTGCGGCTCCGTTCGCACGGGCTGCCGAACCCGCCAAACCCAAGCGCTTGGAGTTCACCCGGCTCATCGCCCACTGGGCCGAGTACGGCGATGCCGACTACCTCGACTTCGTCCGCGACGCCAAGCCCGAGGTCTGCCAGATCGGCTTCTACGGCGGGCACTTCTACAGCCTCGTTCACACCCCGGATTACAAGGGCTACCCGGCGCACTTCCCCGTGCAGGGCATCGCCGAGTGCGGCAAGTGGTTCGAAGAACGCAACGCCGCCATTCACAAACTCGGAGCCAAGGTCGTCGGCCACTTCAACGTGTCGTTCCTCGTCGGCGAACCGGACGGCCCCAAGGGCTTCTTCAAGTTCTACCGCGACCTTTGGGACGAAAAGGAACTCGGCCCCAAGCCGGTGAA
>JAYTUG010000488.1:0-4446 GCA_043744695.1 Gemmataceae bacterium
GGCTCCGGCATTGTCGCGCTCCGCTCCGAAGACTTCGCGTCGCGGCTAAACTTTCGAGTCTCTGACGATTTGGAACAGGCGAGTTTACGCTTCACGAAACCTTCGTCTAGCTCAGTCGTGAACAGCTCGCGGCGAATTATTTCTTTCCGCCCTGCGAGCTGTCACCGGTCACAAACGGAAGCGTCAGGCCCTTCTGATCCTGATACTTCCCTTTCTTGTCCGCGTAGCTCGTGCGGCACACGGCCTCGCCCTTTAAGAAGAGAATCTGAGCGATCCCTTCCCCGGCGTAAATCTTCGCCGGCAGCGGCGTCGTGTTGCTGATCTCGATCGTGATCCGGCCCCGCCACTCCGGCTCCAATGGCGTCACATTCACGATGATACCACACCGGGCGTACGTGCTCTTGCCCAAACAGACGCACAAGATGTCGCGCGGGATTTCGAGGTACTCCACCGTCTCGGCTAAAGCGAAGCTGTTTGGCGGGATGATGCAAAAATCGCCTTCCACGTCGACGAACGACTTCGGATCGAAGTTCTTGGGATCGACGGTGCTTCCCCAGACGTTCGTAAACACTTTGAAGTGGCGATCGACGCGGACGTCGTAGCCGTAGCTGGTGACGCCGTAGGAGATCGCTCCGGGGCGGTGTTCGAGCGAAGCGCGGGGCTCGATCTTGATGTCCCGCTCGATCATCCAATCGGGTAGCACGCCCATGGGCGTTCGCCTCCTGCGAGAGCGGGATATTTGAAGGCCCAGCGGCGCGACCCCGGCGAACAGGGTGTGAAACAAAGCGGAAACCGGAGCCGCGCTGCTGGCGTGGGCGTATTGTACCGGAGCCCCCGCGTTGGACAGCCGGAAAGTTCGAACGACGGATTCGGAACGCCGTAACCTCCGAACTCGCAACGCGGTACAGTTTGAAAAAAAGGACGATCATGGCCCTCTGGCTCTTCAAACAGGAACCGAGCTGCTACAGTTTCGCCAATCTCGTGAAGGACGGCTCGACCACCTGGGATGGCGTCGCCAACGCGACCGCCCAAAAATATCTCCGCAGCGTGAAGAAAGGCGACCGCGTTTTCTTCTACCACACCGGCGACGACCGAGCCGTGATCGGCATCATGCAAGTGACCGCCGACCCCACGCCCGACCCCAAGGATCCCGCGGGCAAGCACGTCATGGTGAAGGTGAAGCCCGTGCGGAAGCTGAAGTATTCGGTGCCGCTGGTTGCGATTCGCGACGAAAAGTCGTTCTCCAACTGGGAACTGGTTCGCATCTCGCGGCTCTCCGTGATGCCGGTGCCCGAAGAGATTTGGAAGCGGATCGAGGCCATGAGCGAAGAGGAGTGACCGAGCAATTCCGTGCCGTTAACGCAACCGAATTCTCTCGTTGGAGGGTAACTCATGAGCAAGCTCGCGGGCCGGGTAGCAGTGATCACGGGCGGCGGATCGGGTGTGGGCAAGGCCGTCGCCCAACTCTTTTTGAAGGAAGGGGCGAAGGTCGTGATTGCGGGCCGCGACGCGGCGAAGCTCGCCGCGGTGGTTGCCGAAGTGAACGTCGGCGATTCGATTCGCGCCGTCGCCACCGACGTGACGAGTGCCGAACAATGTCAGGCGCTCATCGACGCCGCCACGAAGGCCTTCGGTCGCGTCGACATTCTCGTGAACAACGCCGGCACCAACCTCAAAGCCCGCACCATCCGCGAACTCACGCCCGAAGCGTGGGACGCGATGATTCGCACCAACCTCGACGGCGCGTTCTACTGCACGAAGGCCGTGCTGCCGCAAATGTTCGAACGCAAAGACGGCGTGATCGTGAACGTGGTGTCGGTGGCGGGCAAGCGTGCGAACCCCCTCGGGGGTGCGGCCTACGTTGCCGCGAAGTTCGGGATGGGCGGGCTCGGGCTCGTACTTGCAAATGAAGAAAAGGACAGCGGCGTGCGGGTGAGCAACGTCTATCCCGGCGAGATCGACACGCCCATCTTGAAGGAGCGACCGAACCCAGTTTCCGAAGAACATCGAGCCTCGATCTTGAAGCCGGAAGACGTGGCCGACGCGATTCTGTTCGTGGCGAGCCTGCCGCCGCGCGTGTCGGTACCAGAGCTGGTGATCAAACCGACGTCGCAGATGTACTGGTGAGGAACACTACGAGGTGGAAGCGTAAGCGACGGAGGCGAAGTAATCCGTCGCTTACGCTTCCGGCTCGTTAGCTATTCGGCTCACCCGAACGCCAGGCCCGGCTTCGGCAAGGCCGGCGCTTTCACGACCTCGGGTTCGGGCAGCACGCTCGGCACCGGTAGCGGCTTCGGTGCTTCCCTCTTTAACTCCCCGATCGGCACGCCGGCGAACACCTGGTTCACGTCCACAGTGTCCAATTCTTCGTGAACGAGAAGCGCTTCGGTCAGGTGATCGAGCTTGTCCCGATTCGCCGCGATCAGTTCCGTCGCTCGCTGGAGCGACTCGGAGAGAAGGCGGTGAACCTCTTCATCGATGATCTGGGCCGTGGCCTCGCTGAAGTCGCGCTGCTCGTGGATCTCTTTACCGAGGAAGACGTGCTCCTCGTTCTGGTTGTAGTAGACCGGCCCGAGGCGTTCGCTCATGCCGAACTGGGTGACCATGAGCCGGGCAATGCGGGAGGCTTGCTTGAGGTCGCCGATGGCCCCGGAGAGCGGTTCGCCGAGCACGAGTTGATCCGCGGCACGGCCGCCCATCGCGGTCACGAGCTTCGCGAAGAGTTCGCTCGCCGAGCGATCCACTTTGTCTTCGTCGGGCTGGAACATCGTGACACCGCCGGTGCGACCGCGGGGGATGATCGAGACGCGGTCGAGCTTGTCGGTGCTGGGCAGTAGCCACGAGCAGAGGGCATGGCCGGCCTCGTGAACGGCCGTGCGGCGCTTCTCTTCGAGCGAAAAGGGTTCTTCGCGGAGCAGGCCCAGGATCACGCGATCCGCGGCCTTCTCGAAATCGTCTTGCTCGATGCACTGTTTGCCCGCACGAGTCGCCTGGAGCGCGGCCTCGTTGGCGAGGTTGCGCAGGTCCGCGCCGCTCATGCCGACCATGCTGCGCGCGATCCGCTCCAGGTCGATGGCGTCGGAGAGCGGCTTGTTTCGCGTGTGAACCTTGAGGATTTCGAGCCGCCCGCGCCAGGTCGGCTTGTCGATCGTGACGTGCCGGTCGAACCGGCCGGGTCGCAAGAGTGCCGAGTCGAGGACGTCCGGGCGGTTGGTCGCCGCGAGAACGATGACGGTCTCGTTGGGCTGGAAGCCGTCCATTTCGGAGAGAATCTGGTTGAGGGTTTGTTCGCGTTCGTCGGAGCCTCCGCCGAGGCCCGCGCCGCGCATCCGGCCCACGGCGTCGATCTCGTCGATGAAGATCACGCACGGGGCGTTCTCCTTCGCGTTCTTAAACATGTCGCGAACGCGGCTCGCCCCGACGCCGACGAACATTTGAATGAACTCGGAGCCGTTGATCGAGAAGAACGGCACGTTCGCTTCGCCCGCCACGGCCTTGGCCATGAGCGTCTTGCCCGTGCCCGGAGGCCCGACGAGCAGCACGCCCTTGGGAACCTGAGCCCCGAGCCGCATGAACTTGCTCGGCTCCTTCAGATAATCGACGATCTCGCTCAGTTCGCGCTTGGCCCCTTCCATACCGGCCACATCGTCGAACGTGGTTCGGCCCTTCCCCTTTTCATAACGCTTAGCGGGGCTGCGAACGTAATTGTTGAGGAATCCGCCGCCGACCGGATCGCGGAAGCGAGGCAGCACGAAGAAGACGAACAGCGCAACCAAGACCCCGATGAACAGCAGGTTCAAGAGCAGGGTGCCGAGAAGCGGGTTCGGCTCGTCTTGCTTGCCCACGCTCAGCTTCTCGGCGTCCTTGTTCTTCTCGCGAAACTCGGCGTCCTTCTTCTCCATCGTCTCGATGAGCTTGTTCTGATCGTCCGAGTGCGGGAGGTTCACCTCGAACTTACCGCTCTTGATGTTGAGCTTCGCGGCGGGATCCACGCTGGCATCGCGGACCTCGCCCTTCGCACGCTCGTTCCCGATGAATACGATCTTCTTGATCTGCCCCGCTTCGACGAGTTCCTTGAAATCCGAATAGTTGATGGCCTTGGTGGGATCGTTGAGAACGTAGACCGCACCGATGACGACGAGCAGGGCCAGCACGATCCAGCCACCGGGAATGAGCGGGTTCGCGCGGCGCGGCGTCGCGGGAGGGGTGGCTGCTGGCGGTCGGTCGGTCGGAGCCATCTCGTCGTCCCTCGGTCCAAGTCGCGCCCCGGGATCGGGCGCGGGGAGAAGTGTTTACGATAGCAGACGAGCGAATCGCGGGCCATGCGACCTCGAATGCCGAGCCCGGCGAGGGTGCAGTACATGGTTTGCAGAATCGAGCACAGCCTTGAGCGGAATCTTGCCGCAACTCGCGGTGGCGAAGGCTGATGAGGCGAGGGGAATCAGG
>JAYTUG010000489.1:0-17268 GCA_043744695.1 Gemmataceae bacterium
TCGTGCCGTCCGGATGGATGCTCCACAGCCCCCAAAGGATGCTCGCCCGCAGGCCTTGCGATTCGAGCGAACTGAACATCACGCGGCCATCTTTCAGCATCGTCGGGTGCAGGGCCATGCCGAGGTTCAGGTGACCGATGCACTCGACGTTGCTTCCATCGTCGTCCATGGTGAAGAGTTGCAGCATGTGCGGGAGCCGCTTCGGCGGCTTGAACCCGTTGCGGTTACTCGCGAACATCACGCGGCCGCCGGGCAGCGGGCACGGACCCATATTGAACACGCCGTACTCGAAGTAATTCTTCCCAGCCTCCGGAGTGTGGAAGTCCTTCGACCAGTTCCCGGCTCCAGTGTTCGGTGTGAACTGCTGCGTCGTGAGTTGCACGATCTTGCGACTCTTCACGTGAATTTTGTACACGTCCGCCCCACCCGCGGAGCCTTGATAAATCGACCCGCCTTTCAGGTCGTGGAACTGCGAGTAGTACACCCATTCGCCATCGAACGAGACCATCGGGTCGGTAACGGAACCGAGCCCGCCCTCGACGAGAACCTCTTCGCTGCCGTCCGGGTGGAGGAGCATGAGGTCCGCGCCGGGGTCCATGAACACGGGGTTCGAGATTTCGGTCCAGTTGGTGCCGACGGCATCGCCCTTTCGCGGCATCCGCACGTAGACGATGTCGTAATCGAGTTTAACGGAGTTGTCGGAGGAGAAGTGTTTGGGTTCGACGTTGATGGCGTCCGGTTGCGCTAGCGCCGGAGGCAGCATCAGGAACACGATCATCGGATACAGGTTAGCCGCGACGCGAAGTCTTCGGAGCGGAGCGCTCCGCGCGTGAAGCGTGGTACTTTTGCGGATCACGGTTCGCCCTCAACTCGACCAACGAAATAGGCCGGCTCCAGAGGAACCGGCCCATCGCATCATACCGCCGGCGAGCCGGCGGCTAAATGTCAATTACTTGAGCACGTCCTTGGCGGCGGCGGCGATGTCCGCGGCCTTCTCGGCAGCGGCCTTCGTGTCCTTGAACGCGAAGCTCTTGGAGATTTCGCCGCCGGCCTTGTACACGAGAACGGTCACGACGGCGTCTTTGTTCAACTTGTACGCCTTGGGCCCGTCCTTGTCTTCGGCCACGGTCAGCGGGGTGGTCAGCTTGTGCGTGGTCTGGAGCTTCTCGAGGTCGGCACCTTCGACGCCGCCAACGCCCACGACCACAGTGCCGAGCTTGTCGTTGCCCTTCTGAACTTCATCGATGGCCTTGACGACCTTGACGAGGTTTTCGTCGGCCTTCTGGGTGAAGATGAGGACGACGGCGGGGCGGGCTTCGCCGTTGAACTTGCAGACGTAGCAAAGCGAGGTGCCGGCCTTTTCGCCGGTGAACGCCTTGACCTGGAACGGGCCGCCGATCTTCTTGTCTGGGCCGGACTTCAGCTCGTCCGCATTGATGCCCGAGAACGAGAGACCGAGGGTGACGGCGAGAGCCGCGACGATCATCGAACGCATAGTCAATACTCCAGTGGGTCGATCGAAAGTGAATGGGAGAGGAACACGTCCCGACCCCATTGGGCTCGGTCGGCCGTATGGCCGCACCGCGCCCAGCAGCACTTCTTGGTGTACTGCCTCCGAGTGAGGAGTGCAATCCCCCGCCCGGAACCCCCCGTTAGACGTCGAACGAGCCCGCGCCATTCAAACGAATTGGAAATAGTTCCTGCGAGCGATGTGTACAAAGAATCGGTAGCAACGTAACTTCCGAGCCTCGCGACTCATGGCCCGCATCCTCATCGCGACTGAAGCCTGGCACCCGCAGGTGAACGGGGTCGTTCGCACGTTGGACACGACCGCCAGCAAACTGCGCGAACGCGGGCACATCGTCGAGGTGATCGAGCCGAGCCAGTACGCCTCGTTCGCGGTGCCGTTCTATCCGGAGATTCCGTTCTGCTTCCCAAGGCCCGGTCGCGTCTACGACCGCATACGCAAGTTCCGCCCGGACCGCGTTCACATCTCCACCGAAGGGCCACTCGGCGTGCTGGTCCGCCGCTATTGCCTGCTCCGCGGCTGGCGCTTCAGCACGTCGTACCACACGCGATTCCCGGAATACTTGAAGCGGTTGGCCCGCGTGCCCGAGCGCTGGAGCTATCGCTACTTGAAGTGGTTCCACGGCCGGTCGTCGTCGCTGATGGTGGCGACGCCGAGCCTCGAACGGGAGTTGCGGGCACGCGGGTTCGCGGCTCCAATCCGTCGATGGTCGCGCGG
Organism: Gemmataceae bacterium; assembly: GCA_043744695.1. Classification (GTDB taxonomy): domain Bacteria; phylum Planctomycetota; class Planctomycetia; order Gemmatales; family Gemmataceae; genus Urbifossiella. The sequence goes on from JAYTUG010000489.1 coordinate 2,246, forward strand.
CGTCGACCTCGCAATCTTCTTCCCACGTCCGAAGCCGCCGGTGGAATACGTCCGGCCCGCGATGCTCTACGTGGGCCGCGTCTCGCACGAGAAGAACATCGAAGACTTCTTGCGGTTGAAGGTGGCCGGCACGAAGCTCATCGTCGGCGACGGACCCGCCCGCACGGAACTGGAACGCAAATATCCGGACGCCCGCTTCCTCGGCTACCGCAAAAGCCAGGAACTCGGCGCGGTCTACGCTTCCGCCGATCTCTTCGTCTTCCCCAGCAAGACGGACACGTTCGGGATCGTGGTCATCGAAGCATTGGCGAGCGGGCTCCCCGTCGCGGCGTATCCGGCCACGGGGCCGATCGACACCATCGTGAACGATAAGCTCGGGGCCCTCGACAACGATCTCGGGAAGGCCGTCGAACGAGCGTTGAAGACGGGCGATCCGACGGCGTGCGCAGAGCAAGGGCGGAGCTACACCTGGGAGCACTGCACGAGCCAATTCGAGTCGAACCTCGTGAAGACCAAGTGATCGGGAGGAAGAAAGACGCTATCGTGGAAGCCAAATTCCCTTCGACCGACTAAGACGACGAAGAGAGTCGAAGAGATCAGACTGTCGCGAAGCCTCACCCGGCCATACCCCAGGAGCCTCTCATGCGTCGACTGTTCGTCTTCTTCGTTGCCTTTGTGCTTCCCCTTTCGCTCGGTGCGGCCGAGCCGACGGTCGTGAAGCTGTGGCCCGGTAAAGCGCCCGGCGAGATCAAGGACCTCGGGCCGGAAACCGCGACCCCACCCAAGGACGCGAAGGACGTGAAGCGCGTCTCCAATGTGAGCGAGCCGACCATCGCCATCTATCAGCCGCCGAAGGACAAGGCCACCGGTGCGGCGGTGATCGTGGCACCCGGCGGAGCCTACTCCATTCTCGCCATCGAGCACGAAGGCACGCAGGTCTGCGAATGGCTCAACACGCTCGGCGCGACGGCGATCTTGCTCAAATACCGCGTACCGAAGCGGGAGATGCAAATGCCCGAGAACCTGGCCGCGATCCAGGACGCGCAGCGTGCCCTGAGCCTGACCCGAGCCCACTCCAAAGAGTGGGGCATCGATCCGAACCGTGTCGGCATGCTCGGCTTCTCCGCCGGCGGCAACCTCACCGCTTGGGCCGCCCTCGCCGAAAAACGCATGTACGAGCCGCTCGACGACGCCGACAAGCTTTCGCATAAACCGAACTTCGCGGCCCTGATCTATCCCGCGTACGTCGTGGACAAAAACGGCGATCTCAAGCCCGAGTATCCGGTGAACAAGGAGTCGCCGCCGATGTTCTTCGCGCACGCCAACGACGACGGCGTGACGCCGCTGGCGAGTGCGATGCTCTACGCTGCGCTCAAGAAGAACGGCGTGCCCGCGGAGTTGCACATCTACGCGTCCGGCGGCCACGGCTTCGGCATGAAGAAGAGCGACAAGCCCATCTCGGCCTGGCCCGACCGCTGCGCCGACTGGCTCAAGACTCGCGGCTATCTTGAGCAGAAGTGATGATGATGGTAGTCCGCACTCTCCGAGTGCGGGTTTGAGGTCCTTCGCTACGAGCGGCCCGTTCATCTGCGCAAAAGAACGACCGCACTCGGAGAGTGCGGACTACCGAGGTGCCCCATGAACTGCGATTACCGCACGTGCCGGCAAGGTGGGTGGGCCGATTGCTGGATGCTCTCCGCACTCGTCGCGCTCGGCTTCCACCGGCCGCAAGCCATCGAAGCGATGGTTCGCCCGTTGGAAGACGGCACTTTTGAAGTGACGTTGCCGAACAAGCCCGCGGTCGTCGTGCGGCCTGAAGACGGCGGCGGCACGGCCTCTGAAGGCAACTGGATCGCTGCCATCGAAGCCGCGGCGCAGCAATTCACGAACGCGGCCAACTCGCGCGTCCTTTCCTTCGGCGAAGGCATCGCACTCCTCACGAACAACGGTCGCACCGGCTACACGAACGTTTCTGGGGCGGGGTTCGCGCCGCTGGTGCGAGTCTTTAGCCGACGTGCGTGGTTCGAGAATCGCATTGCCGAGGCCACCGCCAATTCCCGCGTCGTCATCCTCGGCGGCTCCGATGGCTACTGGACCGATGTGAAGGTCGAAGGGCTCATCAACCGACACTGCTACGCGTTGCTCGCCTTCGAACCCGAGACCCGAACCTGCCGACTCCGCGATCCGCGCGGCGACGACGAGCTGATCCCCGAGGGCCGCAAGCGCGAAGGGTACGGCCCCGGCGAATTCTGGCTCACCTCCGCCGAGGTCGAAGCCAGCTTCTGTGGGCTCTCCATCGAGAACGATTAGTTCCCTTCGCGCGGCACGAGTGCGAGCAACTTTCGCACGATCTCGTCCGGCGTCATGCGGTCGGCCTCGGCGTTGTAGTTGGTGATGACGCGATGCCGCAGCACGGGTAGCGCCACCGCCTTCACGTCTTCAATCGCCACGTAGGTGCGGCCGCGAAGGAGTGCCCGAGCCTTCGCCGCGAGAATCAGATTTTGACCGGCACGCGGGCCGGCACCCCAGGTCACGTACTTCTTCACGAAGTCCGGCACGTTGGGATCGGGAGCCTCGCCGTTCTGGGCGTGGGGCCGCGTGAGCCGCGAGAGCTTGAGCGCGTAGCGGATCACGTACGCTGCCGCGGGCACCTTGCGGACCAGATGCTGCATCTTGAGCAGTTCCTCGCCCGAGACGACGCGTTCGATCTGCGGTCGGGCCGCCGAGGTGGTGGACTCGATAATGCGGAACTCTTCTTCCTCGTTCGGATAGCCCACCGAGATCGTGAACATGAAGCGGTCCTGTTGCGCTTCCGGCAGCGGGTACGTGCCTTCCTGTTCGATCGGGTTCTGCGTGGCCAGTACGAAGAACGGGTTCGGCAGCACGTGCTTGTTCCCCGCGACCGTCACTTGCTTTTCCTGCATGGCTTCGAGCAGTGCCGCTTGCGTCTTCGGCGGGGTGCGGTTGATCTCGTCCGCGAGCACCACGTTCGCGAAAATCGGACCTTGAAGGAAGCGGAAGGCACGCTGCCCGGTGCTGCGGTCTTCCTGGAGCATCTCGGTGCCAGTGATGTCCGACGGCATGAGGTCCGGGGTGAACTGCACGCGATTGAACGTGAGGTTCATGCTGTCCGCGAGGGTGCGGATCATGAGCGTTTTGGCGAGCCCGGGCACGCCGACGAGCAGGGCGTGACCTTGGGCGAGGAGCGCGAGCAGGAGTTGTTCGAGGACTTCTTGCTGGCCGACGATGGCTTTGCCGCATTCGGAGAGAATGCGGTCGCTGGCGGTGCGGAGGTGTTCCGCGGCCGCGAGTTCGTCGTCGCTCCAGTCGCTCACCGGTTCGGCACGTATCACAGGCACTCCAATTTTTTCACCACGGAACACACGGAAAACACGGAACACACGGAATAAAAATGAGCATGAGGGTTTCCCCTTTTCTATTCCGTGTGTTCCGTGGTGAACTCATATTCACTTCAACCAGCACACGCGATCGCTCGTTGCGATCACGGCCAGGTCGCCTTCGAACCACATCGTAAGGCAGGGGCCGCGGGTCGGGATCGTCAGCGACTTCAAGAGCTTGCCCGTTTCCAGATCGAAGAGGAGGACGGGAACGGTTCGCTCGGTCCAGGAATCATACAGGGCCGAGGCGAGCAAGGGGAGTCGCCAGGGTTGCGGGTTGCGCAGGAACGATTCGCGGAGCCGGTGCCACGCGGTCCCAAACGGCTCGTCGGGCACCGCTTCCGTGGGGTAGGCAATCGCGACCTTCCGCCCAGCCCGCACCACCCAGCGCGAACACCCCGGTAACTCGGCCTTCCACGCGAGTTTGCCGTCGTCGAGCGTGAAGGCGAACAGCGTGTTGCCTGCGGGAATGAAGACTCGCTGCGGGTCGGCATCGGCGGCGGATAGGTCGATGTTCCCGGCGTCGATGAAGGCTGGGCCGCCGGGCCAGGCCGGCTTACCATCCGTCGGTTCGATGCGGTCCAGTTCGATTCCCACGTTTCGGCGGATCGCCACGAGCAGCGCCTCTCCGAAGCGGTGAAGTTGCGGTGGGTCGCCGGCCAGGCTCGATTCGCCCGTCGCTTCGTAAGCGAACTTCGTCTTGTTCGAAGCCAGCTTCATGAAGCGCACGAGGCCGGGGCCATCGGGGAACGCGATCAGATTGCCTTCGACCTCGATCGGCGGCATGTACCACGGCACTGCCGAGGTTTTACTGCCGTGAAGGTCTGGCATTTCATTCCAAACGCGGCCCGCGTTCAGTCGCACGAGCCAGCGACGGCCATCCGAAAGCTGCACGGCGAGAAGCCGCTCCGAGACGAAGAAGTGCGGTGTGAAGCGCGGTGCCGTTTCATACGTCAGCGGCTCGTATCGCGGTTGGCCGTCCGTGCCGAGTACCCAGGCCACGCAGTGGGCCTTGAGATCGAGCGCGAGGAGGTGGCGCTCGCCGAGCCGGGCGATGAGCCATTCCCCCGCGAGCACGAACGAGGACAGTTCCGCCAGCGGCAGGGGCTCCGTGTAGATGGTGCGCGTGCGCGAGCCGGGAAGTGGATCGGTTTGCGGAACGCGAAAGACCCAGAGCGGCTCGCGACCTGGGCCGTACACCGCGACCGCGAACGGCCCCACGAGTACGAAGCCTTCGGTCAAGTCCGCGGCTTGAGTGAAGCCATCGCCCGAAGCGAAGGTCGTTTTGGTTTCGCCTTCCCGAGCAATCGCAAGCACGTCCTTCGCAGCCATGACGAAGATGTGTTTGTGCTGGCTCGCACCCGCAATTGGTGGCAGTGGGAACGAGTGGGGCGGTAGGCGAAGCGTGGAGGCGATCCGCGCCTCGGAATCGAGGCTCGGCGCATCCAGCGGCTTGCGATCGGCCGGCAGACTCGGCGACGCCGGCACTCCTTGCGCAGGAGCGGCGCGACCCGCGATTCGATCCGCGAGCGAACCGAGCGAGACCAGTTCGCCCTCGGCGGTGAGCAGCCATTCGCCTCGCAGTTCCGCTGGAACCTCGGTCGCTTTTCGATCCAGAAGAAGGAGCCGCGCCGCGGCCCAGGCTCGAAGCGGCTTCGGAAAGTCGCTCGCGATCGCCTGTGCCAACGCTTCTCGCGCCGCAGTCCCGTTTCCTTCCATGAGGTCTTTTTCGACGCGGCCCATCTGGTTCAAGAAGTTGCGCCGCGGATCGTCGGGTGGCCGTACGAACGGCGGCGACTCGGTTCGATACGCCCACACCTCTTGAGGCGTCACGACCACGAGCCAGCCGTCGGCGAACGCGAGCGACCCGAATGGATCGGGAACGGCCTCATTCGAGAGGTGAAATGCAGTCGTGTGCAGCGGCGGGGCCGTGCGGATCGGGTGGCCCGTTTCCGGATCGAGGAAGTAGAGCCCGCTGCGGCTCGGCCACAAAATCGCGTCGTCGCTCGCCAGGCCGCGGCCGTACCCGAGCAACCCGTTCGCCTGAATCCAACCATCGGGAGCGAGGTACGAACCGGTCGCAGCACTCAGCCCGCGGATGCCGCGAATCTGGCCGGCCGTGGTCACGATCACGCGGTTCCGCACGACTCCGAGAATCTGAGCCCCCTCGGTCGGGCCGCTTTCCCAGAGTTCCCGACCGGTTTCCGAATCGAGCGCGAACACTCGCTCGGCATCGGCCGGTGCCACATAAACGCGCCCACCCTCGGCCACGGCCGGAGCCGGGTCGGGAGAACGATTCGCATCGACGAGCCGTCGGGCCGAACGTGGATATTGGAAGCCCCACGCGCGCCGACCCGAAGCGGCTTCCAATGCGATCACGGCCCCGCCGTTCGAGTTGAACACGATGTTCCGGCCCGCCAGCGCGATCAACTCGTTACGGCCGCGCGCCTGCACTTCGGAACCCGAGAGCAGCGGGCTATCGCACACCTCGGCGACCCACGCCGGCCGATCGGGTTGCACGTCCGCATCGGCCGGATCGAAGCACGCGATGCCGTGAACGACGCGGGCCCCCTCGAACCGCGCGAACGCAGCCCACAACCTGCCATTCGCCACGAGCGGCGAACCTTCCCAGACCGCGAGCGGCTTCCCATCCACGAGAGGCGGTTTGATGCGCCACTGTTCGCGCATCGGCGGCGCGTTCGGACCCGGCTTCGATACCGGTTCGAAACAGATGATCGCCGAGTCGGTCGGTTTCTGAAGTTCGGGCGGCCGGATCGCGGGCGTGCCGATGCGAGCAAACAGACGCCCATGTGCGGTGCTGAGCGTGGGGCTGCTGAGTGGATCGGTCGGCTTGCGATCCGCGTCCACGGGGAAGGCCGTGTAGATCGTTTTGGAGGTGCCCGTACTCAGCTCGAAAGCGATGATGCGATGACCATCCGAAACGTAAATCCAGCCGTTGAGAATGACGGGCTGGCCGAACGGTGGGCGGAGGCCTTTGATCGGGAGTGCGTGTCGCTCGGCGGGAATCGCGGCCGTCCACGTCGGCTTCGAGGGCCAGTGAATGGGGATGGAACCGTGCAAGCGGCCGGTGCGAGAGGGATCGCCTCCGAACGTGGACCAGGCGCGATCGGCGACCGCGGACGCGGGGAGCGGTCGCTCCAAGTAGCTGCGAATGATCTCGGCGAAGGGGCCATTCTTGCCGGCGAGCGGACCTTTCGCATTGGGGTGCTTCTTCTCGAAGGCGGCGAGTTCCTCTTTGGCCCGATCGCGTTCCCCCTGGAAGATTGCCGCCAGGATCGTGCGGGCGCGCAGGCTCGCGGGATCGGTCTTGACACCGGGGAAACTCACGTCGGTTTCGCCGTCGGGGAGCAGTCGCTTCCAGGTGAGTTCGGCGAGGCGGAAGTCGCCGCGTTCGAAGAGCAGATCGCCGAGGAGGAGCAGGCCTTGCTCGGTGGGTCGGGCCACGAAGTAGCGGTCGAGGAGTTGCCAGAGCGGTTTCGGGTCGCGGTCGCGCTGGCCGGCTTCGAGCAGCTTGCGGGCCGGTTCGTCGATGCGGTCTTGGTACGTCTTCAGGACGTCGGGCGGGAGCTTGGCGAGAATCTGATGTGCGATCCAGCGGGCGGCGCGGTGGTGCTTGCCGTCCACGCTGACGAGGTCTTCGCCGGCTTCGTCCAGCACGCGTTGGAGGTCGTCGATGGCCTCGGCGGCTTTACCGCCGACTACCTTCTGCTCGGCCTCGGCGAGTCGCTTGCGGGTCTGCGGCGATTCCCCGCGCAAGCTCGCGGGCTCCGCGGCGGGCTGCGCGCGAAGGCTCGCCGAACCGAGTAGGAAAACGATGAGACTCGCGGCCACCGGGCGAAGTACGTCCATGCTGCCATTCTTGACATTCCCACGCAAAGCACAAGAATCACCTGAAGAAAAACGAGGAGTGGCGTGAACAACTTCAAAACCCGGTTTCTGCTTTGGAAACCGGGTTTTTGCAGGAAGAAACCCGGTTTCCAAAGCAGAAACCGGGTTTCAAGGGGAGTCGTGTGAACCGAATGCCACGGACAACTTGCTCGATCCTCGCGATATGTGCCGCGTTCGCGGCCGGTTGCGGTCGCGCGAACGTGCCGACGGACACGTCCTCGGTCGAGTCGCGCTATCCAGTTCGCACCGATCTCATGGCCGTCGGCGACCTCGGGGCACCGCCCAAATGGTCCAGCACGGGCTTCCCACCCTTGCGCAGCGCTCGCCTCGGTTCGCGTTCGCCCGACCCCGAGTTCGTCTCGCTACTCGGGCCGAAGCTCACCGACAAGAAGCCCGCGATCCTCGACCCCCAGGCCGACCTCACGCCGGCCCAGCGCGACATCGTGGCCGAGTTGTTGGACTCGTACTTCGGGAAGCCCGCGGCCCCGATCGTCCGCGTGCCCTCGAGCGACGAGGCGAAGAAGTTGGCTCTCGAACCGTTCTTTCCGAAGGCGGGTGAACTGGACGCAACCCTTGCCGAGGCTGCGACCGCGAAGACGACGTTGAAGCTGGACGATGCCGCCCTCGCGCGAGGGGGCGTGTTCTATCGACGTTGGTGCTTGCAATGCCACGGCCCGACGGGGGCCGGCGATGGAACTCACGCCGTCTCCATGACCGCCATGCCGCGCGATTATCGCCGCGGGATGTTCAAGTTCGCAACGTGCTTTCCACCGGGGACGCCTCGCAGCGGCGAACTCGGCAAGGCCCGCAAGGACGACCTCAAACGCACGATTCGCAACGGGCTCGACGGCTCGATGATGCCGCCCTTCCCCCAATTCTCGGATGGAGAACTCGACGACCTCGTGGGTTACGTGATGCACCTGAGCATCCGCGGCGAGAGCGAGTTCGAGGCGATCGGCCGGATCATCAACATGGCGAAAAATCCGCGCGACGACGACCCGGATTTTAGCAAGGAGTTCGCCGAGCAACTGCTCGCCCAAAAGGTGCTGACGACTCTCGGGAACTGGAAGCGGGCCGGCGACAACGCCATCCCGATCCCGCCGGAGAACGTTCCGCGCGAAGCCGATCGCCTGCTCTCCGCAGCTCGCGGGCACAAGGCGTTCCTCGGCACGTGCGCAGGTTGCCATCAAGACTTTGGTCGGGCTGAGCAACTGAAATTCGATCAATGGGGCACGGTGGTGCAGCCGCGGAACCTGATGCTCGGCGTCTATCGTGGCGGCCGCAAGGGCGAGGATCTCTACGCCCGCATCTACGGCGGCATCTATCCTTCCACCATGCCCGATTCCAAAGCCAAGGCCGACGGCGCGAAACCCGGCGAACCCGACGGAATCTGGGACGTGGTTCACTTTTTGCAAATGCTCTCCGACCCCCGCGGCCGCAAACTGCTCCAACTTTACGATCCCACGATCAAGTTCGAACCGTGAGAGAAATCGAGGCCCAGCCATGTCCCGTGCCGCCACCGAATACCGATACGAGAAACTCACCTGGCCCGAGATCAACGACGCCATCGATCTGGGCAAGGTTTGCATCCTGCCGTGCGGAGCCGTCGAACAGCACGGGCCGCACCTGCCGCTGGATGTCGATCTCGTTTGCCCCGTGGGCATCGCCACGGGTGCGGGCCAGGAAGTGCCCGACAAGGTGCTCGTACTGCCGGTCGTCGCCTACGGGTACACCGGCCACGTCATGGACTTCCCCGGCACCATCAACAACGACTTCGAACACTTCATGCACCACGTGCTCGACATCACCAAGAGCCTCGCCTACCACGGGTTCAAGAAGATCATCCTGCTCAACGGCCACGGTTCGAACATGCCGAACCTCGACCTCGTAGCTCGCCGCACGAACTTGGAAACGGATGCCGAGTGCGTACTCGCCGCATGGTGGAACCTGCTGACCGTGGACAAGACGTTTCTCCCAAAATGGAGGCAGAGCAAGTTCCCCGGCGGCTGTGCCCACGCCTGCGAACTCGAAACGAGTTTGTACATGTATCTGGATGGCGACAACGTCCGTAAGGACCTCATCAAGAACGGCACGATCAGTTTCAACGAGGAGAACAACCCGTTCACGTGGGTCGATCTGTTCGCGGCGGGGCCGGCCAACATCACCTCGTGGACGAGCAGTTACTCGGACACCGGCGTACTCGGCGAGGCCGAACTGGCGACGCCCGAGAAGGGCCGTCAAGCCTACGAGGAAGCCGTGAAGCAACTGGTGCGGTTCGTGACGTGGTTCAAGGATCGGTCGAAGGACGTTCGCAAGGATCGGCATCGGACGCCGCCGACGATGCCGATGCCCTGGGGCCAGCGGCCGGTGAAGTGAACGCGTTCAGCCTTCGGATCGCTCGACTTCTTCCCAGAACAGTTCTCGACCGGCCGCGAACAACTCCGACGCGCGGAAGTCGTACACTTGCGGGCGTTCGCCGGAATCGAGGGCCAGTGCATCGAAGGTGAGGTAGAAAAGCCCGTTGAGGTGCGCGATCCGCGCGTCGACAATTTTCACCTTCGGCAAGTTCGGCCGCATCTGGCAGCGGAACTCCTCGACGCCCACCAAGCGGAGGTTCACGCGCACTTTCTTGGGCTCGGCACCGAGATCCTGGATCGCCAGGCGAACCGTGAGGCGGAAGTCGATCGTCGTTCCGTTCTTCGCCGAGTTTGAGATGCGGACGCCCCGCACGATACCGCCGGGAAAGCGGTAGCGGCGTAGGAACTGCGGCAAGTCTTGAGGCGGAATGCGGTTCATGATGCATCTCATCCATCACACGTACGAATCGAACACGCGGACCCCGGCCCACGTCGGCTTGTTGGCGTCCACGAACTTCACGTGCTCGGGGTCGTCCTGATAGCTATCGTGCGAGGCTTTCGAATCGAAGACGAGGTGCAGACCCACGTCCCAGTTCTGGTCGTTCACCTCGCGGTTGAGTTCGTGGCAGAGCGGCCCGGCCGCGAAGAACGCGATCCCCGGCTGCACGTTGAGGTACTTCTTGCACGAGGCCACGAGCGCCGCCACGTTCGCCTCCGAGGCATCCTTCAACTTGAAGAACACGTTGTGTGCGAGCCGCGGGCTGGACATGGGAACGCCTCGAATACTGGTGTTGCGATTGCCTCTTCCTTATGATTTACGTGAATGCAGCCGACGCGGCGACGGGCATTCGAATCTCTTCGGGGGCGACCAATGCCACTCTTGGACCACTTTCATCCTCCGCTGAGCGAACGGCGGCACTGGCATTCGTTTCACAACTCGTGGGCGACTTACCTCTCGTCTCAGTTGAACTCGCGATTGCCGCCCGGTTACTTCGCCGAGGCCAACGTTCAGTTTGGGATCGAGATCGATGTCGCGGCATTCGAGGAACCGGAGGCATCGCCCGCAAAGGGTTGGACGCCTCCTTTGCCAAATCGGAGTTGGCCGCTCGAGATGCAGGGTTCCGTGGTGGAAGTCGGCATCTTCAGCCGAACGGGTGGGCCGGTCCTCGCCGGGGCCGTGGAATTGGTGAGCCCGGCGAACAAGGATTGGCCCGCGCACCGCGATGCACTCGTGTCCAAGTGCGCCAGCTACCTTCAGGCGGGAGTCGGCCTCGTGCTCGTCGATGTCGTGACCGAACGGCCCGGCGATTTGCACCGCGAGTTGCTGGCGAGGCTCGGCGCAATCGAGGCGGGAAACAGTTCCGCCCTGTTCGCTTCCGCCTACCGTACCGTGGAAAGGTCCGGTGCGGCCGCGCTCGACGTATGGTGGGAGGAGTTGGCGTTGGAGCAACGCCTGCCGACCTTGCCGCTTTGGCTGCGCGGCGGGTTCTGCCTGCCGGTCGAGTTGGAGGAAACGTACGAGCGGACCTGCTTGGAACAGCGCGTGCGACCCGCGGCGTAACAATGACCCTCCTCGATCTCGTACTTCCCGATGCCGCCGCGAACCTCGCTCTCGATGAGGCACTCCTGTTGGCAGCCGAGGAAGCGGGCACCGGTGAAGTGTTGCGACTCTGGGAGTCGCCACGCCTTGCCGCCATCGTGGGAGCCGGCGGATCGGTGGCGCTCGACGTGAACCGAGCGGGTTGCGAAGCCGAGAACGTGCCGATCCTTCGCCGCGCCAGCGGCGGCGGGACCGTGCTGCTCGGCCCCGGATGCCTGGGCTATTCGCTGATCTTGCGCACCGATCGCGCCCCCGGCCTCGACCTGATTCAACCTTCCACACGCTACGTTCTGAACAAGGTGTTGAACGCGATTCGCTCGGTGGCTCCCGAGGCCGTCGTTCAGGGAACTAGCGATTTGGCCGCGAATGGGCTCAAGTTCTCGGGCAATGCCCAGCAGCGCAAGCGGAAGCACTTCCTCCACCACGGCACCCTGCTGTGCGGCTTCGACCTCGCCGGCATTTCGCGGATGCTCCATCCGCCCGAACGCCAGCCGGACTATCGCCGCGACCGACCGCACGCCGAGTTCCTCACGAACCTGCCGGCCAACAGCACGGAGTTGAAGCGACTGCTCATCGCGGAGTGGCGACCCGATGGAATTTGCGAAGCACCACTCGAACGGGTCGAACGACTGGTCGCCGAGAAGTACGGCCTCGACGAGTGGAACCTCCGCCGCTGAGGTTCGCTGACCCTAGCAACGGCGTCGAGCATAGCGAAGCCGCCGCATTCACTTCCCGCGTTCCTCGATGTCTTCCTTCTTCTCGAGAACTGCCTTGCGGAAGGGACGAATCGCGAACACGTCGGGCACGTGCGGGCCATCGGTGCGGTAGTTTCTCGCGATGCTCGGCCCGGCCGATGGGTCGGCGGACGGTGCCAGAAACACGCGGCCCATCCGCATCCGGAACCCGGCGAAGTCCGTTCCGAAGACGCCCTCCGCGGTCGGTCCGGTCGCGGAGGCTGGTCCCTTCGCAAGGATGTTGTTGCCCTTCACGCTGCCGCCGCCGATGTAGCCACCGGCATCGTAGCGCGTGACGCTCGGCACCGCCCACGGCGCGATGCTCCGCGGGTTCCCGGCCCGCTGCATCGTGTGCTCCACGGGCTTCCGCGGCAAAGGAGTTCGTTCGACGAATCGATCCTGCGCGAAGGCCGGGGCCGCGATCAGGAGGGTGAGGATGGCGAAGCGCATTTGGAACCCCACGCCGCTTGCGGCTTAGCGATGGCGCGATGGCGCAATCGCGAAGCCGCAAGCGGCAGACTTCTATCGGCGTCTCACCCTTCCGGGTTGCGGTTCGTCTTCTGATAGGGCAGGTGAATGCCTCCGAAGAAGGCCTGATCGGCCCGCAGAATCGTTGCAGGTACGTCGAAACCGAACTGCCCGGCAATCGTGGTCACGTCGTCCTGATCGACGCCGTCGCCGCTGACGCCGAATCCGCCGGCGAGCAAGCCCGCCCGGTACAGCGGAGCGCTGCCGGGGAAGAACACGATGCCGTTCTGGTTCAACGCATTTCCGGTTTGGTGGAAGTTGGTGCCGGGGTTGAACGAATCGTACCCAACGACGCTCTGATAAGCCGAGGCCGGCAGCGGCGGCCCGACTTGAAGTCCGGTGGTGCGGCTGGTGCCGAACGGGTCGTCGTTGAGTTGCGAGAAGGGGCCGGGCGGCGTGCCGTCGATGCCTTCCGGGAAACGGGGCAACCCGACATAGCGGAAGGTGCGGTTCGTGAACGCCGTGCCCGCCGGCACGCCCGCCAACTGGTCGATCGGCTGAAGCTGGCTCGGGTCCGCGTAGTACATTACGTTCCGCGCCTTGGCCACCGCCACGTCGATAGAGAAGACCGTCGCATCCGGTTCGCGATAAAGCCCGACGACATTTCCCATCCGATCCGTGACGGCGAAGACGAACTTGGCCCGGCTACCGAGCGGCAAGCGGATCGCCGCTCGCGTGAGGTTCGATTGGACGATCGAATTCGCGACGATGAACTCGACGTCGGCCTTGGTAATGCCGTCGCCATCGTGGGGCACGACGAGCCAGCCCTCGGGCACGATCGCTCCACCGAGCAGCGTGGTACCGCCGACCATCACGGGGAGGTTCGCGCCGTCGTTCGGGTTCCCCTGCCCAACAACTCCTCCGACGGCGAGTACGCGGTTGAGCCCCAGATTGCCGCCCTGCCCGAAGACATCGAGCGTGATGCCGACGAGGTCGATGCGGCCGTTGGGCAGTCCGAAACCCGCCGGGGTGGCAATGCCGCCGAGCGCGCCGACCGGTGCGATCTGCGCTCCGCCGATAGACACGGCCGTGCCGCCGACCGCGGCATAGGCGATCCACTCCGCTTCGAGGGTGCGGTCGGGTTTGCTTGGATCGTAGGTAAAGCTGAGCGACGAGTTAGACTCGGTCGCGAAGCCGGTTTTGCCGGGGAAGAAGACGCCGATGCCGCCGACGACTTGGCCGTTTTTGAAGATGGGGATGCCGCCGGGGAGCGTGGCGATGCCGCGGGATTGTGCGTTCGGCGCGAGCCCCGAGGCGAACCCGAACGAGTCCGGAGCGAAGAGGCTGCTACCCGCGGGAACGAACGCCGGATTGATGTTGAAGCGCTGGGCGAGGGTGACGTCGTCGGCCGTGCCTCGGATGCGATCCGCCCCGGCGTTCACCGTCGCGTCGCGGTTGGTGTGCTCGATTTCGAACAGATCGACCTGCGGCGTGAGGGCGATGCCAGGCGGGAAGTGGTTCCCGATGTTCACCGGAGCGACAAAGCCCGGACCGCGAAGCGTCGAGTTCGGATCGGTGATGCTCGGGTTCGATTCCACCTCGCGCTGGGTGATCGTGGACTGGCTGATGAATTGGACGGTGCGCGAGGTGAGCGGTGCCTGGTTGTTGCCGAAGAATGCGCCGGTGCGGGCGAGCGCGACGGCACCATCGACGGCGAAGACGAGGTTCGCGGTGTTGCCGGTGATGGCGGGATCGACGCCGCTCTCGACGCGGACGCCGAGGATGCGGCCGTTGCGATCGGTGATGACGATGATCGCGTCCGTACTCGCCGAGGCGGCGGCAGCCCGCTGGAGGAGGATGCCAACTTCCGCGGAGGTGATCGTTTCTTGTGCGGCCGGGGCGTAAGGATTCGCTTCGCGCAGAATTCGGTCGCCGGGATTGGGGAAGACCGCATCCGTGGGTTTCACTTTGAAGAGGGCGTTGAGCCCGCCACCGCCGTTGAACGAGTTGGAACCGAGACCGCCGAAGAGGGCGTCGTTGCCGGTGCCGCCGACGAGTACGGAGTCGCCCGCGCCGGCGACGAGTTTGTTGCGACCAGTGCCGCCCGCGATGGCCGTGGGTTGCGACACACTCGGCGCGATGCGAATGGAATCGTTGCCACCATCGCCATCGATTGCGATGCTCGTCACGCCAGCGGACGGAGTGCGAAGTGCTTCCACCGTTCCATCGAGAACGACGAGGTTCGTGCCATCGCGGAACACGGTGATGCGTTCGTCGGCCGCAGTACCGGCGACGGTCAGCATTCCCGCCACGACCGCAGCCGCGATGGCCGGCATCTCGCGGCGTTCGAGTTCGTCACACGTCAGCATCGACGGCCCTCTCAGTCGCAAAGCTGCAACCAGTTGAGGGGTTATCGGCACTCGGCGGGTCACTTCCTTACCCAAATTCCCCAACCGGCACGACCGTCATTTCCCTCATGATCGGAACACACGGATGCCGATCTGAGAAGGGATACTGTGGGTAGTCCGCACTCTCCGAGTGCGGCCGATCGAGGTTT
>JAYTUG010000490.1:0-4375 GCA_043744695.1 Gemmataceae bacterium
GCAGGCATGAAGATAAGACGAGGAGACCCCGGCAGATGTAACGCATGGCGGGTGACTCGGCGGGAAAAAAGCCGCTCGCGGCTTCGCGATGGGAGCTTACAGGTATTATAGACGGCGAGCCAGAAGGACCTTGGGCTAACAAAAAAGCGGTGGCCGGTTGGATCGGCCACCGCCAGAGTTCGGTTCGAAGAGAAACCCGGTTTCCAAAGCAGAAACCGGGTTTCGAGTGGAGATATTCCCGAACCCAATCCCGTCCGGATAGACGCCGATCAGGCCGAGGCGATGCAGCCTCTCACGGCAATCCAACAACGCGGCCGGAACCACCGGCAGCTCGGCCGGCGTCCAGTCGCAATGGAACTGAATGTAGCCCTTCTCGTCGCGGGTCATCGGAGCGGCCCCAGGCCATTTTCCGTGATGAACCCCGTGATCAATCGTGCCGGAGTCACGTCGAAGGCCGGGTTCAACGCGGGACTGGTTTCGGGAACGAGTTGTACTTTCACCGGCCCGTTCGGCCCGAGGCCATCGATGAATCGCACTTCATCCGGATCGCGTTCTTCAATCGGAATCGCGGACCCATCCGGCAACGACCAGTCGATTGTGGAAGTGGGCAGTGCCACGTAGAAGGGCACGCGGGTGTCGTGGGCCGCGAGGGCTTTGAGGTAGGTGCCGATCTTGTTGGCGGTGTCGCCGTTGGCCGCGACCCGGTCCGCGCCGACGATGACGAGATCGACGCGACCCTGTTGCATGAGGTGCCCGCCGGCGTTGTCCGCGATCACGGTGTGCGGCACGCCGTGTTCGCCGAGTTCGTAGGCCGTGAGCGACGCTCCTTGATTGCGGGGCCGCGTTTCATCGACCCACACGTGAACGGGAATGCCGGCTTCGTGGGCGGCGTAGATGGGTGCGGTCGCGGTGCCGTAGTCCACGCAGGCGAGCCACCCAGCGTTGCAGTGCGTGAGAATGTTAACCACTTTGCCGCTTGCGGCTTCGCGATTGGCAATCTCCAGGATCAACTTCATCCCATGTTCGCCGATCAAGCGGCTGCGTTCGAGTTCATCGGCCACGACTCGTCGGGCGGCGTCGAGTGGGTCCACCGTTGCGTTCAAGACGAAGTTCAAGGCCCAGTGCAGGTTCACGGCCGTGGGCCGCGTGGCGAGCAACTTTGCGGCGGCCGCTCGCGGATCGTCGCCGCGGCGAACCGCGAATGCCAGCCCATACGCGGCGACGGCACCGATGAGCGGAGCGCCGCGCACCCACATGTCGCGGATCGCGATGGCGATTTCTTCCGGCGTGCGGAGGATCGTCGTCACGAACCGGTGTGGCAGGTGCCGCTGGTCGATCACTTCGATGCCGCTCGCATCGGGCAGCTCCCACAGCGTGCGGTAGCGTTTGCCTCGAATGTTCATGCTGGCATTCTACTGCCCGAGTCCACCGTTTACCTTTCGGCCTTGCCGGGCTACTTTAATAGCAAGACAACCTCCGGAGCCTCTCGCATGTCCCTCCGCCTCCTCATACTTCCCGCCGTGCTCGCGGCCTTCGCCCCGACCGCCATCTACTCGCAGAAGAAAGTCGACGAGATCTTGAAGCCCGGCCCGCGGCCCAAGAAGCCCGAACTGCCGGCGAGCAAGTTGCCCCTGGAATTCATCAAAGGCGAACGCATCGCCATCGTCGGCAACAGCACCGGCGAACGCATGAGCCTCTACGGCCACTTCGAGACGCTGCTCCACCTGCGCTTCCCGGAGAAGGAACTCGTGGTCCGCAACTTCGCCCGCCCCGCGGAAGAGGTCGCCGTTCACCAGCGCTCCGGCGACTACACGAAGATCGACGACCCGCTGTACGCCTTCAACCCGGACACATTCCTCTGCTTCTTCGGCTTCAACGAGTCGTTCGCCGGCAAGGAGGGCATCGAGAAGTTCAAGGCGGACTACGAGCGGTTCATCGACGAATACGCAGCCCGCTATCCGCGCGACGACACCAAGGCGAAGCCGCGCTTCGTGCTGGTGTCGCCCATTGCGTTCGAGAGCACTGGCGATACGGGTTTGCCGGATGGCAAAAAGGAGAACGAGAATCTGAAGCTTTACTCGGATGCCGTGAAGGCCGTTGCCGAGAAACGGAACTTGGCTTTCGTCGACTTGTTCTCCAACACTACTGCCGCCTTCGCTCCGAACGTCGACAGGCTGCGGTGGACCGTCGACGGCTGCCATCTCAACGACAATGGTGACCGATACACCTCAACGCTACTCGATCGCTTATTGTTTCGAAAAGCGGACGCTCCGCATGATCCGCATGACACGTTGCAATACGAGAAGATTCGCGCTGCGGTTGTCGACAAGGCCTTCGTCCATCAACAGGACTACCGCATGGTGAACGGCTGGTACGTGTACGGTGGCCGCCGCACCTACGACACCGAGACATTCCCCCGCGAGTACGCCAAGCTGCGGGCCATGGCCGCCGTGCGCGATCGCATGGTCTGGGACATCGCTCAAGGCAAGGAAGTCGCGGCGAAGCCGGACGACTCCAAGACCGGCGAC
Source organism: Gemmataceae bacterium (assembly GCA_043744695.1). Classification (GTDB taxonomy): domain Bacteria; phylum Planctomycetota; class Planctomycetia; order Gemmatales; family Gemmataceae; genus Urbifossiella. The sequence goes on from JAYTUG010000490.1 coordinate 2,529, forward strand.
CTCCACGTGCCGCCGACGCGCTTCGGCCAGCCGGGGCAGAAATACTCCGAGGCGAACGAACTGCGCTACCTCTCGCCGGACGAGTTCATCAAGAGTTGCACCGTCGCGCCGGGCATGGAGATCAAGCTGTTCGCGGATGAGACGATGTTCCCCGAACTCGCCAAGCCCGTGCAGATGAACTTCGACAACAAGGGCCGGCTCTGGGTCGCGTGCATGCCGAACTACCCGCAGTGGAAGCCCGGCGACCCGCCGCCCAACGACAAGCTGCTCATCCTCGAAGACACCGACGGCGACGGCAAGGCCGATAAATGCACCACGTTCTACGACAAGCTGCACTGTCCCACGGGCTTCGAGTTCTGGAACGGCGGCGTGCTCGTCATGAGCCAGCCGCGAATCCTCTGGCTCAAAGATACCGATGGCGACGGCAAGGCGGATATCGTGCAACACGTCTGGGATGGTTGGGCCACGGACGACACGCATCATCGCGGCGGCTGGGAGTTCAGCCCGAGCGGGCAACTTCACCTGCTCGAAGGCATCGCGACGAGCACGACTCTGGAGACGCCGTGGGGTCCGCACCGCAGCGCGGGGAACGGCGGCGCGTACGTGATCGACCCGCGCACGATGAAGGTGAAGCAGTTCTCGCTGCCCGGCATGTACAACATGTGGTGCTACCATTTCGATGAATGGGGCCAGGGCTTCGTCGGCGACGGCACCACCGCCAACCAGGCTTGGGACGTGCCGCTTTCCGGCAAGCAATACGCCGGTCGCAAGGGGCTGAACTTCCTCTTCGACCGCGGCGAACGCCCCAACCTCGGCAGCGAACGGCTCATCTCGCGGAACCTGCCCGACGACGTGCAGGGGCAGTTCATCTACGCCACGGTCATCACCATGAACGGGATGCCGCGCTTCACGCTGAAGGACGACGGGGCTGGGTTCAAGGGCAACCGCATCACGCCGGACTTGATCCGATCGACGGACAAGCACTTCCGCCCGTCCGATCCGCAGATCGGCCCCGATGGGGCGTTGTGGTTTGGCGACTGGGCCAACGCCCTCATCGGCCACATGCAGTATTCGCAGCGCGACCCGAGCCGCGACCACCAGCGCGGCCGCGTCTACCGTCTGATCGGCAAGGACAAGCCGCTCGTGAAGCCCGTGACGCAGTTCGGCAAGACCGTCCCGGAGTTGCTGGCTCAGCTGAGCGAATACGAATGGCGGACGCGCTACCGGGCTCGCCGAGAACTTCACGACCGCCCGGCGAGCGAGGTCTTGCCAGCGGTGGCGAAGTGGGCCGTCCTCCAATTGCTCAAGACGGGCAACGAGGTCGAACGCGATCGGCTGCTCTGCGAAGCTCTCTGGATTCAGCAGAGTTTTCATGCAGTCGATTCCACGCTTCTCGCTGCGGTTCTCGCCACCAAGACACCGCAGGCCCGCGCCGCCGCCGTCCACGTGGTCACCGAGGAACGCGAACGCATTCCCGCTGCCTTCGACCTGTTGAAGAAAGCCGCGACCGACGCGCATCCGCGAGTTCGCACCGAAGCGATCCGTGGGCTCAGCTTCTACGGCACGTCGGAATCGATCGACGCCCTGCTCGCGGCTTCCCAAAAGCCAATGGATTACTGGACGAAGTACACGCTGGACGCAGCACTCGGCGCGAACGAAGAACTGTGGCGGCAGCCGTTCATTACCGGCAAATTCACACAAGAGTACCCCGCCGGTGCGAACGTCATGGACGATGTGCTGAAATCGGCAAAAGCCGGAGCCGCCGCCATCCCGCACCTCAAGCTGCTGCTCGGCACCGAGCCGCAATCGCCCGAGACCAAGCAGAAGGTGATGGGCGAACTCGCCAA
>JAYTUG010000491.1:0-4345 GCA_043744695.1 Gemmataceae bacterium
GTCTCGACGATCTTCTTGCACAACTCGCGATAGATGACCGAAGTGCCGACGGTGACGTTCTTCACGCTCTTCTCGCTGAAGGCCGTGAAGCCGTACCCCGAGGCACCGTCGCGGATGCCGCGGAGCGTGGCCATGCGGCCATCCTTCCAGGTGCCCGTCACCACGTCCGTGCCCTTTTCGTGCGTGCAAGTCACGCGCTGGCAACCGGGGCCCATCAGCGTGTAGAGCACCTCGACGCCGTGGATGCCGTAGTGGAACAGCCCGGCGTTGCGCTCGGGAATCGGCGACAGCGACGCCGGACAGTAGACCGTGCAGCCGACCAACTTGCCCGGCTTGGGGTCTTGTGTGAACTCGACCACCTCCGGGGCGTACCGCAACGACGACGACGAGAAGATCGCCAACTTCTTCTTCTCGGCGAGCGCGATGATCTTCTTCGCATCCGCGACCGAGCAGGTGAATGGCTTGTCGATGAAACACGGCAGCCCGGCTTCGAGGAACGGCTTCGCCCGTTCCCAGTGAACCGTGCCGTCGACCGCCTCGATCAGCATCGCGTCCACCTTGCCGATCATCTCTTCTGGCTTGTCCACGAGCGGCACGCCGAGCTTCTTCATCTGCTCGGCGTACTGCGGGATGAACTTGGGCGCGAGCGTCGATTCGCCGGGGCAGCCGACAACGACCTTGGCCCCTTGAACGAACTGATCCTCGGCCACGCCGACGTTGTTGAAGCGCGTGGTGAACGCGGTGCAGTGCGACGTGTCGAAGTCCAGGATGCCGAGGCGGATCATGTTATTCCCTTCGCAGTGCCGGGATCACGGGCACTCGCAGGATACCTGCTGTGGCGGCAAATGCCACACCCAAACCGGCGGCGACGACGATTCCGAGCATGACCGCGAGGCGAAGCCACGGTACTGCCGCGCCGGCGACCACGTGCGGTGCAACCGAGATCAGGGCCGCCAGCACGCCGATGGCGAGGCCGACGACGAGCAGCATCGCGTTTTCAGCAAGCACCAAGAATTGCAGTGCCCGAGTTGGGTAGCCGACGGCGCGGAGCAGCGCCAGTTCGCCGAGCCGTTCCCAGACGCCGCGAAGCACGACGACCGCGAGGCCGAGTACGCCCAGCAACAAGCCGAAGCCGCCGAGCAACTGAAACGTCGAGAGGTAGGCACCGATCACGGCTTGATAGGCCGCGACGCGTTCCCGCGTCGAGGTAACAGTGAGGCCGTTGCGGCGTAGACCGAGTTCGAGCGAACGAGCGGTCTCGGCTTCGATTTCCGGTGGCGTGCGAAGGAGGAACGCGCGGTAGCCGTCTTGTTTTGGGAAGAGCCGCACGAAGTTTGAATCGGACATCACGAGTTCACTTTGAAACGGACTATCCGCGAAGGTACCGACGATCTTCAAGTTGATCTCGTTGCCGCTATCGTCCGGCACTTTCACGATGCCGCCGACGCTGGTTTTGAGCATCCACATCGCAGTGTTCTGCTCGCAGAACACCGGGATGGCTCCATCCGCACTCCCGTTTTTGAGCAACATCCAAGGGTTGGCCTTATCTTCGGGCGACTTTGCGTCGGTTTCGTAGAACTGGAAACCACCGCGCCGGATGAGCGAATCGGGAACGCCGAGGATGCGGGGTCGGGAGGCCTGGAAGAGGTTCAAGCAACTGGCGTCGTCGCCGGTGCGGAGGCGGAGCGGATGCACCTCCAGTGCCGGATCGGCGAACGGCGTGTCCTTCAACTGGTAGAGCGGCACGTCGGCCTCGGCGAGCAGGTTGAAGCCGCCGCTGCCGCCGTTCACATCAAGGAAGTCGCGGCCCGGTTCGCGCCGGAAGCTCTCGACCGCGACCAGCAGGAACGCGGCCGATGCGAGCAGCGCCGCGGTGAGCAGGCTGCGGGTCGGATTTCGCGCGGCGTTTCGCATACCGAGTTGTGCGAGTGCCGCTGGCCCGCGGCCGTTCACTTCGCTGCGTCGAGTTCGTTTCATCCAAAGCCAGAGTGCTGCGAGTCCGCCCGCAAGCAATAGTGCCCCGCCGCCGAAGAACGACATCGCCTGGAAGTCCGGATTCGCGAGGAAACTGCCGGCGACGATGGATGCGATGCCGAGGGGAACGGACGCGATGAGGAGAATTCGCGGGATGCGACTCGATCCGTCGCTGACGCTTCCGGCTCGTGAGATCGTCGTTTCCCCTCGCAGCAGTGCCGGTGGCGTCACTTTCACCAGGCTCCGGATGCTGAGCCAGAGCGTGACGAGCGACATCATGCCGGTTGCCCCGAAGCCAATCGCGAAGCTGGTCGTGGACGAATGCGGCTTGAGGATCTTCGCCACTTCAGGATCGGGCCAAAGCGAGAGCAGCACCTTCAACATGAGCGCGTTGTACCCGACCGCGGCGACGAGCCCGATGGCCGCGCCGATGGCAGCGAGAGCGAGCCCTTCGCCGAGTAGCAGGGTTCGCACCTGCTTCACGCTGTAGCCCGTCGCCAGCAGCAGCCCGACTTCCTTGCCACGGCGATCGAGCGTTAAGCGGAAGAGCAATCCGACGAGCATGAGTGCGGAGGCGATGAGGAAGCAACTGAAGCCGAGGAACAGACCGCCGAAGTCGGTGCCGCCGCGGCTCGCGGTGAAGAGCCGCTCGCGAATGGGATCGAAGGCGAGGCCGGATTTCGCGGGATCGAGGTGCTTGAGAATTGCCGGGCCGAGATTCTCGGCAGTCTGATCCAGCGATTCACCGGGAGCAGGAACCACGCGGATCGACGTGATCGAACCGAAGCGGCTGGTGAAGAACTTCTTCGCGGTCGCCAGGTTCACGTAGGCCATCGGTGTGGCCTTGTTCGCATTCCAGAAACGAGCCCGCGGGCTGTCGTCCGGCACGCGTTCCTTGATCTTCTCCTTTGGCAGCATCGGCGGGCGGTCCCAGCTGAACAAGCCTGCGCCGGGGCGTTCGTCGGTAACGCCGCGAATCTCCGGTGTGAGATCGCGGTCGTTGGCGACGCCGGTGAGCGGGATGGTGCCGCGAAGCGTGAGTTCGGCGGTCTCGAGTTTGCCTTCGCCTTCAACATCCGGGTTGAAGTAAGTCAGCGTGAGTTTCGAACCGGGCGGCAACTTGCCGAGAGGGTTCTCGACCCACTCCACGAGTACGACGTCGTTGTCCTGGAGTTCCGCCACGCCTTTGGGAAGGAACGGGCCGAGCGGTTTCTCGGCGACGGGGTTCAGCCCCGCGATCACGGGGTAAGGAATCTCTCGCTTCTCGTGCCGCAGCGTATCGGCAACGTAAACGACGGTCGGTTCGGCCCGCAGTTTCAGTTCCGAAGCGGCTTTCTCGGTCGCCTCCGCCATCGCGGGCGGCAGCACGAGTTGCTCCGATTCCACACTGAGATAGCGCTCGTGCCGCGAAGGCGTTCGCAACCGCAGGCCGTAATCCGCGGGCCGAAGTTGTTTGCGAAGGCCGGCGTTCAGTTCTTCGAGCGTCGAGCCCGTCGAAAAGAGAGCGTTGGCGATGGGTTCATCCGACCGATCCGATTCATCGCGAACGAGGTTCGAGAGAACGCCGATGGGCACGAAGACATTCAGCGGTGCGGTCGGTGTCGGCGCGAGGTTGAAGTCGTTGCCCGGCGCATCCGGCGGAAGCACGGCCGCCACGGTGAGGGGTTGGGACGCCGTTGCATCTGCGACCCCGCGTTTGGCGAGCGACGACGAACGGGGAATGTCCGAGAAGCGCGGCACGGCGAGCCGGATGCGGTCCCCAACTTTAACCTTGAGCCGTTCCGCGACGCCGTGGGCGAGCACGACCGGCGGGTCGCCCTTGAAACGCGTCGCCTTCCAGTTCACACCCTCCGAGCCCTCTGGCTTGAAGCGATCGTCGACGCCCAGTACCGAGACGCGGCCGAGGAACGTGCCGGTGTCGTCGGTTCCGGCCTGGATCGAGCCGTTCAACATGAGCACGGGTGCGGTCTTGCCGGGCAGGCCGTCGGCGACCGCGGCGCGAATCGGCTTCTGGAACAGGGCGGCGTGGTCGATGCTGCCGAGTTGTCGTTCGGCACGTTCGCGCAGGCTTCCGCGCAGCGAATCGCCGACGAGCAAGGCACCGGTGAGAACCGCTGAGCCAACCGCGACTCCGAGCAGCACGGCGAGGTTGCCGCGCCAGTGCCAGGCGAGATTGCGGGCGATGAGTTGGGGAAGTGTGAACATAAACGAAGACATTACGAAATTCGCAGGGATCGGACGCGACATCGCAATTCGCGCGTAGCGGTGGGTGTGCCTCCGGAATTAGGCAAACGCAATATAGTCTCGCGTGGACAGGCGACCTCTTCACCTCGCCCCCGGCTTTGCGGGGGAGAGGTCGGAGTCGAAGTCA
>JAYTUG010000492.1:0-4323 GCA_043744695.1 Gemmataceae bacterium
CAAGTCGCGGTCCGGCCCACCCTACACACCCCCGGAATGGCGAACCGAGGAACTGCCGATCGCCTAAGGGTCTACTTGTCCGCGATTTTCTTCGTGATGGACATACTGCGGATCACCCGCTCGAAGTCGAGCTTCAAATCGGTGGCGGTCGCAGCCGGTAGGCGAGCCGCAATCGTCGCGCCGCCATCGGTCTGCTTAAGCACGGCGTACTCCAATCGGGCAGCCTCCTTCTCGAACTCCACGTCGAGGGTGAAGCGGTCGAGCTGACCCGGTTCGGGTCGCACGCGGACGGGTTGGTTCAGCACCGAGACCTTTGCCTTTTCCTTTTGCAAGAACGCCGTCACTTCGCGCAGATAATCCTCGGCACTGGGCAATTTGGAAGCAGGTTCGAGCGTGATGAGCATGCCGCCACCGAGGCGGGAATGGTCGAGGGTCACCTGTTTGCCTTGCACGGCTCCGACCCGCCAGCCGCGCGGATAGAGGAAGCGAACCCCGAGGTTGGGATCGTCGTAAAGGAGTTGCGTGTTCTCGGCGTCGGGCTTCAAGTTCAACCCGCGAAGCGAGGCATCGGAGAGCTCGCCCGGAAGCCCTCCAACCTTGACGGCTGAGCGGGCCATGATGAACTGCCCCTCGATGGAGCCGACCGTTTGGCCCGCGCCATCGAGCAGTTCGTGGGTGCCCTTGATTGAGAGGTAGCTCACGATCCTGGCCTCGGTATTGAAGTACGCGGTGCCTTCGAGCTTCTGGCGATTGGGGCCATCTTCGTTGACGCCGCGGACCGTGCCCGAAATTCGAAGTTTGGCGGCAGGTTTGCCGAGGAGCGTGGTCGTGCCGACGAACTCGACCGTGAGGCCGCCCTCCTCCACCTTTTCCATGTCGGTGAGCTCGGTGACGGCGGCTGCGGTGGCCTTCCAGGTTTGGCCCGGCTTCACGGTACCGTTGGGAAGCAAGCCGGGGATCGCGGCGGGGTTGAAGACGTCGGTGCGGACGACGTCGATTTCGCCCCAGGTCAGCGGGCCATCCGGCGAGAAGGGTGCCCGGCGTTCGCCGGAGCGAATGACGACCATGCGACGGACCGACGGTCGAATTCCCGCGTCCTGCGAGTTCGTCCCGACCACTCGCTTGAACTCGACTTCTCGGTACATCCGCACTGCCTTCTGAGTTGCGGCATCGTCAGAATCGAGAATGCGTTCGTCGTACGTCAGGCGGCTCACCCCCTCGACTGGGACCAACTGCGACGGCTTCCCCTTCGCAGTGGGGAGTGACAGTTTACCGTTCACCTTGACCTGAACATCGACATGGTAAGCGTGCCCCGGCTTGAACGCTTCGGACATCTCGATCGCATCCTGAGCTGTGGCCCCCGATCTGAGAGCGACGACGAAAATGGCCGAAAAAAGGAAGCGGCAGCTGGAAGCGTAATTGAACATGGCGTTGAAGTGCCTTGAAACCCGGTTTCTGCTTTGGAAACCGGGTTTCTGTCCGACTTCACAACAAACCCGGTTTCCAAAGCAGAAACCGGGTTTCGGGGACCGGGCCACGCCATCATAACGCAAAAGTCAGGAAAGGAAGACGCAAGTACCCTCGCTTCGGTTGTTTACTGAGTAGCAAATTCGGTTTTTAACGGCTGACCAAGCTGCGGAGCCTGCGTGGCGGAAAAAGATGGGAAAGATATGCGGGGCTTCGGTTTGCAAAAACGCACACACGTGCCACGGTAAATCTGACCAGTTCCGACTAGGCACATTGAGTATCAAGCATTCTTCCGAAATGCTGAGAAGGTGGAATATCGCGTAACTCATCCAGAGGGCACACTTAAAATTGATGAGTGAGAGATGATCGCGAAATCTTTTTGGTCCGGCAAGCGTCTTGCAGTTAGTCGGAACGTGAGAGAACGGAGATGGCCAATATCCTGAGTGCAGACAACGCTAGGTGCCAGTGAACCGCGTGGGCCTAGCTTCTATCCAATGATTGAAGCCGAAGCAAGACCGGATCTTGAGAGGTGCCGCTGGCAAGGTGGGTAAGGTTCCGATTGGTCTGCGGTATGATCGGATGGGCAAAAATATCGCAGGCCCGGAAAGCGAATACCAGGATAGCCCAAACACATGGATGGGTCGCGGAGCGACCAATCAAGCGGGAGGATGAGCCGTGAGCGATTTCAAGTGCCAAGCCCTGAAGGAACTCACCGAGCAACAAACTCGGTATGCTCCCCCCGCTCGTCGGCAGGAACAGGTTGCCCGCGCTCAGAAACTCGTAGGTGAGCTCGATTCGACTAAGAATTACCCCTACCAGTACGTCTGCTTCCGGATCACGGATTACCGCTCCGATACGCACGCGGATTTGCTCATCTCCGGCCTCGAACTGAAGCACGACCTCACGCTGTTCGTCAAGAGAGTCGAGCGTTCGGTGCCGGCTCAGCCGATCGAGCAATCGATCGAACCGATTCTCACGCTGGATGAAGTGAGTAAGTCGTTCCGCGTTTCGACGAAGACGATTTCGCGGTGGCGGATTCGCGGGCTCACGGCTCGTCGCGTGAAGGTGAATGGTCGCAGCCAGCTAGCTTTCCCACGCAGCGTGGTCGAGAAGTTCGTGGCCGAGCATCGCGACTTGGTGGAAAAAGGGGCGAAGTTCTCGCACCTGACCGACGGCGAAAAAGACGACATTTTGAAGCTGGCCCGCGAACTCAAAGACACCGGTTCCTCTCTGACCGATATGAGCAAGCGGATTGCGAACCGGTTGGGCCGCTCGCCCGAGGCGATTCGCTACACGATCAAAAACTTCGATCGGGGCCATCCCGATCTGGCACTGTTCCCCCGGATGGTGGGTTCGCTCTCCGCGACCGCCAAGAAACAGATTTTTACATCCCAGCAACAGGGAGAGCCCTTGAACCTCCTCGCCAAGCAGTTCGGTCGCACCCGCTCCTCGATGTACCGCGTAATCAACGAGGTCCGGGCGAAAGAACTGATTCAAAAGCCCGTCGATTACATCTTCAATCCGGACTTCGACGACACCTCGCGGGAAGCGGGCATGTTGACCGAGATGCCGGCCCACGAAGAGTTCGAATCCAAGCGGTTCGGTAAGCACGCACCGAAGGACGTGCCGCCCCAGATGGCGCACCTTTACGAGTGGCCGTTGCTCACGAAGGATCAGGAACAGCACCTGTTTCGCAAGATGAACTTCCTGAAACACAAGCTCCACAAGTTGCAAGAAGCGATCGACCCGACGCGAGCGAAGGTGTCCGAGTTGAAGAAACTCAACGAACTGCGCGAACGGGTGAAAGACGTGCGCGACGTACTCATTAGCTGCAACCAGCGGCTCGTCTACTCGCAGGCCAAGCAGCGCCTCGCGAATGGCGAGAGCATCGACGACCTCGTCAGCGACGGCAACATCTCGCTGATGCGGGCCGTCGAAAAGTTCGACTACGGCCGCGGCTTCAAGTTCAGCACCTACGCCACCTGGGCGATCATGAAAAACTTCGCCCGTTCGATCCCGGACGAACTGACCCGTAAGCAGCGCTACGTGACGGGTCACGAAACGCTGTTCGAAGCGAAGGAAGATGTGCGGACGGACGAGCAGGAAGTGCTGGCCACCGCAGACGCAGCCCGGTCGCGGGTGAACCACCTGCTGAATCACCTCGACACGCGAACGCGGGAGGTCATTCGGATGCGGATCGGCCTCGACGGCTCGCAGGAGATGACGCTCGAACAGATCGGTCAGCACTTCGGGATTACGAAAGAGCGCGTACGCCAGATTAACGTACGCGGCATGAAGCAGCTCCGCGAATGGGCCGCGAAAGAAAATAGCGACGGCCCGTGACGCCGCTCGCGGCTTCGCGATCAGCCCACACGAACGGCTCTGGCTTGGTTGAGTTGGCGGTAACTTGTAACGTCGTCGGCAGATTTATTTCACTGGCGTTCCCGCGTAGCGCAGTCGTGGTAGGCCTGCTCCGAAACGGATTGGTCACGGTTCGTGGTCTTCACACGGACCAGCTTCAACTCCACAGTCTGGCGAACTTGGCTGCGGCGATGGCGAGCTTGGAGCGTGTGGACGGCGGTATCCCGTAGCACCCCCAAAAAATTGCTCCGACTTCTGCGGACAAACGTCAATCACGCGTCCCTTCCGCGCCCTTTTTCAGACGCTCCTGGTCCAATTCGTCTTCGGCCTCCAACTCCGCGACCCTGGCTTCGAGAGCGGCATAGCGACGCCGGTCGTTCTCGCAGAGAGACCGATTCAGGCGTTTCATCATTGGAGCGGGGTCATCCGAGTCATTCCTCCGGAAATCGGCGTAAGGATCGGTCGTCGGCGGACATTCTGGGGTGGAGGAGGCGA
>JAYTUG010000493.1:0-16999 GCA_043744695.1 Gemmataceae bacterium
CTGCCAACGTTGACCAACGCCCTGCGAACCTACACCACCACCGGCACATTGCCCCCGCTGCCGGAGACTGTGAATTCAGCAGGCTGAAGCGTTACGGGAAGTCAACGAACCGAAACCTACAGCACCACCGCCGCCGGGACTGCAAAATTGAGACACGGTAGTGTTTTCCTGGACCCGACCATCGATTTTCGTCGATGGCGCCGTCCTCACGCCGACTCCGTTCCTCACTTCTCCATTTTCCATCCCCCCGTCGTGCGAAAGCCAAAAAAACGGCGATGAGTGTGCATTCTACATTCGGAGGTCCCACATGATCAGCCGCCTCCTATTTTCGTTCGCGCTGGTCACTCCACTCGTTGCGCTCTCCGCGGATCGGCCCTCGGCCGTGCCGGGGAAGGCCGGGCGCTCGGTCACCATTGCACCCAACGGGATCGTTGCCACGAGCCATCCGCTCGCGGCTCAGATCGGGTTGGACGTACTCAAGAATGGAGGCAACGCCATCGATGCCGCCATCGCCACCAGTGCCGCGATGGGGCTCATGGAACCGATGTCGTGCGGCATGGGCGGCGACCTCTTCGCCATCGTTTGGGACGCGAAGACGCAGAAGCTTTACGGCTTGAATGCGAATGGTCGGGCACCGGGGAAGGCGAGCGTCGCGTTCTTCAAAGACAAAGGCCTGACGGAGATTCCGACCACCGGGCCGCTGAGTTGGTCCGTGCCCGGATGCGTCGATGGCTGGGATGAACTGCGAAAGAAGTTCGGCACGAAGGGCTTCCAGGAACTGCTCGCGCCGAGTATCCAGTACGCCGAGAAGGGCGTGCCGGTGCCCGAAGTGATCGCGGGCTACTGGCGCGGGATCGAACCGACCAAGATGCGCGGCACCGACCCGGGCACGGCAAAGGTTTACCTCAAGGACGGTAAGGCACCGCGGGTCGGCGAGGTCTTCAAGAACCCGGCCCTCGCTGACACGTTCAAGATGATTGCCGAGGGCGGTCGCGATGCCTTCTACCAGGGCGAAATCGCCAAGCGGCTCGTCGCCTTCTCGGACGAGAAAGGCGGCCTCTTCACGCTGGACGATTTCGCGAAGCACACGTCCGAGTGGGTCGATCCGGTGAAGACCCGCTATCGCGGGTACGACGTGTTCGAGCTTCCGCCGCCGGGCCAGGGCATCGCGGCACTTCAGATGTTGAACCTGCTCGAGCCGCACGACGTGAAGAAGATGGGACCGACTTCGCCCGATTACTGGCACCTGCTGGTCGAAGCCAAGAAGGTGGCCTACGCGGACCGCGCCAAGTTCTACACCGATCCGCGCTTCGCCAAGGTGCCGGTGAACGAACTCATCTCGAAGGAGTACGCCGCGGGCCGAGGCAAGCTCATCGACATGGCCAAGGCCCGGACCGAGGTGCCCGCCGGCGATGCGAAACTCGGCCTCGCGGACACGATTTACCTTTGCGTCGTGGACAAGGATCACAACTGCGTGTCGCTCATTCAGAGTAATTATTTCGGGTTCGGGTCGCGGCTCGCGCCGGCCGACCTCGGCTTCGCCATCCAGAATCGCGGCACACTTTTCGCTCTCGATGAAACGCACGCCAACGTGCTGAAGCCCGGCAAGCGGCCGTTCCACACGATCATTCCCGCGATGGCCACGAAGGACGGCAAACCGTGGTTCACGTTCGGCGTCATGGGCGGCGACATGCAGCCGCAAGGGCACGTACAGGTGCTCGTGAACATGATCGACTTCGGGATGAATGTGCAGGCCGCGGGCGAAGCACCGCGCGTCGAACACATCGGCTCGGCGACGCCAACCGGCAAACCTGCTGCCGCGAACGGCGGCACGATTCAGGCGGAGCCGGGCATTCCCGAGGATGTCGTGAAGGAACTGATTCGCCGCGGCCATGAGGTGAAGCGCGTCGCTGTGAACGGCGGCGGATTCCAGGGCATCGTCATCGACCCGAAGACGGGCATGCTCCACGGCGGTAGCGAGGCTCGTAAAGACGGGGCCGCCGTCGGGTACTGATCGCGGTCGAGTCCTATCATGGCCGCATGAGTCTTCCACGCTTTCTCCTAGGGCTCGTCCTGGGTCGCCGGCTTCCCATCGCAAGCGGCGAACTCCGCGTTCGCGGGCCGTCGGCACCCATCACCATTCGGCGCGATGCCTGGGGCGTTCCCCACATCGACGCCCAAACCGATCTCGACTCCATGTTCGCACTCGGGTTCTGCCACGGCCAGGATCGCGGCGGGCAACTCGAATTGCTCTGGCGAGTCGGCCGAGGGCGGCTCGCGGAATGGGTTGGGCTCCCCGGCCTCTCGGCGGACCGCATGAGCCGACGCATCGGCTTCCGGCGAAGTGGCGCGCAGCAACTGCCCGTGCTCTCGGCCGAAGTTCGCGGCGCGATGGACGCTTACTCGAAAGGCGTGAACGCGGGCAGAACGACCGGGCTCACCGCGAAGCCGCACGAGTTCGCCATCCTCGGCGGCGAACCTTCCCCTTGGGATGCGGCCGATGTTCTGGCCGTACTCAAGCTGCAGTCGTTCCTGCTGCCTTCAAATTGGGATGTGGAACTGGCGCGATTGCGAATCCTGCGTGCCGATGGAGCCGAAGCATTGTTGGCTCTCGATCCGGTGGTGGCAAAAGATAGCCCTCACGCTCCGCGTGAGGAGCATCGCGCGGAGCGCGATAACTACCAACTCCTCGCCGCCGATCTGGCTGCGATCCAGCAAGTCCTGCCGCGCGGGGGCGGTTCGAACAACTGGACCATCGCCGGCTCGCGAACCACCTCCGGTAAGCCGCTGCTCGCCAGCGATCCGCACCTTGCGCCGAACGCGCCGGGGCCGTGGCATCTGGCTCACATTCACACGCCAGAATGGTCCGCGACCGGAGCGGCGATGGTCGGCACGCCGGGGTTCGCCATCGGGCACAACGGCTTCGCCGCGTGGGGCATCACCGCGGGCCTCACCGACAACACCGATCTGTTCATCGAGACGCTCGGCACCGATGGGAAGAGTGTGCGCGAAGCCGATGGCTCGTTCACATCTTGTGAGTTGCTTCGAGAAGTGATTCGCGTGAAGGGCAAGCCGGAGGTCGTAGAGGACGTGCTGGTCACGCCGCGCGGGCCGGTGGTCACACCGCTGTTCGCGGACTTGAAAACGCAGCCGAGCGAAGCCATCGCCTTGCGGGCGGTCTGGCTCGATCCGCTGCCACTGGAAGGCTTCCTCGGCGTCGTTCGCAGTAAGAGTTTCGACGAGTTCCGACACTGCTTTCGGGCCTGGCCGGTGATGCCGCTCAACGTGCTCTACGCGGATGTCGAAGGGACCATCGGCTGGCAACTCATCGGCCAACTCCCCGTGCGCAAGGGCGGGAACGGGCTCCTCCCGCGACCCGCGGATTTGCCGGACAGCGGCTGGGAAAAGGAACTCGTTCCCTTCGAGGCGATGCCCTTTGCGGTGAACCCGCCCGCAGGCTTCATCGCGACCGCGAACCAGACTCCGGCCTCGGACGGCTCGGCATTCCTCGGCCTCGATTTCATCGACGCTTACCGTGCCCGCACCATCGCGGATGAAATCGCGAAGCGGCCGCAGTGGGATGTTGCGGCCTGTGCGGAACTTCAAACCAGCACGCGTTCCATGCCGTGGGAAGAACTGCGCGACATCGTGTTGGCCTTCGCGCCGACCGACCCGCAGGCCCGCGAGGCTCTGGACATGCTCCGCGCCTGGGATGGCTTCGTGAGTATCGATTCGCCGGCGGCCGCGGTCTTCGAATTGTTCGTGGCCGAGATGTGCGTCCGCATCGCGAAGGCAAAGGCACCGAACTCGTGGGCCGCGGCACTCGGCGAGGCAGGGCTCGGTGCCGCCGGGCACAACCTGTTCGCGGATCGCCGGGTCGAACACTTCGTGAAGTTGATGCGGGAACAACCCGCAGGATGGTTCCCCACCAGTTGGAGTGACGTCGTCGCGGAGGTGCTGGGCGGGATCGTTCGAAAGCTGCGTCGAGAAGTGGGGCCGTCCGCGCCGTACTGGGCCTGGGGGCACCTGCGCACGTTGCGGCTCGATCACCATCTCTTCGGCAAGCACTGGCTGTTCGGTCGCGCGTTCAACCTCGGCCCCGTGCCCTGCGGCGGCGACCAGAACACGATCAGCCAAGCCGGAGCCCGGCCGCTTCATCCGACGGATTTCACTCACAACATGGCCAACCTGCGGACCGTCTTCGACCTCGCCGATCTTTCCAAAAGTGTCTTCGTGCTGTGCGGCGGGCAGTCCGGCAACCCGTGTTCGCCGCACCACGCGGATCAACTTCCACTGTGGCAGGATGGCGAAACCATCACCATTCCTTGGAAGCAAGAAGACGTAATCCGCGCGGCGAAGGACACGCTGCGGCTGCTGCCGCGTTAGTTTGAGAACGAGCCGGAAGCGTAAGCGACGGGGTGAACGATCCCATCGCTTACGTTTCCGGCTCGTGCCGATCAACCCGTCGGCGAATCCGGGTTCATGAACTGCGCGGGGTCGAACTGCGTCTCGAAGGCACCGGGAGGCGAGAGGTACGGCGCGACGAAGAGCGGTCGCACGCCAGTGGTCGCGTCCTGATCGCCGGCGCGAACGCGAATGCCCGCGTTGTCGAAGGTGGTGCCCGGTGCAAAGCTACCAATTCGCTGCCCGGTCGTGGCGTTGAAGACGGAAACGAGTGGGGCATGAGCCGGGCCGCTTCCCACGACGATGTCCTGACCCTTGTTTCGGAAGACATCCGAGATGTCGAGGCTACCCACTCCACCGCGCGTCGTGAAGTCCGTCGTGAAGATGTTGAGCAGGACCGTGTTCTGCTTGAGGTCGAGCAGGGTAATGCGGGGGCCACCGGTGTTCCCGGCCCCGACGAGTACCTGATCGTAGCCGAGGTTGCGCGAATCGCCGACTTCGAGGAACAGGCCACCGCGGAAATCGTTCGCGTAAAGCGTAAGGGTGCGGACGACATTGCCAGTCGTGGAATCGAGGACGAGCACGACGCCAGCCCCGCCGAAGCCGGGCACGGCGATCACGTCCTTCACGCCGTCGCCGTTCACATCGCCGATCGCAACTCGGACGCCGCCGAGGAACCCGGGACTGAACACGGACTTGGAGAAGCGAACCGAGCCGTCGGCATTGAGGACTGTCACGATCGGCGTGGTGCCGGCCGCGGAGCCCTGTGCCGTGAACGCGCCGGGCGGCGTGGTTCCCGGTGTCGGGGGTGCCGCAGTGACGGTGAGCGTCACGATTTGCGTGTCGTAGTTCGCCGCCGTATCGGAAGCAGACGTGGGCCGCACGCCTACCTTGAAGGTGATCGTACCCGTGAAGTTTGCCGCCGGCGTAATCGTCACCCGCTTCGTCGCCTGGTCGATGGTCACTGTGGCGTTCGGAATCGTCGTGGTACTGAAGGCCGAGTCCTTCACGGCAATCGTGGTGGGGTCGCCGTCGATGTCCGTGACCGCGACGTTGAAGGAGACTGGCGTGCCCGCGACGGTCGTTTGATTGGGAACGGGCGTCGAAATATAGGGCGGGCTGTTCACGCCATCAGCGACTCCGGCGACCGCGAACGATTGCGGCGTCGCACCCGTACCATCGTTCGCCGAGACCGCGATGTTCGCCGTGCCAGTACCAAACGCACTCGTCGGCTTCAGTTCGATCACCGCATTCTTCGTATCGGAGAAGACCGTCGCGCCGGTGATGGTGATCGGGTTCGTCGGCTTGCTCGTTTCGCCCGCGCCGTTGTCCACCACCGGTGTGGTGATGATCTTCTGATAAATGTCGAAGCCGTCGGTGAGGATGCCGACGATCGAGTAGTTGAAGTTGAGATCGGTGTGCCGCTGGGCCAGGAGCGTCTTGGGATCGGTGATGAAGAACTGCGAGTTGTTGGTGTCGTCGCCGCTGTTGGCGAAGGCGAGGACGCCGGGGCTGTCGAACGTGAAATCCGCGTTAAACTCATCCGGGAAACTGGGCAGCGGCGAGTTGTCCGACGTGGTGGTGCCGCCGCCTTGGATGGTGAAGTTGTTGATGATGCGCGGGAAGGTCTTGCCCGTGTAGTAGCCCGAGTTTACGAGATCGATCATGCGCTGGGCGGCGTTCGGGGCCGCGTCGGCGAAGAGCCGAACCGTGATGCTGCCGGAAAACGCGACGCCATTCGAGTCGGTGCCCGTGACGTCAATGCGGACGCTCTTCCCGCCGGTCACGATGCTCGCGGCCACATTCGCACTATCGGAACTCACCGTGGTCGTGACGGCACCCGCCGGGGTACTCGTGACATTCACGGGAATGAAGATCGGCTTATTGTTGGGAATGGTCGGCTGGTTGATCGTGCCGAGCGTGACTGAAGGCACTTCGCGCGCTTCGAGCGTCTCGAGCCGAAGGCTACGGGTAGCAAGAGGTTTACGGCGAATGGGAGAGGTTGACTGGGTATTGGCCCAGCTGGTGAGCAGTCGGCGAAGCACCGTGTAGCCTCCTGAATCCGGTGAGCGTCGGCGGTGTAACCATACCCGAGAACGCGGCGAACACACACATTCTAGACGAACCGACCTCCCGAAAGGGCGGCCTGCGGATGAAAATCGCGAGGAAACCGACCAGAGCCGACAATCGGCACATCGGCCGTAGATTCCCAAGCTACTCGCTAAGTCATCTCGTTTTTACTCCACTTCTGGATGTCCGCTCGCGCCGTGCGTACCATAGCTGCAACCGCTCCCAAGGGGCGGCTCACAGGAGGTGTTCCGTGGAACGACGCGGCATGTGGATCGTCGGGGGGCTCGCCGTTATGGGCCTTCTCGCGGCCGGAGTCGTTTGGGCCACTTGGCCCGAGCCACCGCCGCCCGCCGATTGGTCCGGCAAGGACTACGACACCTCGAAGCGACCGGCGGAAACGAGTTCCTTGCCCGGCGCGGAATTTGTCATCACCTATGATCTGACCTCGCGCCCCGCCGATGAGCTGACACCGGGCACGCTCGTGGAAAAAGGTCCGCCTTCGGGCTGGTCCCATCTCGTGATCAAGAGTTTACCCCGGATTCGAGAGGATCAGAAAAAGGGATTGGCGGCACTCACGATCGACAAAGCCTCATGGATGTTCACGGCGTTCCTCGCGAACGTGAAGAAAGAAACGCTCGGCAGCCGATCGCGCTATTGCTTCGACAAGGCCGCTCTCGGACTCGGAGCCAAAGCGAAGGGACGCGACACGATCCTGACGGCGGAAACGGGCCGTAAGCTCGGCGGCGACATGGGCCTCTTCGGAGGCGAGATTCTCACCAAGGGTTACGACGTTCAACGCAAGGCCGTGCTGGTGTTCTCGGGCAGTACGATGGGCCTGCTCGACACACCCGTCTGGTATCGCTGCGGCGACGACAACAAACTCGTCCGCTACCGCTATGCGATGATCGTGGATGCGACGACCGGCCGGCTCGATACTCTGCTCTGGCGACTCGGCGACGGAGGGCTTGCGGAGGCCCTCTGGGTGAAGACGAACACCATCGACCCCGCGGAACTCGTGGTCGATTCCAAGAAAGTGAATCGCTTCGGCGTACCCGGCGACGACGCCTTCGCGGTCGACAAGATGCCCACCGGGCGTGCGCTACCCATTCCCGAAGACCTGCGGAAACTGGCCTCTCAAACGCGATTCACGCTCGACGAGGCCCGCACGCTCGATGCTCGACTCCGCACGCTGATCCCCGATTTGAAGTAGTTCTCCCATCGAGGAAGCATTTGCAATGTTCGCGATCGTACTCTCCCTGACCGTTGCGGCACCGACCGGACACGACGACAACTCGCTTTACCAGGCTCTCCTCGATCCCGGGTTGGTCGTCGGGGAGAAGCTGCGCGTGAAGTTGCAGAAGCCTCTCATGCCGGACGGCCTCGATGCGGCGGCCCAAAAAGAAATCTTGTTGAAGCTCATCGGCGACGATTACACCTTTGAAGATTTCACCCGCAGGTCGCAGGTCTCGCCCCACGTGCTGCGCATTCGCGATGCGAAACCGTCCGATCCTCAATCGCCCTCGCGCGGGCTCGACACCTACTTCGTCGCCTACGTCGATCTCAAGTCGTTCGACGACGAAAAATTCCTCGAACGCTCGCTCAACATCGGCAAGGGCGAGGGTGGCAAAGCGAAGACCATCACGCGGGACGATCTGATCAAACGCAACATCGACCCCAAGAAGCTCGACGCCAAGCAGGAAGGTTTTGCCCACATCGAGTTCGACTTCCTCGAAAAGGTGCGGCTGCGCGTCACCGGGCACGGCATGGCGACCAAATCGGGAGAGTCGATCGTTGCTGGGGCCGAGGTCGATTCGCGATTCCGAGGCGATAAGGAGTTTCCCAACGAGTGGCAATCCGTCGCCAAAGTGCAAGGGAAAGTGGAATACGGCCCGTCCTCGCCCTACGGCGGCTCCGGCATGTACGTGAAGATCACGAAGTTGGCCGAACCGGTTGGTGCCGTCTTCGTGGAGCAGCACATCGCGTACGCGGAGCCTTCGGGCTGGTTCGACGGTGCGAACTTACTCCGCTCGAAGTTGCCGCCCGTGATCACGATCAGCGTTCGCCGGATGCGCGAAGCTTGGGCCAAAGGTGTGACGAAGTAGCCTGCCCCTGCCACTCCCTTACAATGAGGGCATGCCTGACGACGAGCCGAAGAAGAAGAAAAAGTACCGCCCGTTCTGGCGCAAGAAGCATCGCCGCTCCACGCGAACTGGCGAGCATCGCCCCGTGCTGCTGGCCGAGGTGCTGTTGGCGTTGGCTCCAAAGCCGGGGCAAACCGTCGTCGATTGCACGCTCGGATTCGGCGGGCACTCCGTGGAACTGCTCAAGGCCGTTGCACCGGATGGCTTGCTCATCGCCTGCGATCTCGACCCCGCCAACCTCGAACCGGCCCGCGAAAAGCTCGAGGCCCTCGGCGGGCTCTTCACCCTGCACCACGGGAACTTCGCCGGCCTCGCACACATCCTCGCCGCCGAGGGAGCCACCGGCGTCGATGGATTGCTCGCGGACCTCGGCATGTCCAGCATGCAGGTGGACGATCGCACTCGCGGCTTCTCGTTCATGCGAGACGGCCCGCTCGACATGCGGATGGACCCCACCCGAGGCCGCACCGCCGCCGACCTCGTGAATGCACTTTCCGCCGAAGAACTGACCGCCTGTTTCCGCGAACTCGGCGACGAACCGCGAGCCGAATTGATTGCCGCAGCCATCGTCGAGCAGCGACTCGCGAAGCCATTCGCGAAGTCCGGCGAACTCCGCGAGTTGATCGAAGTCGCAGCACCGGTGACCATCGACCGCATGCCCGACGCTCCGAGCGAGCGCAAGCAGCGCCTCGCGCCGATTGCCCGCGTCTTTCAGTCTCTTCGCATTCTCGTGAACCGCGAACTCGCCAACTTGCAGCAATTGCTCCGCGTGCTTCCTCACCTCCTCAATCCCGGCGGCACCGCCGTTTTCATCAGCTTCCACAGCGGTGAGGATCGCCTCATTAAGGCCGCGTTCCGCGACGGCTTGCGGTCGGGCCTGTTCGAGGCGGTGTCGGACGATCCGGTTCGCCCCGGTTTGGACGAACGCCGCGAGAACCCCCGTTCGCGTTCGGCGAAACTGCGTTGGGCTCGCAGATCGGCAACGTAGTCAGCTCCATAGAACTCACCACAGAGGCACCAAGTTCACACCAAGAAACACAAAGCAAAAATGAAATTCGCTCAGATCGATTTGTGTTTCTTGGTGTGATCTTCGTGCCTTCGTGGTGAACGAGCGATAACCTGGTTTCAACGAATCAAGGGCGTTTGCGTCCCGCGTTCAGCGAAACTGCGTTGGGCTCGCAGTTCCTCCAACTTGCCGCCGGAATAATCGTTCAAGTTCCCCCCGCTTTCCAGCCGATCCAAGACGACGGGGGAATGCTGCGCGATTGTCTGGGTGGCACCGGCGTGCAGCCGGTGAAGGGGAACTCGCGATGAGCGATGTACGAGGCCTGCTGGATCGAATCTCCGCGTTTCGGCAGCGGCTGGAATCGACGCCGCGGATCATTCCGGAGGCGATTCCCATCGACTCCGCGGACGTGCCATCGACCGTCGCGGTGGCCGAAAGCTTCCGCCAATCGCTTCGCCTGATCACGGGACTGGTGGAAGTTTCGGAAGGCCCGCTGCCAGTACTCACCGATCGCGCGCGCCAGCTTCTTTCGACTGCTCAGACTCTGCTCGCTCGCCAGCGCAAGTTCGCCTGCGAACCCGCGATACTCGGACTCTCGAATCGCAACGATGCCGCGAACGATTCGCTCGTCGCGTACCACCGCGAGACCGTCGCCGTACTCGATTGCGGCGTGCGGCTCGCTCAGGCCTTTCCCGAATCCCCGAGCGTCCAGTTGAAGTTGTGCGATGGCCTTCAAGGCATGCTCGCGATCGTCGCCGACCGTCTCGCGGTTCAAGAGCGAACGCTGGCTCAGCGGCAGTCGGACTACTCGCGCATCGACCGCATCGCGATCGTCTACTCGGCCATGCACCAGAATCAGGCCGTGGGTCTGAACTCCATCGCGGCCCTCGCCGAGGAACTGCTCGAAGACGCCCGGCAAACGAAGCCGCTCCGATTTTTGCACACCGAGCCGCGTTCCACTCACTCGTATCCCGGCGGCATCGAAACCCTCGCACCGGCCCGCTATCTCGCGGCCCACGCCATCAACACCGCGCAAGTCATCGCTCGCATCGTGTCGTTCGATTACGAATGGGCGAGCCGGCCGCTCGTGCCGGTGGTGGCGGCGCTGATGATGGAATGCGGCATGATGCGGGTGCCGGTCGACGTACTCGCGAAGCCCACGCCGCTCTCCTCCGACGAACGCCGACTCATCGAACAGCATCCGCAGCACGGCGCTCAATTACTCACGCGTTATGCGACCGACGCCGCTCTACTTGCGGCGGCGGTCGCGACGCACCACGAACGCGGCGACGGCACTGGATTCCCCGCGGGCATCAAAGGCGCTCAGATTCCGTCGCTCGGCCGGATGCTGGCGGCCGCCGATACTTATGCCGCACTCTGTTCGCCGCGGCCGTATCGACCGGCCCAAGACACCCGCACCGCGCTCACCGATGTCCTGCTACTCGCCGAACACGGCCAACTCGACAAGGACTTCGCCGAGTACCTCGTTCAGCTTTCCTTCTATCCGGTCGGCTCGATCGTCGAACTCACCGATGGCCGCATCGGTATGATCGCGGCGAACCACGTGAACCGAATGGACCCGCGTTCGCCTGGCCGCCCGATCGTCGCACTACTCGCCGAAGCGGACGGTACGCTCATCTCGCGGCCGGAGCACGTCGATCTTTCGCTGGCGACTCGCGGGGCCGTCCTTCGCACGCTGCCGGCCGAACGCTGCAAGGAAGTGCTCGGCCGCCGGTACCCGGACCTCGTCTAGCGCCCTCGCGAAGCCGCAAGCGGCACATGGACATGACCACCTACCTTTCATCGACGCGACACCCTTGGTCGTCGTTTCTGTTCCTCGTGCCGCTGCTCGCGGCCTACGAGGGCGGCGTGTTCTGGCTCGGCGGCGATCGAGCCTCGCGCTTGCGCAACGGGGCCGACGCCTGGCTGCGTTGGGCCCTCGAAGTCTTCGGCGTCGGGCACGTCCTCGCTGCCCCTGCGATCGTGCTAGCCGTGCTGCTCGTATGGAGTTGGTGGCGCTGGATGGACCGGCCCGAAGACCCCGTGCGAACCTGGTTCGGCATGGCCTTCGAAAGTGGTGCCTACGCGTTTCTGCTCTGGCAGTTCAGCCAGAACTTCGGACCGCTCGTCGAACGACTCGGTGTGAAGCTGGACCTCACGGTTCAAACCGGTCGCACGGCCCAGGTGTTGACCTTCATCGGCGCGGGAATCTACGAAGAGGTGCTGTTCCGCCTCGGGCTCTTCGTCGGCGGCTACTGCATTCTGCGCATGATCCAGATTCCGGCACTCGCGGCCATTCTGATGGCGGCGTTGGGTGCCGCGTTGGCCTTCGCGGCCGCTCACCACGTCGGCCCCTACGGCGAGCCGATGAACCCCTACGTCTTCCTCTTCCGGGCCATCGCGGGGCTCTACTTCACAGTAATCTTCGTAGCCCGCGGCTTCGGGATCGCGGTCGGTGCCCACGCCGGCTACGACATTCTCGTTGGTACCGCGATTAGTTGAACGCAATTCCACGAGCCGTCTTGCGAGCCTGCTCGGTTTCCATCTCGTTGGTAATCACCAAGACGAAACAGTTGCGGTAGAAGTCGAAGTGGCGGGCGACCGGGCGGTGCGCCGTCGGCACTTTGCTCGCGACCCAGGCATTCCAAGTCGGTTCGGTCACGAACAGGTATCCGGGCGTGGGCACTGCGAGAAACTCGGCCGCCTTCTCGACGCTCGGTAACTTCTCGACGTGCCGCTTCGCATAAAACACGACGCTCGGTTGGAACCAGTCGTACGTCGCGACTCGCACATCGCGCGTGGGATCGGCGACGCCGCTGATTCGCACCAGTTCGCGCGGCGCCTTGTAATTGTCCATCTCGGAACCGGGGAACGCCGCCAGCAGCCCGACGAACAGGACGGTCGCGATGGCCATGGCGCTCACGAACCCTCGGCGATCGCCTCGTCGCAAGTACCAGACCATGAACCCCGCGCCCACGAGCGGCACGGCACCAAGCACCGCCCACGTTTCCAGACCGGGGTAGGTTCGCATCGCAGGAATTGAGAGCGTTCCGCCGGCCGCGAGCAAGCCGACTCCGGTTGCCAGTGCTATCATCGCGAGTCCGCCCGTTGCCGCCGGCATCAACCACTTGCGAATCGCGAGTTCGCCCTCGCGCCAGCGAACCAGGAACCGCGCCGTGAGGATCGCCAATGCCGGGTAGAGCGGCAGCACGTAGTTGGGCAGTTTCGTCTGCACCAGCGAGAAGCAGAGCAGGTAAGCTGCGAACCAGCAGATGAGGAATCGGTGGGCACGTCCACCGTCGGCGGTCGGTGTGCTTGCCGCCTTCACGCCGTACCAGAGCGAACCGATCAGGAAGATACTCCACGGCGCGAACAGTGCGAAGAGTGCCGCCGCGTGATAGAAGAACGGCCCGCGGTGATCTTCCATCGAGGTCAGGGCGCGGTTCACGTTCTCGTTCAGAAAGAATGCTTTCGCCCAGGCCCCGCGCGTCTCGGAGGTGACGAGCCCGTACCACGGCCCGGCCACCAGCAAAAACGCGAGAGCGCCCCAGAGCATGCGCCGATCGAAGAGTCGGCTCAGTTCCCGGTTCCAAAGGAAATAGAGCCCGATGACCAACCCCGGCAACGCGACGCCGACCGGCCCTTTCGTCAGCATGGCGAGGCCGCACGCCGCACCGACGGGCACCCACCAGCGACGCCCGCCATTCTCCTGGCCAATCCAAAACAGATAGAAGGTAAGCGTGGTGAACAAGAGCAGCGTGGCGTCCGGCGTCGCGGCATGGGCCAGCACGCAGAACTCGATCGCACTCGCCAGCACGATTCCGCCGAGCAGCCCCGTGCCGCGGCCGAACATCCGCCGGCCCAGTTCATAGGTGAGCAGTATTGTGAGCCACGCGGCCAAAACTGAAGGCAAACGCGCGGACCATTCGCTGACGCCGAACGCGGCGTAGCTCGCCCGCTGCACCCAGTACAGCATCACGGGCTTCGCGGTTCGCAGTTCGAAGTTGAACGTGGGAATCACCCACGTACCGGCATCCTGCATCTCGCGGGCGGCTTCGGCGTTCACGCCCTCATCGACATCCCACAGGCTGGAGACGCCGAGGTTGGGCAACGTGAGCGCCGCCGCAACCGCAAGCAGGAGAGCGTAGTCGATGAGGCGGGTCAGCATGAATTGTCTCGTTCCCACGCTCCGCGTGGGAACGCCCTCTTCGACGCTCAGCGTCGTCTTACTGCCACGACGCAGAGCGTCGAAGATCCCGTTCCCACGCGGAGCGTGGGAACGAGGATTTCATCCCTGCACCGGCATGCAGACCTGTTCGAGCAGTTTCTCGCATTGATCCTGAATCGCGTCCGCGAGGTTCGGCACCGGCGTCCCTTCCGGCAACGACTCGCGAACTGCCGCCAGCCAGCGCGGGAAACTGTACAACTGTGCGAAGCCGTCCAATGAAATCGGTTCGAGCCGGGCGTGCTTCCCCTGCCGTTCCGCTTCCTGCAGCATCGACTTACTCTTGCCGCTCATCGTGAGATCGTCTTCGGGTCGAAGTAGAATCAGGTGATCGACGATGGTCGGCTGAGCGTCCATGGAGGCGAGTTTGATTTCGAGATCCTTCGGCTTCCCGGCTCCGCGGGCGAGGAAAAGCCCGAGGCCGACCTTCCAGGGCTGGGCGTCCTTGCAGGCCCAGTGCGCGAGGGTGACGACGCCGTAGGTCGGGTGTTCGCCGTAGCTCCATTCGGCAACGACGTGTTGAAGTCGCCACGGGCCGACTTTCACGCCGTGCTCGAGGCAGGTGCTGAGGAAGGCGCCGAGGCCCGCTTGCAGTTCGCGGGTCGCTCCGGTGAGAGCGCCTTCCGGTTCGAGCTTGCGGCGAGCGGCACGCTTCTCCTGCTGCCAGAGTTCGACGAGCACCTCGTGCGATAGCGCGGACGACCGCGCAATCGGGGCAGGCGGACCGAAATTCGCCACCACGGGAAACGACGGCTCCGGAGGAGCCTCCGGTTCTGGCGAGCCGGGAGCGTCAGCGACCGGAGTGGGGATCTCCACGACCTCGACCGACTTGAGCGTGAACTCTTCTGCTTCCGCAAGTTCTTCGCTGATGCGATTCGCTGGCCCTTCCGGTTCTACAAACGCGGGCAACTCAGTCGCGAAGCCGCGAGCGGCAGGCTCGGGTTCCGGCCCATAGATCACGTGGTCGAAGAGATGCCGAAACTGCTGCAGCATGTCGCGGAGCGTGGGCTCGGTCGCGGCGACGCGCATCACCTGCTCGTCCGCGAACGGCGCGATGTCCGAATCGGATTCACCCTCGGGAAGTTCATCGAGGCACGGCCGCAACCGCGCCTCGACCACGCGGCGAACCAACTCCGGAGCCGGGGCTTCGAGGCGAAGTGCCTTCACCGTCCCGTGCTTCGGCACGTGAACCGGGTTGTTCAACCGATCCTGAATGTACCCGTCTAGCGACGGGACGAAGCGGTTCCACAAACCGCGTTCGGCGAAGATGAGGAAGAGCAGCCCCTCGATCTGATGCATGACCTGCACGATGCCCGCGAAGAACGCCTCGGCCGTCTTGTGAGCGTCGTCCGAGCGGCGAGCCAGTAGCAAGTCTTCCAACTGGTCGAAGGCCACCACGATCGGCGTCTTCAGACTGCGGAACACATCCGACAGCACTTTGAATAGTGCGAGTACCAGGTCTTGCCGCGTGGGGCGAACGTGGAAGTCGAGTTCGGCGAATCCGAAGGTCAGGAAGTTCGCGAGTTCCGATTCATCCTTCAAGAGTGCGGCCTTGGCGAAGCCATTGAAGATGTTGCGCCGCATGAGCCCGGCCGTGTTGTGCGACTCGGTGCGCGCCACGTGCGAACAAACGAGGTCGAACGCCTTCTGTGCGGAAAGCCCGGCCGTCGCAAGCGCTTGTTCCAGCGGCACCGGCATCCGTGCGAAGTTCGAATAACCCGAGAGATTCTCGGCGAGTGCCTCGGCGCGTTCCTGGGCCTGGACGGCTCCGAACCCGAAGACGCGGCCGAAGCGGCTCAGACCCGTCGGTGGGAAGAGTTCCACTCGCTCCTCGGCGGAGAGATCGCGGAGCGCGATGCCGAGTTGCCGACGAACCAGTTGCTCGCTGAGGTAGTCGAGCGGGCGGACTCCCTTCTGCTTGCCACCGCCGAGCAGCGTATCGATGATCTGGAACAGCAAGTATTCGAGGAAGTCGGAGTCTTTCTGGTAGACGCCAGGAGTGACGAGCAGTTGCCACTGGCCGCTCGCGCCGTGCTTGATCGAGTGGAGGAGGTGCGTCTTGCCGGCACCTTTGTTCCCGAGAATGGGCACGACTTCCGAGTGCGTGTTCGGGTCGTAGCGGTAGAGGTCGATGATGGAATGGAGCAGGTCGCGTTCGGGGGCGAAGAGTTCCGGCACGTGGTAGCGGGCGCAGACTTCGTCGTCCGGATTGCGGGCGAAGTAGTTGCGGAACGGGTTGCCGGCACGCTGCAGCACGTCGCGAGCGCGGCTCGAAATCGAGCGGTCGGTCAGGGTGGTGGTCATCCGTGATTCTCCTCTTTCAGCCGCTCGCGGCTTCGCGATTCGGCGACACCTTCACTCATCGCGAAGCCGCAAGCGGCCTGCACGATGCGTAATACGCGATACCGTGGCCCACGAGCAAGGCACAAGACGGATCGGGCAATTCGTACAGGGGCCCGGTCCAAGGATGCAGATAAACCGCGCCGCTGGCGTGCAGCTTCCGCAGGCTGTCGTGGAATTCGCCGAGCGAGGGTTGCGGGTCGAACGCGCTCAAACTGCGGAACAGTTCCGGCAGCGGGCAGTCTTCTCCCGCGTTCGCCGAACTCGACCAATCCGCGAGCCGGGCCAGGATCATTTCCGAAAGTTCGGTGGTACTCGGTGCTTCCAGTAGTGCCGTGACGCTGCCATTGAGCCGCGCAGAGCGACTCACGGACAATGGTGTCTCGCGGCCGAAGCACGCCTCGATCCGGTTCGCACTCACCTGAGGCAGCACGCGCGAAACCGCGTCCTTGAGGCCTTGCAAGCTCTCGGCCATTTTCCGGGTCGTGTCGAGGAGTTCAATCACTTCGCCTCGGCGTTCTTCGAGCACGCGGACGAAGTCTTCCAGCACCTGTTTCGGGTTCGCGGCGGCGAGCAGAAATTCCCAACCGGCCTCGGTCGGTGCGTACAGTTCGCGCGGCAACTTGCCCCGACTCTCGGTTCGCACCAACTGGAGCAATCGATCGTTGAGGCACTTCTGGGCGGCGGCCTTCGCGGTGCTCACGAAGAGGCCGGAATCCGATTTCAAAATGAAGAGCGGAAGCCCGCACGGTTCGGCGGCGGCCTTGCTCAGCGCTTCCACGATTTGTTGAGTCAGCTTGTCGGCCACGGTCC